>CACGPP010000004.1 GCA_902574995.1 uncultured Alphaproteobacteria bacterium
CAGGAAACTTTAAAAGTATGCTTAGACCATCAGTCTGAGGTGTTACACCTAAATTTGAGTCTAAAATAGATTTTTCAATATTTTTGACTAATGAAGTATCCCACACATTTACATTTAGAGTCATATTATCTAAATTATTGATATTAGAGAGTTGTTTAAGAGGAGTTTTAGACCCATAACTATCTACTAATATTGAATTAAGAATTTCAGGCGAAACTCTTCCTGTTCTTATATTTTTAAGTTCATTAGTAAATGCATCAAGACTCAAATTCATTTCTTTCAAGCAATTATCTTTTTCAAACATTATTTTGTGTCTTTAATAATAGAGTAAGATCCATTACCACTGACTATATCAATTATATTTGAGCTTTTTAATATAGAAAAAATAATTATTGGCAATGATCTATCCTTTGCAAGACTTATTGCAGTAGCATCCATAACTTTAATTTCTTTATTTAAATAATCTGAATAAGAAATAACAGATATTTTCTTAGCATTGGAATTTTTTTTGGGATCTTTATCATATATACCATCAACTTTTGTTCCTTTCAAAATAATGTCTGATTTCATTTCTGAAGCCCTAAGAACTGCGGCTGTATCCGTTGAAAAAAAAAGGATTCCCTGTTCCAGATGCAAAAATTACAACTCTATTTTTATCAAGGTGATTAGAGGCTTTATTTTTAATGTATGGCTCAGCTACTCTGTTTATACTTATTGCTGTCATGACCCTAGATTCTACTCCAATTTTTTTTAGATTAGATTGTAAAGCCAAAGAATTTATAACAGTACCTAGCATGCCCATATAATCTGAGGTTACTCTATCGACTACTCCATTTGAAAAAGAGGAGCCTCTAATAAAATTGCCTCCCCCTAAAACAATTGAAATTTTAAGACTTTTTGATTGAAGTTTTTTAATACTATTAGAAAGATCGTTTAAAATATCAAAGTCAAAACCTTGCTCATTAGATCCTGCTAAAGACTCCCCTGAAATCTTTAACATGATATTTTTATACATTATATTAAATAGTATATAAATCCATAGATGTAATGTTAAGGGTTATGTTATTATTTTGTGAAATTTCACTTAAGAAAGAACTAACACTTTTCTTTGGATCTGTTATTAACGCTTGACCTAAAAGGGTATTTTCTTTTAAAAATTTATTTAATTTACCCCTGATAATTTGATCTTTTTTATCATCAGGGACATTATTCATTTGCTTTAAAATTATATCTTTTTCATCCTCTATAATTTTTGAGTCTATTGAATTTTCATCAATTCCCATTGGCTTCATTGCAGATATTTGCATAGCAATCACTTTTAATTCATCAACTAATTTTAATGCTGAAGCTGTATTATCAGTTGAGATTTCAACAACAGAACCAATTTTAGAGCAATTGGAATTATATTTATTATGAAGATAGGTAATAAAAATTGATTTTTCCGAAAAATATTTTTTGTAAGAGACAATTTGAATATTTTCTCCAATTTTAGCAATAAGTTCTGTAAGACAATCATTCAATGATTTGTTATTAATATTCAAATCAGCTAAATCTTTATGGGTTCCATAATCATTTATATTTTTATCTTCATGAATAGTCTTAGAAAGTATTTCCGCAAAATTTAAGAAATCATCATTTTTAGCAACAAAGTCAGTTTCACACTTTATTTTGCATACGGTAAGATTAGTATTAGATGAGCTATTATAAAAAGAAACTACTCCCTCATTTGTAACTCTATCTTGCTTTTTTTGGGCTTTAAGAATTCCTTTCTCTCTTAACCATTTAACTGAAGCTTCTAAATTATCGTTATTTTCAGAAAGTGCTTTTTTACAATCAACAATACCACTTCCAGTAGAGTCTCTTAGTTTTTTAATTAATTCCATACTACTCATTTTTAGTACTCTCTTCTGATAAAGTATTTTCGTTTGAAATTAAAACTTTTTTAAAATTATCAAGTATGAATTGTACAGATTTGACTCCATCATCATTAGCGGGAATTGGATAATCTATTAAATCAGGATCACAGTTTGTATCAATAATACCAATAATTGGTATACCTAATTTTTTTGCTTCTAAAACTGCAATGTGTTCTCTGTTAGTATCAATAATAAAAATTACATCAGGTGTTGACTTCATTTCTACAATGCCTCCAAGAGTTTTTTCTAATCTAATTTTCTTTTTTTCTATATCCGATAACTCTTTTTTTGTAAAAACTGTATCTTCAGAATTTAAAATATTTTCATAATTGTTGAGAGTATTAATAGAATTTTTCACAGTATTCCAGTTAGTAATCATTCCACCTAACCATCTAAAATTTACAAAATAATTGTTAGTTTCTTTAGCTATATTTTCAACAATTTCACTAAGTTGTTTTTTTGTTGAAACAAATAGAAATTTTTTTTTATTCTTTGAAGACTCATTTGCAAATTTTAAAGCATTTTCAATCAAAGGTAGAGACTTTCTTAAATCTAGAATATGCGTGCCATTTTTTTCCCCATAGATATATTTTTCCATTTTTGGGTTCCACCTTTTTTTATTATGTCCAAAGTGGGAACCGTTCTTAAGTAAATCTTCAAGTGATATTTCAATGTTCATTTTACCTCCGGTTAAGCTTTGGTTAATAGAAAGGAAACCTCTAGGCACCGGATGTCTATTAACCTGTTTTTTTTTGATGTTTTAAAGGATAAATCTTAATAATCAAGAGCTAATTCAAAGAAATATTTAGTATTTTGTCATTATTTTGAACTCTAATATTGTTAATGTTACCTGTTTGATCTAAATCAAGAAGTTCTTGATAGGAAATATGATTTATCTGGTTAATTAAATCAACATCGTCAATTATGATCAAATTATCAATATTTACATTGTAAAAGTCATTTTTATATACTGATTTAATTTTAGCCTTAATATATTTTGCATGAAGTAAATTTGCATCAAATTTGTCATCAAAAAGTCTTAAATCAAAAAAACCACTTTCATTTATTACATTCAAAAGAATATACCTTTTACCATTTCTAGTAGTTTTGTATTGAGCTTTTACAACATAAAAATAAAATTCTTCCAAAAATTCTATCTTATTCGCAACTTTTTCTTTAAAAGACGAATGATTAAGATTTGTAAGTATTTTTGTTTGTTTTTTTTGCGAATACAGAAATCCATAACTTTCAAATTCAGCTTTTATTGGGTCAACTTTAATATAATCTTTTTTTGTAAAAAAGTGATTATCAGATAAATCATTAAATAGTGTTACTCTAGATTTTTTTTGGATAATATTTTCTACATTTGCAAATAGCTTTGAGATATTCGTATGAAGTGAATTTAAAGAATTTGATAATATAAGTTTCTCTATTTGTCTTTTGTTTAAGACCGATCTGGATAATCTATCGTTAAGATCTGACAAAGATTTATATTTACCATTTTTATTTCTTTCAATTACCAGTTCTTTCATAGATTCCTCACCTACTCCTTTCAGTGCGGCTAAACCGTATATAATCTTTTCATCATTTACTAGAAATTTATATCCTGAATAATTTATGTCAGGAGGTAATATTTTTAAATCTTGTTCGTACATTTCATTTAAAATTACAAAAATTTTATCAGTGTTATTCAATGAATTATTAAGTAACTCACAATAAAACTCTAAAGGAAAATGTGCTTTAAGATAAGCTGTATAATATGTAATAAAAGCATAAGCAGCTGCATGACTTTTGTTAAATCCATATTCTGCAAATTTTTCAATCAAGGAAAATAGTTTTTCTGCATCTTTAGATCTAACTTTTTTATTTATAGCACCTTTAATAAAATTGTCTTTTTGATTCATTAATTCAGATTTAATCTTTTTTCCAATAGCTCTTCTTAATAAATCTGCTTGTCCCAAAGTATATCCTGATATTACTTGAGCAATTTTCATAATTTGTTCTTGATAGACAATAATTCCATACGTTTCTTTCAATATTGGTTCAAGTAAAGGATGGTCATATATTATTTCTTCCTCACCTTTTTTCCTTTTAATAAAACTATCAATGAATTGCATTGGACCAGGTCTATTCAAAGCTAAAACTGCTATTACCTCATCTAAACTTGTTGGTTTAAGTTTGATCAAAGTGTCAACCATCGCAGCACTTTCAACTTGAAATACTCCGCATGTATAGCCGTCACTTAATAATTTAAAAGTTTTTTCATCATTGAAAGGTATTTCAGCAAGATCAATAGTTATTTGTTTCTCAGATTTTATTAATTTAAGAGTCTCATCAATGATTGTAAGGTTAGCTAATCCAAGAAAATCAAATTTTAATAAACCTGCCTTTTCACAATCTTTCATATTATATTGTGTGGCCATTATTTCTGAGTCGTCGTCTTTAAATAGAGGAATGTTGCCATAAAGTTTATCTGAGGAAATAATTATTCCAGCCGCGTGTGTAGATACATTTCTTAGGGCGCCCTCCATTGACTCTGCTTTGTCCATCATTGGAGAATTAGCTAAATCACCTAATTGATCAGTGTGGTTTGCTTTTAAATCACTAATACTTAATGGATGAACTGGGTTATAGGGTATTTTATTTACCATTCTTTCTACTTCAGAATATGGAATGCCTTCTACTCTACCAATGTCCTTTAATATTCCTCTCGAAATCATTGATCCAAAGGTAATTATTTGTGCAACATTTTGATAACCATACTTTTTTTGCACATACTCGATTACCTCATCTCTTCTGGATTTACAAAAGTCTATGTCAAAGTCCGGCATTGAGACTCTATCTGGGTTTAAAAATCTTTCAAACAATAAACCAAATTGAATTGGATCTATATCTGTAATTAATAAAGACCATGCAACAATAGATCCGGCGCCCGATCCCCTTCCAGGACCAACAGGTATTGAATTTGATTTAGCCCATCTGATAAAATCACTTACTATTAAAAAATATCCAGAGAATTTCATTTTTATAATGACACTTAGTTCATATTCTAAACGATCTCTATAAACTTTAGATTGACTGTTAAATTCCTCTATTGTTTTAGTTGAGAGTATTTTTTTTAATCTAAGATCTAGACCGCTTCTAGATTGTTTAATAATTTCTTTATCTTCATCAGAGTCCAAATCTGATTTAAAATTAGGTAATGTAATTGGTTTTTCCTCAATTAAAAAATTGATTTTATTTGCAATTAAATTTGTATTTTGTATTAATGACTCAAAATTTTTATTTTCGTAATAATTCTTAGTTAATGAATAATTATTTTTTAAGTTAAATGAGGTATTTTGTATATATTCTCCATTTTTTAAACAATGAAGTATTTTCATTGCATCATAATCTTTATCTTTTCTGTAGAAACTAAAGGAAGATAGAAATAAATTAATATTAGTTTTTTGAGATATTTCATTAAGAAGTTTATTATCTAAGTTTTCATCAAATTCAAAAAAAACATCATTTTTAAAGAAATTTTTTAAAGCATTGATTTCATTTAAAATAACTTTAAGAGTATTTGAATTAATATTCAAATCTTGGAAATAACTAAATAACCCACCTAAAATTAAAATATTACCATCAGAATAATTATTTATATTATTTAAAGATAATTGAAATTCATTTTCAGTATTTATTTTTGTAGATAATATATTGAGATTTTTAAACCCGATATCATTCTTCGATAAAAAGGTAATTCTTGATTTGTGTTTTAATTTTGAGATAAAATCAACATCTAATCCTATAATTGGTTGAATGCCTTTACCTTTACATTTAGTTGAAAACTCAAGAGCGCCAGATAATAATTTGTAGTCTGTTAATGCAATTGCAGGTAATTTTTCCTTATCAGCAAAACTTACAAGTTCTTCAATCTTAATATTGGACTCACAAATAGAATAATTAGAGTAATTTCTTAAAGGTATCAGCATTCTTTTATTGATTTCTCTTCAATTGTATAAGACTTATCAAAAAGTGGACGAAATGAAATATCATGACTGGCTATTATTGTTGATAAATTGAATTTTTTAGAACTATTTATTATTAGGTCGATTACTAACTTTGCATTTTCTTTATCTAAATAGCTTGTTGGTTCATCAGCTATCAAAAGTTTAGGACTATTAACTAGTGATCTCGCAACACAAACCCTTTGTTTTTGTCCATTAGACAACTGATTAGGGTATTTAAATTTTAAATGACCCATCTTTAAATGGGATAAGATTTTTTCAATTTTTTTCGTATCGTTACTTTTTAATTTAATGTTATCAAAAATGTTTAATTCGGATATTAAATAATGATCTTGAAATATAATACCAATATCATTTTTCAGTAAGTCAAAAGGGTTTTTTACTAATTTTCCATCAAAGTAAATTTCTCCAGAGTCTGAATTATCTAAACCTGATATTAGGTTTAATAGAGTAGACTTACCACAACCTGAGGGACCAAATAAAAAAATATTTTGATTATGATTTACTGATAAATTTAATTTATCAATTACTTGAAAGTTTCCTACCTTAGATAAGTATGATTTAGAAATATTTTTTAATTCTAATAAACTCATCTTAATATTAGATTTGGTTTAATTTTAAATATTCTTAATATTGGAATATAAGAGGCAATTAGACTAGAAAAAAGTGAAATACTTACAATAAAAAATATGTCATTTAATTTAATACTATAAGGCATAGATGCCAAATATCTTATTTCATTATTCCAAAGTTCAAAATTTAACAAATGTGATAAAAAATTTTCAACAGAGTCAATATTTGTCGATAACAGTAGTCCTAAACAAGTCCCTATAACAATAGAGAAAAATGATATAAAGAAAGAATTTAAAAAAAATAGAAGACAAATTTTTGATTGTTTTATACCTAATGCTTTTAACAAAACAATATCTTTATATTTTTCTTTTATAAAAAAAATTTGATTTGAAATAATTGTAAAGGATGAAATTACTATAATAAAAAAGAGAATAACAAACATAACATTTTTTTCAGTAGATAATGCTTGAGCTAAAGTTTGATTTTGGTCCTCCCATGTTGAGTAGTTTAGACCATCTAAATCCCTATAATCAATGTCTTTATTGTTCAAATAAACATCTATAACTTTATTGCTTGTATTATTTTTAAACTGATCGATATTGCTAAAAATAAAATATTTATCAAAGTCATATACTCCTGTGTTAAATATTCCATTAATGGTTAGTTGTCTTGAATTTAAAACAGGTCCCAAAATTGTCATAGAATTTCCAGGAATATTAATTTGAAGAGGCATCCCTACTTTTAAATTCAAAGATCTCGCTAGTTCAACTCCAATGAAAACCCAATTGTCGATATTTTTTTCTATTTCAAATATATTTTGATTAATTTTAGGTATTTTATAGATGTCTTCTTTATTAAGAGATTTCATTAATAGACCCTCTATACCATTTTCATTAGTTGTGATTACTCTACTTTGAATATTTTCAACAAAAGATATTGAAGGATTTTTTTCTTGTATTTTTTTGATTTTATCTTTGTTAGCATTATAAATAGTAATATCTCCATTCACACCACTTAATGACTCAACTAATTGCTCTCTAAAACCATTCATCACGGACATTACTGTTATTAAAATTGAAATACCTAGTATTAATGATAGCGATGATAAAATTGTTGATACTGAGAATGCTTTATCTTTTTTAAAATTAAATATGTAGGAAAAAGATAGTTTATGGAGTGTATTGTTCAAATTCAAAATTCTCAATTTCTTGTTTACTTAAGAATATCTTATCACTGTTAGATCTACTAATCAGTTCAATTTGACCTTTTTCTTTAAAATTATTCCCGATAATCAATGTCCAAGGTATTCCAATTAATTCAGAGTCTTTAATTTTTCTTCCTATACTTAAATCTCTATCATCTAAACTTACATTATCGTATTTAGTAATAAGCAGATTATAAATACTCTTCACATCTAATATATAATCAGAGTTTGGTTGGATTATGATGTTTATCTTAAATGGTGAAATATTGATAGGCCATTTAATACCTTTGTCATCATGGAATGCCTCTATTATTGCTGCTGTTAATCTGGAAACCCCTATTCCATAGGATCCCATATATGGTGTTATTCTTTTTCCATCTTGATTTAGCACGAAGCATTCTAATGGCTTAGTATATTTTGTACCAAAATTAAATATGTGACCTACTTCAATACCTCTTCCAATTATCACATCAGATTTTGATTTATCAATCATTTCGTCAGATGCAGAATACATTGTTGTAATTTCTTCATAACTTTTTTCGTATAAATTTGGATCGACTAATTTAGAGTCGTAAGCAAGTTCGCTTTCACCGGTATTAGCTAATATTTGAAACTCATGAGATAAATCTCCACCAATGGCACCAGTAGCAGCTTTTACAGGAATTGGTTGTAATCCTAGATCTAGAAAAGTTTTTAAATAACTTCTAAAAAATTTTTTATAAGTTTCAAAAGCAGCTTCTTCGGTTAAGTCAAAACTATAGGCATCTTTCATTAAGAATTCTCTACCTCGCATTACGCCAAAACGAGGTCTAATTTCATCTCTAAATTTCCATTGAATATGGTAGAGATA
This sequence comes from uncultured Alphaproteobacteria bacterium, assembly GCA_902574995.1. Taxonomy (GTDB): domain Bacteria; phylum Pseudomonadota; class Alphaproteobacteria; order HIMB59; family HIMB59; genus HIMB59. The sequence goes on from CACGPP010000004.1 coordinate 8,554, forward strand.
TTTTGGAAGACCTTTATAAGAATTTACATAATCAGAAAATAAATCTGTAATTACCTCTTCATTAGTTGGTCCATATAATAAATCGTTATCATGTCTGTCAGTAATTCTTAACATCTCTTTTCCATAGTCTGCATATCTACCACTTTTTTTCCATAATTCTGAAGATTGAATAGTAGACATTAACATTTCATTACAGCCTATTTCATCTTGATTATTTCGAATTATACTCTCAATATTTTTTAGGACTTTAAAACCTAATGGTAACCATGTGTATATACCAGAGGTGTGTTGCCTAATCATCGATGAACGCAACATTAATTGATGGGAAACAATTTTAGCTTCCTTTGGTGACTCTTTTAATGAGTTAAATAGAAGATTTGAAAGTTTCATTTAAAGTATTCGAATATATTATTTTCATATTTTATTATAAAAAAAGATACGATCATTGATATAGCAAATGAAATTAAAAATTTTATTCCTAAATAAGACTTTTTTGGCATACCCTCTTCAAAATCAGATCTTTTAATAGGTAATATTGTCATAAAAATAACCCACCAAATAATAAAAAGTAAAAATAAAAACTTCATATCAAAGATATGTGTATTAACAATTCAGGCTTTAATGAAAAATTTCTATTATAAGTTTTTCTTGAAACTTCTTCTACTAACCCGCTTAGCGAATTTTCATCTATCTCCTCTTTAATAAACAATATTTTATTTAGTAAGATTTCTTTGATTTCATCTTGGATTACTTCTTTATTGTAGGAAAAAGGGAAACCTTTATCAGATATTTGAAATTTAATAATATCAAATTGTTTATTTAAAATTAAATTAATACTAACTACACCATTATGTAGGATCTTTCCCCTTTCATTTATAAAATTATCTTCTTCAATAATTAGATTTTGAACAACAGGTAGTTTTTTTATAACAAATTGTTCAATTAACTTATGATTTTTATTTACTAAATCTAATTGGCACAAATCTCCACTTAAAAGAATATTAGTTTTTTCAATTTTTAAGCTTTTAGCTATTTCTAAATGTTTTTTTAAATGAAGATATTCTCCATGCATGGGGATTAAAGACTTAGGTTGAATGAAAGAGTAAAATTCTTTTATTTCATTTTTCCCTGGGTGTCCTGAAACATGAACAAATTCCTCTTCATCAGAGATAATATTTAAGCCTAAATAACTAAAAGAATTTTTTAAATATGAAATTGATTTTTCGTTACCAGGAATTTCTTTTGATGAAAAAATTATATTATCTTTTGTACTTAATTTAATTTGATTATGTGTATTATTAGCAATCTTCCAAAGAGCAGAGTTTTTTTCACCTTGGCTACCTGTGCAAATTAAAAGAACTTTATCTTTATTATAATCCTGAAATTTTTTTTCATTAAGTATTTCAAAATTATCAATTAACTGTTCCTCTATAGCAGTATTAATTGCTCTTTTTATACTTCTTCCTACAACAAATATTTTTTTATCATGCTTAATTGCATTTGATATAATGGTTTTAAGTCTCGCAATATTTGAAGAAAAACAAGTAACTATAATCCTACCCTCAAGTTTATTAAATAAATTATCAAATGATGGATCTAACTCAGACTCTGAGCGTGATATCTCGTTTACACCGGCGTTCGTTGAGTCACCTATAAGTAAGTCGATATTTTCATCTTTTAATAATTGATAATTTTTGTAATCAAAAGGTGAACCAGTCACTGGATCTTTATCTATTTTCCAATCACCTGTATGATAAATATTTCCTTCCAATGTTTTAAAAAATATACCTGTGGGATCTGGTATAGAGTGGGTTGTCGGAATTAATTGAAATGAAAAGTTCTCAAACTCTACTTCTTGGAAGTCCTTAACAATTACAAATTTTTTCTCAAAATCATTTTTTTTATTGAACTTATGTTTTATATAGGAAAAAGTAAATTGATTGCAATAGATTGGAAAATCAATCTTATCAAAGTAATACTCTAGTCCACCAACATGATCTTCATGCGCGTGAGTTAGAATCATTGCTTTAGGTTTTATTGATGTATTCAAAAAAATATACGGATCAGGAATAGTTATATCTACACCGGGGAGACTATCATCGGCAAATGAAATGCCACCATCAACTATTATTTGTTCTCCTTTAAAGGAGTACAAATAGTTATTGCCACCTATTTCACCTATTCCTCCAATGGGCAAAAAATAATTGTTATTTTTATTATTTAATATTTCTAAGTTTTTCATTTAAAAAAATGTGATAAAAAAAAACCCCTAAAAGAGTTAAATCTTCTCTATAAATAAAATTAGTTTTTTTATAGTCGATAGAGGTAGCATATCCACCAGTAAAAATCACTTTAAAATTCCTTTTATAGGAGGTTTTAATTAATTTTATATAAGACTCTATCATTATTTTGTAACCCACATTAAATCCAGACATTAGAGCTTGATTAGTATTTTTACCTATGATGCTAGATTTATTTGAAAATTTCATATTCTTTATACCAGAAGCTAAAGATATTAGATTTTCATAAGAGGTGGTGAGACCGGGCAAAATTACACCTCCATAATATTTCTTATTTATAATGATATCTAATGTAGTCGCAGTACCTAAATCAACAATGATAAAGAATTTAGATTTTGGATAAATATTAATTGCGGATAAAACATTAATAATCCTATCATTACCTAATTGGCGTAAATTAACTGTTTTATGGACTAAAAAAGATAATTTTTTTTTATTAATAAAAAATAAACGATTTCGATATGACTTTAAATTTTTAATTATAACTTTGTCTACTTCTGAGACAACAGAACAAATATAAATGTTAGTATGAGTTTTAAGTTTATTCTTAAAAAAAAGAGTGACTGATTTCAAATCATTCTTTGAGTATCTAATTTGAGAGATTTTTATTAAATTCTTGTCAACAAATGATGAAAATTTTATAGATGTATTTCCAATATCAACTAATAAATTCAAAATAGTTCTCCAAAGAAAATATTTTTAGTTGCGTCATCTATTTTAATCTTTAAAGATAAGTCTTCATTTACTTTTAATATTTCAATAATATTTTTCCCAAAAATTGGATGATTTAATTTAAAGTCCCTAAACATATATTTATTAAGATATCTCACTAATTTCTTATTAGATATTTTTTTTGTTAAATTATGTTCAATAAAATCAATAATTATATTTGATATATCGAGAATATTTGATTTTTCATTGATAATACTAAATAGAGAAACTGAGTTGACTATTGGAGAATTGTTAATATTTATTCCTATACCCGTTTTTAGATATGATTTTTTAGCTAAGATAGTTGATTTGACAACAACACCAACTATTTTTTTATTTTTAAAAAACAAATCATTTGGCCATTTGTAGTCTAGGTTAATATTAAAATTAATTTTAAAAAATTTGTGAATTATGTAACAAATATAAAAGTTATTTCTTAAAGCATATGAAGCTTTTAATTTTTGATTAATTGTTAAATAAATATTACCTATAGGGCTTAACCATTTATTTTTACCCCTTCCAGTACCTTTAATTTGTCTAAAAGATTGGATATATAAATTATTATTTTTTAAAATTTTTTTATAATTATTAAAGCTGATAATTTCATCTTGTGTAGAATTAATTGAGTCAAAGATAACTTTATACAATTTTTATTTGAAAAGATTATCTACTAAATTAATTAAAGGGTCTGGATAGATGAAAAATAAAGTTATAATTAATCCAGATGCTATAAATATAACTTTGCCTGTTTTGTTATTATCATCTAGTAACTCAATTTCTAATTTATTGAAAAACATATTCTTAATAATTGTTAAGTAATAGAATGCAGCAATTACTGAACTTAAAACAGCAATAATTGATAAAAAAATAAATCCATCATTTATAGAAGCTGAAAGAATGAAGAACTTTGCGAAGAACCCTGCAAAAGGTGGTATTCCTGCGAGAGAAAAGAAAAACACCAACATGCTTATAGATTTTGAATTTGAGGTAAATCTCAAACCATTGAGTTGGGATATTTTTGTAAATTCTCCATCTACAGTTCTCAAGTTCAGTAAAACAGCAAAAATACCAAAAGTAGTAATCAGATAAATAATCAAGTAAAAAAATAATGTGCCCTCAGACATAAATTGATAACTCATTATTCCAAGAAGCATAAAACCAATATGGTTGATAGAACTGAAGGCTAGAAGTCTTTTTATAACTTTTTGTGTAATGGCTCCGTATACTCCTACTAATAATGAAATAGCACATACCATTTGAAAAATGTAATTAAGAGATTTGATATCAGAAATGTTAAGCTCTTGATAAACCCTAAATAAAAATATTAATGATGCAAATTTAGGTAAAGTTGCAAAAAAAAGTGTAGATATAGTTGGAGATCCTTCGTACACATCAGGTGTCCAAATATGAAATGGAGCAGCGGAAACTTTAAAAAATAAAGAAATAAGAACTAATGATAATCCTATTTCGCTTATGGCAGTAAAATTATTTAGGTTTTGTATACTAAAAGACCCAGTATCGTAATAAATCATTGAAATACCAAATAGAAGAAATCCTGATGATAAAGCACCGAGAGAAAAATATTTTATACCTGCCTCATTTGAAGATAAATTTTTAGTATTGAAAGCAGCCATCAAGTACAAGGATAAAGATTGTAGCTCTAAACCAATAAAAGCTGTTAAAAAATTATTACTAGAAATAAGAACAAATGAGCCAAGAATAGCGAAGAGTATAAATAACACATATTCGTATCTATATAAATTTTCATTCTTCAAGGGTCTTTTTAATAATAAAATGAATACGATTGAGCCAATAGATAAAATAATCTTAGATAAAACAAATAAATTGATCGTATTAAGTGAAAATTGTGTGGAGCTATAAATATCTTTTCCATAATTTAAAAGCAAAATACTCAACAAAATGAAACCTAAAGTATTTAATGATATAGCCCTGTCCTTATTAAATAATCCAAAACATAAAGTTATTAAAATCAAAGATAAGATAAAAATTTCTGGTATGAATTGATATAAATTAATCATTATATAATGCTTAGGGAAATACTCTTATTTATCATTTCAAATAAAAGTTTTGGATAAATTCCTAAAAGTATTGTGAGAAATGCTAAACAGGAGAAGTAGAAAATTTCAATATTTGTTAAATCAGCTAATTGCTTAATATCTGATTTTAAATCTCCGAAATTAATATTTTTGTACAATAAGAGCATGTATGAAGCTCCTAAGACTACTCCAATAGCTGTAAAAAAAGTAAGATAAACACTAACACTTATAGTTGACATTATAACTAAGAACTCACCAACAAAACCACTAGTCCCAGGAAGACCCACAGAGGAGAGCATAAAGACCATAAAAAAGAATGAATATTTAGGCATTACATTTGTTACACCACTATAATCAGATATCATTCTAGTGTGATGTCTTTCGTAAACCACACCAACTATTAAAAATAATGCTGCAGAAACAATTCCATGACTTATCATCTGAAAATACGCACCATTAATTCCATCTTGAGTTAAAGTGAAAATGCCAATAGTGACAAACCCCATATGGGCAACAGAGGAATAGGCAATCATTTTTTTCATATCTAGTTGTCTTAGAGCTACGATTGAAGTGTAAACAATAGCTACACAACTTAGTGCAAAAATCATTGGTTGAAAATAAATTGAGGCATACTCAAAAAAAGGTAAAGATAGTCTTATAAAGCCGTATGCACCTAATTTTAGAAGCACACCAGCTAAAATTACTGATCCGCTCGTGGGCGCTTGAACATGCGCATCAGGTAACCATGTATGAAAAGGAAACATTGGTACTTTTACTGCGAAAGAAGCAAAAAAACATAAAAAGAGAACCAACTCAATTTGTCGATCAAATGTAAAGTCCGAAATTAACTCAATATTACCTGATTTCACTTTAGAAATAATATAAATAATCGCAAGTAACATTAAAACAGATCCTGCTAGGGTGTAGAGAAAGAATTTGAAGGTAGCATAAAGTCTGTTTTCCCCTCCCCAAATTCCAATTATCAAAAACATCGGGATTAAGACAGCTTCAAAGAAAACATAAAAAATTACAAGATCGATACTAACAAATACTCCTATTATAAAACTCTCAAGCAATAAAAAATAAATAACAAATTCTTTAGCTCTATTTTGGATAGAGTTAATAGAACACAATAAACAAATAGGGACTAAGAATGTAGTCAGTAATATAAGCGGTATTGAAACACCATCAACTCCGACATAGTAATTTATATCGAACTTATCAAACCAAGTATGAAACTCTATAAATTGATAACCATTTTTTGATTTATCATAAAAAATTGGTAATAATAAACTAAGAAGAAATTCACCTGTTGTTATCCATAAACCTGATAGAAAAATAGTTTTATTTTTGAGTTGTGTGCTACTTGAAAGTGAGAGTGTTAATGCTCCTATAATAGGCGTTAAAATTAATAATGATAATATTGGGAAACTCATCTTAGGTTATGGATATATAAAAAATGATAGTTATAAAGAGTGTGAAACCAGATATAATTATAAAAGTATAATCGAAAATATACCCTGTTTGTATCCTTTTAAATGCTTTTGAAATTGTAGAAACTATAGAGGCACTTCCATTTGGTAAATACTTATCGATTATACCTTGGTCTATTTTAGTCCATAAAAACTTACCTAAATTGTAAAGTGGTAAAACAAAAATTTTGTTATAAAGTTCATCAAAATACCATTTGTTCAAAATAAAATTATAGATTGAGTGAAAACGTTTTTTTAAGTCAGCAAGTTTATTTAAATTATAACCATAATAATAAACTGCCAGCCCTACACCAAAAGCTACCAATGATTTTGATAAAAATGGATAAAAAGATGAGTAATATTTTTTATCTTGACTCAAAAATATTATTCCGTTCCAGAAATTTTTTGAATTATATCCCGCTAATAAATCTTTTAGGAAGAAGCCTGCTAGTATCGCCCCTATAGATAGTAATAATAGTGGAACTAACATAAAAGGACCGGATTCATGAATTTTTTCATAATCATAAGATCCATTATAATTCCCATGAAACACCTTAAATATGAGCCTGAAAGAGTAAAATGCGGTCATAGCAGAGACTATTGCTAAAACTACATAAACCAATGGGCCTAAACTAATTAAGTTAAATGATGAACTTAAAATCAGATCTTTTGAAAAATAACCTGATGAATATGGAAAACCTATAATAGCCAAAGTACCTATCCACATCATTACTGCAGTGATCTTCATCTTTGAAAAAAGATTTCCCATTCTATCCATATCTTGCTCATCGTGAACACCGTGAATAACAGACCCTGAAGATAGAAAGAGTAATGCCTTAAAATAACCATGTGTTATTAAATGAAAAATTGCGATGTTAAATGCGCCTAAACCACAAGCCACAAACATGAAACCCAACTGACTACAAGTTGAATAAGCTATTACCTTTTTTATATCTTTTTGAAAAAAACCCACTGATGCAGCAAAGAATGCTGTTAATAGACCTATTATTAAAACAAAAGTCATTATGAAGTCAGACATGACCATTAATTCTGAAAATCTTACAGTCAAAAAAACACCAGCTGTTACCATTGTTGCTGCATGAATTAATGCTGAGACAGGTGTAGGTCCCTCCATAGCATCAGGTAACCATGTATGAAAGCCAAACTGAGCAGATTTTCCCATAGCGCCTATGAAAAGGAAAAAACAAGAAAAAATTAAAGCATTAATTTCAAATCCTAAAAAATTAATTTGATAGCTTAATAATTTCTCTTTCCCTGCTATTATTTCATTAATAGATAATGTATCTAAAAATATATAGAGAGTTGCAATACCGATGAGAAATCCAAAATCTGCAACTCTGTTTACTAAAAAAGCTTTCATTGCAGCTAAATTTGCGGACTTCTTATGGTGCCAGAAACCTATCAGTAAATAAGAGGCTAAACCAACTCCCTCCCAACCAAAAAATAACTGAATTAAATTATCACTTACAACTAAGGCAACCATACAAAAGGTAAATAGACTCAAATAAGTCATGAACCTTACTTTTGAATTATCATGTGACATGTAATCAATTGAATAAATATGAACCAATGCAGAAACTGTGAGAACAAGTGTTAACATTAAAAGAGTAAGAGAATTAATAGAAATTCCCCAATTAAAGAACTGACCAGATACAAAAAACCACTCTAGGACAGGAATTATAATTTCTGACGATGAAGAATTAGAAAAACTAATAAATAAGAACCAACTTAAAATAGCTGCTATAGATATTAAAGTAGATGAGAAATATTGGGCAGTTTTTTCCCCTAATAACAGTCCAAAAGGGTATGTAAAAATGGTTGAAATTAGAGGAAGAAAAAAAAGTAATTTATAACTTAACATTAATCTTTTAGTTGATTGATTTGAGTAATATCAATCTCTCCCTTATTTCTGAAATAAACAACCAATATAGCTAAGCCAATGGCTGCTTCTGCAGCTGCAATAGTTAAAATAAAAATGGAGAAAACTTGACCATTAATATCATTTAAGAAAACAGAAGCTGATACAAAATTAATATTTGCAGCCAGTAATATAATTTCAATACACATTAAAATTAGGATCATATTTCTTCTGTTTAAAAATAGTCCGAAGCACCCAATTATAAAAATAATCAAAGAAAGTATGAAAAAATGATTATATGTGAGGCTAGTCATCTTTAATACCTTCACCAGACTTAATTTTTACTAGTTTTACTCTATCTTCGGCTGTAGTTGAGTTTTGACTTTCTATATTTTGTCTTTTGATAGTTGGTCTATACACATGTGTTAAAACAATTGCACCAATCATAGCAAGTAACAAAACGATACCGCTTAACTGGAAATCAATAAAATACTCTGTGTAAAGTACATCTCCAATTTGCTCAGTATTATTTTTAGTCCTAATAAAAGTGTCTAAATTTTCTTTTGAAGTTTTAAATACAGTTAAATAGATTATTTCAGCTAAAATTATACCAGCAAAAAGTAATGCAAGGGGTATATATCTTTTAATATTAAACATTAAAGTTGTGATTTGAATATCAAGCATCATCACAACAAAAAGAAATAGTATAGCTACTGCTCCTATATAAACGATTGCAAGAATAATACCAACGAACTCTGCACCGATAAGAATAAAAAGAAATGTAGAATTTAAAAAAGCTAATACAAGAAAGAGTACAGAGTTAACTGGGTTTTTCGAAAAAATAACGAATATACATGTGGTGATCAAAAATGCTGCGAACAAAAAAAAAGAACCAACAAGAAACATTATCTATATTTGCTGTCCCTTTTAAGATTTTCACTAATTTGTTTTTCCCATATATCTCCGTTTCGTAAAAGTTTTTCCTTATCATAAAGTAATTCTTCTCTTGTTTCAGTGGCGTACTCAAAATTGGGTCCTTCAACAATTGCGTCTACTGGACATGCCTCTTCGCATAAACCACAATAAATACACTTAGTCATATCAATGTCATATCTGGTAGTTCTCCTACTTCCGTCAGGTTTTGGTTCTGCTTCGATAGTTATTGCTTGAGCAGGGCAAACTGCTTCACATAACTTACATGCTATACACCTTTCCTCACCATTTGGATATCTTCTCAAAGCGTGTTCTCCTCTAAAGCGGGGACTAATAGGGCCTTTTTGATTAGGGTAATTAAGAGTGACTTTTGGCTTAAAAAAATAAGTTATCGTTAATTTCAAACCTTTCATTAATTCGAAAAGAGTAAAGGATTTTATGTATTTAATTAGTGTTGTCATTGTTAGTTAGGTAATAGTCCAAAGTAAAATAAAAATGCTGATGTAATAACTACCCAAATCAAGGTAAAAGGTAGAAAGATTTTCCAGCCAAGTCGCATAAGTTGGTCATATCTATATCTTGGAAAAGTTGCTCTGACCCATAAAAACACAAAAAGAATTAAAAATACTTTAATTACAAACCAAAATATTCCAGGTATTGCGTTTAAAGGGAATATATCTATTGGAGGGTACCAACCTCCTAAAAATAGAATTACAGTTAGGGAACTCATTAAAATCATATTGGCGTATTCTGCTAAAAAAAATAATCCAAAGGATATTGATGAGTATTCGGTAAAAAAACCTGCAACTAATGTGGCTTCATCTTCAGGCAAATCAAATGGGAGTCTATTTGTTTCAGCTAATGCTGAAATTATGAATATAACAAACATAGGTAACAGTGGTATGGCAAACCACATATTCTTTTGACTCTCTACAATATCAATTAAATTTAATGAGCCGACACAAATTAAAACTGTTATGATTACAAAACCTATTGATACTTCATAAGAAATCATCTGAGCTGCTGATCTCAATGCCCCTAAAAATGGATACTTAGAATTACTGGCCCAACCAGCAATAATGACCCCATAAACACCAAACGATGACACAGCGAACAAATATAGAATACCTATATTTAAATTTGCTATAACATAAGTAGAGCTAATTGGGATAACAGCCCAAGCTATTAAACTTAATATTAAAGTAAGCATAGGCGCAAAGATAAAAAGGAACTTGTTTGAGCTAGAGGGAAGTAAATTCTCCTTAGTAAGTAATTTTAAGACATCTGCAAAACTCTGTAGTATTCCAAATGGTCCGACAACGTTAGGGCCTTTTCTTAATTGAACAGCACCAAGCACTTTTCTTTCTAAGTACACTAATAATGCAACAGAAACTAGTACAGGGACAACAAAACTAAATATTTTTAAAATACCAATTGTTAACTCAAAGGATAAACTTGTCATTATGCTGATTTCTCCAAAAGAGATGGAGTTGAAATTATTTCATCAACACATTTGGCCATAGTGACAGAATTTTTTGAAATCACATCTGACATATAAAAATTACTTACAGGATATTCTGCCTTACAATCTTCAAATTCAATATCTGGTGTAATTGAAGTTGAATTTTCAACAACAATGATTTCATGATAATCAGAGAGAATTGGGTGTTTGTCAAATAACTCAGATCTTAATTGATCAAATGTATTTGGGATAAAATCAAAAGATAATTCATCAGATAGTTTTTTTAGTATCGACCACTCTTCTTTGGCGGATCCAATTGGATTATGGCATTTTTTTGCTTCTTGAGGTCTGCCTTCAATATTTACAAAAGTACCATTTTTCTCTGTATAAAGAGGTGTTGGCAAAACAATATCAGACCCCATCGCTCCATCATCACCGTGATGGCCAAAATAAACTTTAAAACAGTTATTGAACTGCTCGTCGGCAATATGTTCTGAGCCAAAAGAAAGAACCAATTCAAAATTATCTTTTTTTAAATTAGAAAACGGCTCACAAAGGTTATTAGTAGTATTACCTATAATCAATTGGCCCACACGTGAGGCATATGGATTTAAAAAATTTAGATTATTTTTTTCTTTTGTAATAACTTTGTATTTATCAGCATATGAAAAAATAGATTTTAAAGTTTTAATATTTTTAATTTTATTTAAAAACGCAGAGCCAATTATTATAAGAGGGTTAGTAGATTTTTTTAACGCTTTGATTATATTTTCATTATTTAAATTTGATAAACTTTCTCCTAGATACTCTGTTTTATAGTTCAAAGATATATTTTCACCAATGTTAAATACTTTTGCGTCATTATTATAAGCTTTGAATATCTTATGATTTATAATTGGTGTTTCTATTTTTGGGTTTGTTCCTACAAGAATAATTAAATCTGCATTTTCTATATCGTTCAAAGGTGTGTTAAAACGATAACTATCTAAGCTTTCTAGGATAGCATGATTATCAGTTCGACACTCCACATTGTCTTTACCATAATTTGACATAAATTTTTTGATTGCATATCCGGTTTCTAAATCTACGTGCTCACCAATCAAAGCTAATGGTTTTAAAGTTTTTAATTTATCTTTTAAAACTTTTAAAGACTCTTCCCAATTTGATATTGATAATTTTTGGTTTTCTTTAATATAGGGTGTGTCTATTCTTTGTTGGTAGTAACCATCATAGTTAAATCGAACTTTATCTGATATCCACTCTTCATTTATGTATTCATTTGTTCTTGGTGTAACTCTTAAAATCTCCTCTGCTCTACTATCGACTCTGATATTAGAACCAACGCTATCGAAGATATCGATTGAGTCTGTGCGTTTTAGCTCCCAAGGACGTGCTTTAAATTGATATGGCTTACTCGTGAGTGCTCCTACAGGGCATAAATCAATTACGTTACCTGAAAGCTCTGAAGTGATTGATTGTTCAAGATAAGTGGTAATTTCTGCATTCTCTCCCCTACCTAACATACCTAATTCTGGAACTCCGGCTACTTCAGTAGCAAATCTTACACACCTAGTGCAATGGATGCATCTAGTCATTATAGTGTTTACCAAAGGTCCCATATTTTTATTATCTACAGCCCTTTTATTCTCTTTATATCTAGATTTGTCGAAACCGTAGTACATGGCCTGATCCTGTAAATCGCATTCTCCACCTTGATCACATATTGGGCAATCTAATGGGTGATTAATTAATAAAAACTCCATTACACCTTTTCTACCTGCATTTACCTTTTCAGAATTGGTGATTATCGACATGCCCTCCATTAGAGGCATAGTGCAGGAAGATACTAATTTTGGAGCTTTTTCAATTTCTACTAAACACATTCTACAGTTACCAGCAATAGTAAGTTTGTCGTGATAGCAAAATCTTGGAATTTCTTCACCAGCTATTTCACAGGCTTGCATCACTGTAAGATTTTTATCTACCTGAATTTCTTTTTGATTAACTTTAATTTTTATTAAATCGTCACTCATGAAGCTTTTAACTTTTCATTATATTTACTTATTAACTCTGATTTAAAATTTTTGATGAGTCCTTGTATAGGCCAAGCAGCTGCATCTCCTAAAGCGCAGATAGTATGACCCTCTACTTGCTTTGTAACATTTTCTAAAAGCTCTATTTGTTCGGGAGATATCTCTCCTCTAACTAATCTCTGCATCATTCTATGCATCCAGCCTGTTCCTTCTCTGCAAGGTGTACATTGACCACAACTTTCATGTTTGTAAAAGTAAGCAAACCTCTCAATTACCTCAGCAATATCATTATTCTTGTTAACAACAATCACTCCAGCTGTACCTAAACCTGAGCCATTAGCTTTTAGATCATCAAAATTCATTAAAACTGATTCACAAATATTTTTTGGAAGCATTGGGGTACTAGAACCTCCTGGTACTATCGCCTTTAAATTATCCCATCCTCCCTCAACTCCATCACAATGCTTTTCAACTAATTCTTTAAGTGGTATTCCCATTTCCTCTTCTATTGTGCATGGCTTATTAACATTACCAGATATGCAAAAAATTTTTGTGCCTGTATTATTTTCAGCACCAATTGACTTAAACCAATCTGGGCCTCTTCTTAAAATAGTTGGAACTACTGCAATTGACTCCACATTGTTAATAGTTGTCGGCATACCATATAAACCTACACCAGCAGGAAAAGGAGGTTTTAATCTTGGTTGTCCTTTTTTTCCTTCTAAACTCTCTAAAAGAGCTGTCTCTTCTCCACATATATAAGCTCCAGCACCCCTGTGAACATAAAGATCAAAATCAAATCCGCTACCACAAGCATTTTTTCCGATAAAGCCTCGTTCATATGCCTCTTCAATTGCCTTTTCTAATTGGACATATTCGTGGTGGTATTCGCCCCTAATGTATATGTAACATTTAGATGCTTGAATTGCGTATGAAGCTATCAAGCACCCTTCTACAAGAGTATGTGGGTCATTTCTAATAATTTCTCTATCTTTGCAAGTACCAGGTTCTGACTCATCAGCATTGACAACCAAATAATGCTGTTTACCAGTGTTCTTTGGCATGAATGACCATTTAAGACCTGTAGAAAATCCAGCTCCACCTCTTCCTCTTAACTGACTGGATTTAACTAATTCGATAATATCATTTTGATCTTTAGACAAAATTTCTTTTGTGTTTGACCAGGAGCCTCTTTTTAAAGCTCCTTCAATGAAGGGTTCTTGAAAACCATGAAGGTTTTGAAAAACTTTATCTTTTTCATTAAGCATTTTCTGAACTTCTCCTGCCTTTTTGAGAACCAATAACATTTGGTTTTCCCTCTTTAATATTGTCTATAATTTTTTTTGTAGACTCTTCATCTAAATCCTCATAGAAATCATTATTGATTTGTACCATAGGTCCATTTGAGCAAGCACCTAGACACTCTACTTCAACAACTGTAAATTTATTATCGTCACTGGTATCATTAATTTCACATTTTGTTTCTTTACAAATAGTTTTCGTAATCTTATTTGAACCTCTAAGCCAACAAGGAGAGGTTCTACAAATCTGAACAAGATTTTCTCCAACAGGTCTTGTATTATACATTGAATAAAATGAGGCCACTTCTGTGACTCTTATTTTAGGCATATTTAAAGTTTCAGCGATTGTTTCTATACATTCGATACTTATCCAATTATTGTTTTGCTCTTGCGCCAAATATAGAAGAGGCATAACTGCGCTTTGTTCTCTGCCTTTAGGATATTTAGAAATTATATTTTTAATTGATCTTAGATTATCTTTAGACCAAGAAAATTTTTCGCCCGATCTAGAAAAATTATTTGATAAACCTGGATGATTACCACTCATCTGTCTACCTCTCCAAATACTATATCTAAACTTCCTAAAATTGATGGTACGTCAGCTAGTTGGTGGCCCTTTGATAAAAAATGTAATGCCTGTAAATGGACAAAGCCCGGCGCTCTCAACTTGCATCGATATGGTTTGGAACTTCCATCTGAAACTAATACAACACCAAATTCTCCTTTTGGTGCCTCTACGCTTTTGTATGTAATACCCTCAGGAACCCTATAACCCTCGGTAAATAATTTAAAATGATGAATAATAGCTTCCATTGAGTTTTTCATTTCTGATCTTTTAGGTGGAGTAATTTTATTATTCTCAACCATTACGGGTCCTTCTGGAATATTTTCAATACATTGTAAGATTATCTTAACTGACTCTCTCATCTCCTCCATTCTCACCAAATATCTATCATAGGTGTCACCAGTTTTGCCAACTGGTATGTCGAAATCTAAATCCTCATAAACATCATAAGGTTGAGATTTTCTTAAATCCCAAGCTACACCACTAGCACGAAGAACAGGGCCACTGCAACTTAGTCTTATTGCATCATCTTTCTTTAAAATACCTATATCAACAGATCGTTGTTTGAATATTCTATTTTCAGTAAGTAGTTCTTCAAGCGTATCTATAAATTTAGGAAAGTTAGTAAAATACTTTTTCATTTTTTCTAACAAATTTTCAGGCAAGTCTTGGTGAACTCCACCAGGTCGAAAATAAGCTGCATGAAATCTGGCACCTGATACAGCTTCATGGAACTCCAACATTTTTTCTCTTTCTTCGAAAGCCCACAGCATTGGAGTAGCAGCACCTATATCCATAGCAAACGCTGGAATATTTAATAAATGATTAAGTATCCTAGTAACTTCTGCAAACATAACTCTGATGTATTGTGCTCGTTTAGGAGCTTCAATATTTAATAAATTCTCGACAGCTAAAGCGAAAGCATGTTCTTGACACATTGGTGAGACATAATCTAGACGATCAAAATATGGAATAGCTTGAGTATAAGTTTTCTGTTCAATTAATTTTTCAGTTCCTCTATGCAAAAGTCCAATGTGAGGTTCAGCTTTATTAACTACCTCCCCTTCTAATTGTACAAGAAGTCTTAAAACACCATGTGCGGCAGGATGTTGGGGTCCAAAGTTTAGAGTTACAGGTTTAAAATTCTCTGACATTACTTCTTTTCAAGCTCCTCTTTAATTGTTTCTTTCATTCCCTCCCAGGGACTTTCATTGTCAAAATCTCTGAATTCCTGTTTTAATGTTACAGGCTCATAAACAACTTTTTTTAAGTTTTCATCATAACGAACCTCTTCATAACCCGTCAGAGGAAAGTCTTTTCTGAGCGGATGACCTTGAAAATTATAATCATTCATTATTCTTTGAAGATTTGGATGATTAACAAAGTTTATGCCAAAAAGATCGTAACATTCTCTTTCAAACCAATCGGCAGACTCAAAAATTTGTGTTATTGAATTGATATCTAAATTATCTTCGGAAATGTTAGTAAAAATAAATAATCTTTTATTAAATTTTAAACTTAGAAAAGAGTAGATAAGAGTAAATCGTTCATTTGAATAACTTGATTTGGATAGCATATTATCAGTTACAGTAATATCAATTAACTGGTCATAGAGTAGATCTTCGTCTTCTTTAATTTTTTGTGTTACTTCTAGAATGGAGTCTTTGTTAACTAATATATTGTCTATTCCAGACTTTATTGGAAAATGGAAGTTACCAGTTGAATATTTTTGTAAAATATTTGGAGACAAGAAATTTACCTATAAATCTTCTTTTTCTTTTTGATTTTATCTTGAAGTTGCATAATGCCGTACAAAAGAGCTTCTGCTGTAGGTGGACATCCAGGGACATAAATATCAACAGGCACTATCCTATCGCATCCTCGAACAACAGAGTAAGAGTAGTGATAATATCCTCCTCCATTAGCACAAGAACCCATAGAGATTACCCATCTTGGTTCAGGCATTTGATCATAAACTTTTCTCAAAGCAGAAGCCATTTTGTTTGTAAGAGTTCCCGCAACAATCATTACATCAGATTGCCTTGGAGAACCTCTTGGAATTACACCTAAACGATCTAGATCGTATCTACTCATATAGGAGTGCATCATCTCAACACCACAACATGCTAAACCGAAAGTCATAGGCCATAAAGATCCTGACCTCGCCCAATTTATTAAATTTTCAAATGATGCTGTTACAAAACCTTTTTTTTCAAATAGCTCATCAATATTTAATGATTTGTCTTTTTCTAATACTACTCCCAATCTAGTGCTCCATTTTTCCATTCATATATAAATCCTACTGTGAGAATAAATAAAAAAAACATCATTGAATAAAAACCAAGAGCTCCAATATTGCTAAGACTCACGGCCCAAGGAAATAAAAACGCAATTTCTAAATCAAATATAATAAATAGTATTGATACTAAATAAAACTTAACATCAAATTTTGACCGAGCGTCGTCAAATGCCTCAAAACCACATTCATATGCAGATAGTTTTTCAGTATCAGGTGAACTAGGTGATAATATTTTTGAGAGCAAATACATAGCGATTGCCATTCCTGCCCCAATAACAATGAATATCAATATGAAAATATAATCTAGGTTATACATTAAAAGTTTTGATTTTCCGTAACGCAGTACATTATAAGAAACAATATGTATTTAGTGACGATAAAAATGACGCATTAGTCTTACACTTGATTTTTTAATATTTGAGTGTAAAAAAGTTTAAAAAATATTTTATCCTCTAGTATAGTAAGCAACTCTATCTTCTGTAAAGATAGGAAATGATTCATTTATTGTTTGTTTTTTTAGATTACTACAATGATAGCCAATATTTTCTATTAAAAGGTCCTTACATTCAGTTCCAAAGTGGATTTCATCAGCATAAATAGATTGATAAGAGCCATCTAATCTTGAACCATAAATACCAAATTTAAAATTTGCCAAATTATCAGAGTTTTTTACACCTTTTTGATCTTTCCAGAGTGTTTGGTTTTTTCTGTAATGCAATAACTTTCCATTTAACCAAATTTTATGAAAAGCTTTGGAAATATCCTTTTTATTAAAATTAATATTGAAGACTAAATCATACCATTTATTTCTTTGTAAATTTTTTGCAGATATTATTTGGTACCAATCATGCCTAGCTTCACAAAAAATTCTTTTATCAGTATCCTCTGGACCTCCAGCACCAGGTGAGCAATCATCATTCCCTCCTTCAATAATAATAACTCCCTCACTAGATTCGTGTCTCCAAAGCAAACCTTTCTTCTTGTCTATTTGAAGCATAAACATAGGACCAAAAAAACTCTCTGTGCTATGAAATTGCAATATTGATTTATTCATAGCGCTATCATTATTTAGTTCGTAATTATCTGTGATTAAAAAAGAATAAGATAACCATATTTCTCCTTGAAAACCATAATTGGTTCCTACCTCTACTCTTTTTTGTTTTTCACCATTTGGTCGTGAGCAATCTTTTAATTTGTTATAACACTCATCTCCTGGTGCTTGGATAAAAAAAGCAGTATCTCCGTATCTTGTTTTCTCTTTCTGAAGTTGAAAAAGTACCAAGTTTTTTTTTCTTTGATATTTTTTTATTTCTTCTTTTGAACTAGCATTCCAACCTGGGTCAATTTTAAAACCTTTAATTGTTGTATCGCCAAAGCTCATACCAAGTGTCTTTAATCCATGAACATCTTTTGATTTATAAGAAGAACATGAAAATAAAGAAAAAATTAAAAAAAACGAAATGAATATTTTGAAGTGGCGGGAGCGACGGGACTCGAACCCGCGACCTCCTGCGTGACAGGCAGGCGTTCTAACCAAACTGAACTACACCCCCGACAATTGTCGAATGGTGGGCGATGACGGACTCGAACCGCCGACCCTCTCGGTGTAAACGAGATGCTCTACCAACTGAGCTAATCGCCCTATCTAACTTTCAAAAAATTAGACTGTGGACTTTATTAGTTCTTTTAGCTGTTTTCCAGCAAGAAATTTTGGCTTTTTTGATGCAGGAATTTGGATTGACTCTCCCGTTCTTGGGTTTCTTCCAGTCTTAGCTTTTGTGTTAGCTACCTTAAAAGTACCAAAACCGGCAATCTTAACATCCCCTCCTGCTTTCAACGTAGATGTGATAATATCAAATAAACTTTCTACAGCCTTAGTTGCATCTGATTTTCCAACACCATTTTTCGTACTATATTCAGCAATGAGTTCATTTTTGTTCATACCGAACCTCCTTAGTGATTCTATTAGTTAATTGTAGTAAGAAAAAGGTAAGAAAATCAACAACAATATCCTAGTTGACGAATGTTTTTTCTTGATTTTGCTGGTTTTTTGGCTTCATAGACTCAGTAACTAAGTGCCTCCAGTCCAATTTTTTGTTGATTTTACTGATTTTTCCATCGAGAGCTAAGTCCAATACCTCTTTTGCAAACTCGACTTTCTTAATTATCAACTTGTTTTGAATGTCTTTTTGGATTTCAACTAAGTCCTTTTCATTTTCTTTTGGGATTATAACAGTTTTAATACCGTACCTTATCGCAGCCAATAATTTCTCTTTTAATCCCCCAATTGGAAGAACTCTTCCTTTTAATGTAATTTCCCCAGTCATTGCAATGTCTCTTTTAATTTTAATATCAGTAAGAGATGAAATTAATGAGGTAAATATTGTTATGCCAGCACTTGGGCCATCTTTAGGTATAGCTCCTTCGGGTACATGTAAATGAATATCTATTTTATCGAAAACCTTTGGATTTACTCCAAACTCAACGGAATTAGATTTAATGTAACCTAAAGCAGCAGTAATAGACTCTTTCATCACGTCTCCAAGTTTACCTGTTGCATTAATCATTCCCTTACCTGAGGATAAATTAACTTCAATATTTAAGATATCTCCACCAACCTGAGTCCATGCAAGCCCATTGGTAATGCCCACTAAATTTTTCTTTTCTAAAACACTATCCTTGAATTTTTCCGGGCCTAAAAAATTTTTTATAGCTTTATCATCAAAAACAAATGGTTTTTTTGATCTTGATTTATTTTTTTCTAATTGATAAACAAGTTTTCTAAAAAGCTTATCAAAAACTTTTTCGAGCCCTCTGACACCTGACTCTCTAGTATAGTGTCTTACTATTTTGGTAATTGAGCTTTTATCAAGCTTAAATTCATTATTTTTTAAAATATTTTTATTCATTTTTCTTGGAATTAAATATTTTTTTGCAATTTCAACTTTTTCTTTTTCTGTATATCCAGATACTTCAATGACCTCTAATCTGTCAAGTAGTGGGCCAGGTATATTGTAAGTATTACCGGTGCAAATGAACATCACATTTGATAAATCATAATCAACCTCAAGATAATGATCATTAAATTGACTATTTTGCTCAGGATCTAAAACTTCTAATAATGCAGAGGATGGATCTCCTCTCCAGTCACTACCTACCTTATCTATTTCATCTAATAAAATAATGGGATTAGATGTTTTTGTTTTCTTCATAGCCTGAATAAATCGACCGGGCATTGAGCCAATATATGTTCTTCTATGACCTCTAATTTCAGCCTCGTCCCTAATTCCACCAAGAGATATCTTAGCAAATTCTCTGCCAGTAGCCCTCGCAATAGATTTACCTAATGAAGTTTTACCTACACCCGGAGGTCCTACAAAACAAAGTATTGTGCCAGATGCTTTTTTAGATCTTTTTTTAACTGCTAAAAATTCAAGTATTCTCTCTTTTACTTTTTCGAGACCATAGTGGTCATCATTTAATATTTTTTCAGAACCTTTTATGTCTATGACTTCTTTTGAGAATTTTTCCCATGGTATATCTAATATCCATTCTAGGTAATTGCGAATAACTGATGCTTCAGCAGACATTGGACTCATAGATTTTAATTTTTTAAATTCATTTAGAGCTTTTTCTTTTGCTTCTTTTGATAGTTTTACTTCATTTATTTTTTTCTCTATTTCATAATACTCGTTTGAACCGTCTTCACCATCACCAAGTTCTTTCTGTATGGCTTTCATTTGTTCATTTAAGTAGTACTCTCTTTGAGTTTTTTCCATTTGTCTTTTTACTCTATTTTTTATTTTTTTCTCAAGAGCAGAAAAGTTAAGTTCTTTTGAAAAGAAATTCAGTAGATTTTGAATTTTTTTATTGATGTCAGTAATTTCTAAATTTTTTTGTTTATCTTCAATTCCAACATTCAAGTTGTAATAAATGTTATCAATGAACTGATATGGATCTTCAATATTTAAAAGACCCTCAAGGATGTCATTATTATTTCCTATATTTTGTATATAATTTTGAAATTCATTTTTTAAAACTCTTATTGAGGCTTTTAATTCGACTGAATTTTTTTTGTTAATTACTACTGGTTCAATTTTAGCTGTAAGGAAGTTATTACTTGCCTTAACAGCAGACTTTATCTTTACGATTTCTAAACCTTCAGTAAGAACCTTGTATGTATTATCAGGCAACTTAAGAAACTGAATAATTTTTGATTTTACTCCATAGGAATAAACATCGTTAACTTGGGGATCATCTGTCGTTGGTTCTTTTTGTGTAAATAAATAAATAATCTTATTGTTGTTATTCATAGCAAAATTAATTGCATCAATAGATTTAGCTCGGCCTACAAACAAAGGTGAGGTTATAGAGGGATAAACAACTAAATCCCTTAAGGGTAAAACAGGTCCAATGATTTGCTTTTCCATACTATTAAGATAGTGAGGAATTTTTAATTTTCACCCACTTTTTTTTTAATTTTTACTTTTTCTTTGTATACGATTATTGGTCTATTTGAGATTACTGACTCTTTACTTAAAACTACCTTATCCACAGAATCCTTATCAGGAATATCATACATACAATCTAGAAGTAGCTTTTCCATAATTGACCTTAGGCCTCGTGCGCCAATTTTTTTTTCAACAGCTAATTGAGCAATTTGCTCCCTACCATCTTCAGTTATCTCGAATTCAACCCCTTCAAAAGAAAAAAGAGCTTTATATTGTTTTGATATTGCATTTTTCGGTCTTGTAATAATCTCTTTTAAATCATCTAAAGATAATTCATTTAAACTAGCACTTACAGGGAGTCTTCCTACTAATTCAGGTATTAATCCAAATTTAATTAAATCGTCATTCTCAAGTTGTGATGTCATTGGTTGGTCCTGATTAATAGATTTATTAAAACCTATCGACTTTTTATTCACTCGATTTTTTATAATTTTATCAATTCCTTCAAAAGCTCCCCCGCAAACAAACAATATATTTTTTGTATCAACTTGAAGAAACTCTTGTTGAGGATGTTTTCTTCCACCTTGAGGTGGCACACTAGCAGTTGTTCCCTCGATTATTTTTAGTAACGCTTGTTGAACTCCCTCACCTGATACATCTCTTGTAATAGATGGATTTTCACTTTTTCTACCCACTTTATCAATTTCATCAATATACACGATACCCTTTTGAGCCAAAGCTACATCATAATCACATTGCTGAAGTAATCTTAAAATAATATTTTCTACATCTTCTCCAACATATCCAGCCTCAGTCAACGTGGTAGCATCAGCAATTGTAAAAGGTACATTTAAAAATTTTGCTAGGGTTTGAGCTAAAAGTGTTTTACCACAACCTGTTGGTCCAATAAGTAATATGTTTGATTTAGAAATTTCTATATCTTTTGAGGGGTTTTGAACTCTCTTATAATGATTGTAAACAGATACAGATAATATTTTTTTTGCATGATCTTGACCAATTATATGATCATCAAGATAATTATAGATCTCACTCGGTTTTGGTATCTCAAATTTTTTCTTTGTGTCAATTTTATCATCTTCAACAAGTATATCCTTACATAAAACTACACACTCATTACAAATATAGACATTTGGTCCAGCAATTAATTTTTTAACCTCTTCTTGGCTTTTACCACAAAAGGAGCATGATATTTTTTTATCAGAACTATTAGCAGAGATTATTTTTTCATCAGACATTTTTATTTTTCAATTCTAGTAGTAATTACTTTATCTATCAAACCAAATTTTTGCGCCTCTTCAGGGTCAAAGAATCTATCTCTTTCCATTGCCTTTTCTATTTCACCAATGCTTATTTTGGTATGCTTTTGATATATTTCATTGAGTCTTTTTTTAGTCTTTAATATCTCTTCGGCATGAATTTTAATATCACTCGCTTGTCCTGAAAAACCACCAGATGGTTGATGAATCATTATTTTAGAGTGTGGTAAAGCATACCTGTTGCCCTCTTTTCCTGCAGCGAGTATTAATGAACCTGCAGAGGCAGCTTGACCTATGCAAACAGTATGAACGGGACATTTAATATATTGCATAGTATCATACATGGCTAAACCAGCAGTAACTAAACCTCCTGGTGAGTTAATATATAGATTAATTGGCTCTTCGGGATTTTCAGATTCCAAAAATAAAAGTTGAGCGCATATTAAAGAGGCAGTCTCATCATTGATGGCGCCTGTCAAAAAAATAATTCTTTCTCTGAGCAGTCTGGAGAAAATATCAAAAGATCTCTCCCCTTTACCAGATTGTTCAATGACTATGGGTACTAGATTCATTATTTTGAGATCCTTTTTTCATTAGCTTTTCTAAGCTTAACTTAGTTTCTTTGATTTTAAAAGTTTTCATAGACTCATCTGCTATTTTATTTCTAAGAAGTGTACCATAAGCAGTTTCTGCCGTTCTTTGATCAATTTTTTCACCATAATATTTTTGAATATACTCTTGGAGTTCTTTCTGCTCAACTTTTACATTTAAAAATTTTACTAATTCAGAAAAAAGAACATCTTTTTGAATATTCTCACTTGTGAGTTTTTTTAAACTATCAATTCTTTCTTTGTGCTCATCTTTCATTTTAGATAAATCAATTTGATATTTTCTTTTAAGTTCGAGATTTACAACCTCTTCATTGATATCAATTTTTTTCTTTTGTGATAGGACTTTAAGTAGATCTTCAATAAAAAACTCTTTTTGAAGATAATTCATATCCTCATTGAGTTTATTATCAATTTTGTCATTTAATTCTTTAATAGATTTTAATTTTAAAATTTTAATCAACTCGTCATCATTTTTAGGATAAATCTTTTTATTAATATCTTTGATTTGAGCGTTTATCTTTATTCCTTTTGTGGAAAAATTAATTTCAGATTTATTTTTAATTTTTAAAAGAGCTTTTTTTAAGTCTAAAAATACTTCTTCTTTCGTTTGGGTATTTAAGTCTACTCTTACCTCTTTTTGAGAAAATAATTTTTTTTGTTCATCTTCATAGTTTAATATTTCAAAATCTATCACAGAGTTTTCATCTGATATATTAATACTCTCTAATGAATAGTATTCTTTTCTTACTTTTTCTCTAAAATCATCAACATCTTTTTTTGTTACCTCTGAAGTAACTTTCTCTATTTCACTTGTTTTTAATTCATCCATTTTAATTTCGGGTTTTAAATAAAAAGCCAAGGTAAAATTATAATTATCTTTAAAATTAACATCAGGTTGAATCAGAGATTGTATTTTTTCATCCTCACTGATTTTATTTATATTTTTTGATACCTCTTCATTTAATACCTCGTTTTCAATTTGAAGACCAATTTTAGATTTTATAATGCTTACCGGAACTTTACCCTTTCTAAAACCTGCAATTTCAAAAGTGGGTTGCTTTTCTGATATTTTTTCGTCAATAATTTTGGCTATTGCGCTTTGATCTAAAGATACCTCAAAAGACGATTTATAACTTTTTTTTTCTATATTTTTATATTCCATTTTTCTTGTATTCTGGTGCGCCAGGAGGGACTCGAACCCCCACGGTTGCCCACTGGTTCCTAAGACCAGCGCGTCTACCATTCCGCCACTGGCGCACAAATTGGGGCGAGTAAGGGGACTTGAACCCCCGACCTCCGGTACCACAAACCGGCGCTCTAACCAACTGAGCTACACCCGCCAAAAATTGAATTAATTTATAGTATAGATATTATGCAAATTAAACATTATATTTGGATCGCTAAATATGAAAAAAATTGAGGCAATAATTAAACCTTTTAAATTAGAGGATGTTAAAGATGCCCTTGGCGAAATAGGCCTAAGTGGATTAACCGTATCTGAAGTAAAAGGGTTTGGTAGACAAAAAGGTCATACCGAGCTTTATAGAGGAGCTGAGTACGTAGTTGACTTTCTACCAAAGGTTAAAATTGAATTAGTAGTTGATGACAAGAAATACAAAGAGGCAATCGATGTTATTATCAAGCATTCTAACACTGGCAAAATCGGTGACGGTAAAATTTTTGTATACGAAGTTTCAGAGGCTATTAGAATTCGCACAGGCGAAAAAGGTAAAGACGCAATTTAGTTTTTACATAAACCAAGTTAACAACTCAGGAGGTTATTAGATGGACAAAAAATCATTACAAAAAATGATCGATGAAAATGGTATTAAGTACATTGATTTTAGATTTACTGATCCTTTAGGAACATGGCAGCACTTCTCAAACCATATTAACACATTTGAAATGGACGTATTTGAAGAGGGTATTGGTTTCGACGGCTCTTCAATTAGATGTTTTCAGTCAATTGAAGCTAGTGACATGATACTAATTCCAGATATTGAGACTGCGTTTGTAGATCCTTTTTTTACGGACCCTACTCTAGTTCTAATATGTGATATTCAAGATCCGATTACTGGACAAAAGTACGATAAAGATCCAAGATACGTTGCAAAAAAAGCAGAAGAATACGTTAAAACCTCAGGAGTTGGTGATAGCATTTTCTTTGGACCAGAAGCTGAATTTTTTCTTTTCAACAACGTTCAAATTAATACGCATCCTCATCACTCTTCTTTTTCTGTTGACTCAGGTGAAGCTGTTTGGAATACAGGCACAGATGAAGGTCCAAATCTAGGTTATAAAGTTAGAAATAAAGGCGGCTATTTCCCATGCCCACCTCATGACACTATGCAAGATGTTAGATCAGAAATGGTAAATCACATGGTTGCAATTGGTATGAGTGTTGAAGCGCAACACCACGAAGTTGCTACTGCTGGTCAATGTGAAATTGATTTAAAATTCGACACTTTGGTCAAGATGGCCGATGATCTTCAAAAATATAAATACGTTGTGAGAAATACAGCAAAAAGTAATGGTTTAAGTGCTACTTTTATGCCAAAACCTCTTTCAAACGACAATGGTTCAGGAATGCATTGTCACCAAAGTATTTGGTCAAACGGTAAACCAGTATTTTACGGTGAAGGCGGATATGCCAATCTTAGTGATGAAGCAAAATTTTATATTGGTGGTTTGCTTAAGCATGCACCATCTTTATTAGCCTTTACAAATCCAACTATTAACTCTTACAAGAGATTAGTTCCAGGTTATGAGGCTCCAGTAAAACTTGCATACTCTAATAGAAATAGAAGTGCTATATGTAGAATCCCTGCATACTCACCATCTCCGAAAGCAAAAAGAGTTGAGTTTAGATGTCCAGATGCAACTGCAAATGGTTATTTAGCATTTTCAGCTATGCTTATGGCAGGTTTAGATGGAATTAAGAATAGAATTGATCCTGGTGAACCAATGGATAAAAATCTTTATGATTTACCTCCTGAAGAGCAATCTAAAGTAAAAGAAGTACCTGGCACTCTTGAGGAAGCGATTAATAATCTTGAGTCAAATCATGATTATCTTTTAGAGGGTAATGTGTTTACCAAAGATTTAATCGAGTCATATATCGAATACAAAAGAGAAGAAGAAATCGAACCAAATAAACTGCTAGTTACACCTGCAGAGTTCGACATGTATTACGATTACTAAACTAAATTAAAAGCAACCTGTCTAAATATTTTTTATTATCTACTTTGGACGGGTTGCTAGTTAGGTTTTCAAACATAAGCAACTCTCTTAAATAATTAAGATCGTCACGATATGAAAACTCTTTATTATTTATGTAGTTGATGTCTTCTTTAATTTTAAAGAGTTGAAAAAGATCCTTATTATTTTTTAAAGGATTTTTTATATCTACTATTTTTAAAAAGTACTCATTATCAATTTTAGAAAAGTTTGAAATAATTTGATTTTTCATTTTTGTAAAATACTTAACTAATTTTAGATTATTTGTTAAAAGACATACTTTAATAAAAGACAATTTATGAAATGGTTCACTAGTCTTTGAATAAAATGAAAAGAAATTTTCAATATTAATAACTTGATCAGAGTCTCTATCAAAAGGTTTATTTCTATCGTCAATTATTAGGATATTTGGATCAATATATTGTTTCATTATAGAGTAAAATCTCCTTACAATTTTAATATTATCTATGTGATTATTTTTGATTGATTGATATATAAAAAAAATATCTAAATCGGAAAAATTCGTAGCCATTTTGACACCGTAACTTCCAAATAAAATCGGTGTTAAGTCAGAGAAAATATTGCTTCTATTGACAATGTATTCATTTTTAACTAGTTCAAAAATATAAAAAATAAACTTTCTTACAGCGGTATTTCGTTTTTTTAAGAAGTCAGTATTTGTTATTTTTTTTGAAAGTAACAGATAATCTAAAAGGAATAAAATTTCATAAATATCCTGGATTGATTTTTTTAAATCTAAATCAAAATTATCAGAAAATTCTCTCAGCTTAAAAGTAGGTATGCCATAATTAAAAAAATAGACTAGTGACTCTATTAAAAAATGATTTTTGTAAATAAGATTTGTTAATTTTGAAGAATTCTCAAATATGAAAGCTAACTCTAAAAAAATTTTATTATTGTATTTGTATAAAGCAGTTAAATGGACACCAGACTTATAATAGTTAATTAAATAGTCAAATTTTATAATTAGATCATCTCGTTTATTATGTGTTGATAAAATATTTATGAGACTTGAAATAGACTCTAAATAATCATTTTTTACTGTTTCTGAACTATTGATGTTTTCAGCTCGTTTTAGAAGACTATCAATAATTTTTTGGCTAGGCTCATTAAATTTTTCACGTCGTAAACTTTCTCTATTTATTTTAGGGAAAAATAAACGCTGATATATTGTTTGAATTTCAGATTTATGCTTCTCTAATTTGTTTGAAAAGTTATCTAATACTGCATTTAAATAGGTTTCATTAGAGTCAATTATATTCTGAAAAGTATTCTTTTTTATATGTAAATAATTCTCAATTTTACGGAAGTAATAATATGCCTCTGTTATATTTTTTAAGTCATTTTTTGGAATTATATTTTCATGTTTTTTTAAATTTATAAGTAATTTATGAATATTACTCTCTTTAAGAGAATTTATTTTTCCAGACCAAAGAAGTTGGTTAAAATGTATTATATTTTCACAAGATCGAATAAAGCCATAAGAATTTTTTATATCTAGCTTTTGTTCAGTATTACTGGAGGCAAAAAGCTTTTTAATTTCATCTATAGCGTAATAGTCAAATGTTCTTCTAAATAAAAAACTTTTTATTGCTTCCTTAAATGAGAAATATTTTTGAATATCGCCACACAAAAAACTTGATCTATGAAATGCTAATCTCTCCCAATTTCTGCCAACTGAAGTATAATAATTAATTGCTTGATCCATATCAGATATAATTAATGAATCACCAAAATCTGGTCGTAACCTTAAATCTATTTTATGAAAAAAAGACTCAGAAATATTCGATATGTCACTAATGGTTTTCTTTATAGATTTATTAAAATCTTGGAGGGAAATAGGACTATTTTTGGAGTCATAGAATATGATTATATCGATATCAGAGGCAAAATTTAAATCTCTTACGCCAATTTTACCCATACCTAGAATAAAATAATATTTTTTTAAACTATTATTAAATGATCTGTATAGATTGATATTAATGATTTTACTTAAAATATTTTTGCATAAAACAGACCACAATCTTGATCCATTAGACTGAGAAATTAAATTTTGATGAATTGATATAAAAATTAAATAAATAAGCTCATTTTTAAGTGTATTTATATTGAGAAAGTTAGTTTTAGAGGAATTAGAATATTTTTTTATATTACTTTTGTAGTGGTTAAGTATTAATTGTGCATCAACCTTAGAAATATTATAAGAATTATTAAGATATTCAAATTTTGATAAAAAAGTGGAAGATTTATATAATCTCTTTAACTCCAAATGGCATTCCTCTCAAAATAATTTAGTAAGCCACTATAATTATCAATAACTGAGATTTCTTTTTTTACTTTTTTGGAATTTGATATGTTACTAAGTGCAGTGAATATACTTTTTTTTAATAAATTAATATTTAAATATTTGTAATGCTCTAATTCATTTATTGTATTAATTATTGAAGTTGTCTTCTGTTTGATATTCTCAAGATCTAATTTTTCTAAAAAAAAAGCGTCTTTCGCAAATTGCCTACCAATCATAAATTGAGTAATATTTTTTGACTGAAAAAATTTAAAGGTTGCTAAATCATTAACCTCACCGTTAGGAATAAGTTCCATTTCAGGAAATTGATCACAACACTCTAAAAATAAATTGTAATTAATTTTCGGAATTGTTCTATTTTTTTTGGTATCTAAGTTCAAAACACCATTTCTACAATGTATAAATACTTTTTTAATTCCTATTTCATTAAACAAATTAAGATAATCAAAAATATAACTCTTATCCTCATCCATACCTAAACCAAGTCTACATTTTACCGATACATCTTTATTATATTTGATCAATTCATATAAACATTTTTTTACTAAGTCATACTTTTGGGTTAAAGCTAAACCAAGCATATTTTCTTGGACTCTAGAACTTGGACACCCTAAATTAAAATTTACATGTTTAATAATATCTACTTTATTTAAAATATTTATTGTTCTTTTAATTTCTTCAGGATCTGAGCCTGCAATTTGAATGGAGCTTTTATTATTTTTTAAAAAATGCTTTGTTATTGTTTTGGTCTCATTATGGATGATTGCTTTATCCACTATCATTTCAGAAAAAGTAGTTACACTATTTCCATAAATGTTTTCCACTAAACTTCTAAAATAGCAGTCTGTGTAACCCATCATTGGTGCTAAATAATAATTCATCGAAAAAATTCTTTTAATAATTGAAAAATACTTTAATAAAAGTAAAAATCATTAAAAATCAAGACATTGGAAAATTTCAACATAAATCACCTAGTTTTTAATTCTGATGGACTAATACCTACGATTGCTCAAGAGAAGTCAACTAATGAAATTCTTATGATGGCCTACTCAAATAAAAATTCTATTGAAATGACAGTAAAAACAAAAAAAGCACACTTTTGGAGTAGAAGTAAAAAAAAATTATGGTTAAAAGGCGAAACATCTGGCAATAAACTTAATATTATTAATATTTATACTGATTGTGACAGTGACGCTTTGATTTATGAAGTTGAGCTTGAAGGCATTGGCGCTTGCCATACGGGTAAAAAAAGTTGTTTTTATAAAAAATTAGAATTATGAGCGATATAATAGCATTTAAAGACTCGAATAATAATTATTGGGACACTGAAGTTGAAAATAGCACTCCCATTAAACCTAAATCTGATGATGCATTAAATATAATGCGGCATGATATGGCTCATATTTTGGCTGAAGCTGTAATTACTCTTTTCCCAAATGCTAAACCAACTATTGGTCCTTTTATAAAGAACGGTTTTTATTATGACTTTGATATGGAAAGTACTCTATCAGATGATGACTTAGCTAATATAGAAAAAAAAATGAAAGAAATTCTCTCAGAGGGAAGAAACTTTTTAAAGAGAGCTGTAACTAAAAAAGAGGCATCAGAAATATTTAAAGATAATAAATATAAATTGGAGCTTATTAATAATTTAGATAATTCTGATGAAATAACACTCTATGAGCAAAAAAATTTTACTGATCTTTGTAAAGGTCCTCATCATAAAAGTACAAAAGACTATAATGCCAGCTTTAAAATAACAAATGTATCAGGGGCTTATTGGAGAGGTATTAGCACTAACAAAATGCTTCAAAGAATTTATGCAACCGCTTGGTATTCTGAAAAAGAACTTCGAGTTTATTTAAAAAATTTAGAAGAGGCTAAAGAAAGAAATCATAGAAGATTAGGCACTGATATGGGTTTGTTCCTTCTAACTGATTTATCAGCAGGGAATGTATTTTGGAAAGATAAAGGCTTAACCTTGTATCAAAATATTGAGAAATATATTCGCTCTGAGCAGCAAAAACTTAATTATTTTGAAGTAAAAACACCTGAGCTAGTATCAAATGAGCTTTGGATAAAGTCTGGTCATTGGGACAATTTTAAAGAAAATATGTTTACATCAGAAACTGACAACAAGACATTTGCACTAAAACCTATGAATTGCCCATGTCATATTGTTTTATTTAACTCTCAACTAATAACTTACAAAGATTTACCACTTAGATACTCGGAGTTTGGTAAGTGTCATAGATACGAACCCTCTGGAGCTCTAAATGGATTATTTAGGGTCAGAGGTTTTACTCAAGATGATGCCCACATATTTTGTTCTGCTGAACAAATATATGATGTTTGTAATGAGACAACCATATTAATTGAGAGAGTTTATAAAAAGTTCGGATTTGAAAAAATAAAATATAATATTTCTACTCGCCCAGAAAAAAGTATTGGCACGAAAGAAAACTGGGACAATGCGGAAAATCAGTTAAAAAAAGTTTTAAAAGACAACAATAAAGAATTTAATATTTTAGAGGGTGAAGGAGCATTCTATGGTCCAAAAATAGAATTTACATTAGAGGACTCACTGGGTCGAGAGTGGCAATGTGGAACAATACAAATTGACTTCAATCTCCCTGATAGATTGGGTGCAAAATACAAAGACAAAGATGACAAAAATCAAGTTCCAATAATGATACACCGAGCAGTTGTCGGATCTCTAGAAAGGTTTATAGCAATTATTCTTGAAAACACTAATGGCTGGCTTCCCTTATTTGTTACGCCTATACAACTTGCAATTCTCCCTGTGTCCGAAAAATTTGTTGATCATAGTAACCGAATTAAAGGGGAACTTCAAAAAATGGGTGTAAGAGTAATTGTTGATGGATCTGATAACAAATTGGGTTATAAAATAAGAAATTCTGTTTCTAAAAAGATACCCTATTCTCTTGTAATGGGTGAGAAAGAGATTGAGTCAGACTCATTTACTCTAAGAAGTAATGAGGGTAAGAATACTTCTTTTGATGATATTAAAACTCTCTCAGATTTCTTTATCAGTAATTAACTATTAAAAAGTTAATTTATAAAATAAGTTAATTTCTTAAAATGAGCGACCACATCAAGGCAGTAATTATAGTAGTTTTAAGTGGATTAATATGGAGTTTTGGACCGCTTGTGGTCAAAAATATGATAGACCCTCAAATCTATCAACTCCCCTACCTTGTTATTAGAGGGCTTACAGTTGCAATTATCATCGCCACATATCTTATTCTAAATGAGCAAAAAGACTTTTTTAAGAATGTAATCAAAATAGATAAAGTTTCTGTGATTGGTGGTCTTAGTTTAACAACAGCCATGGTTGGTTTTATTTATTCAATAAGCAATACAACTGCCGCAGTTACTCTATTTATGTTGGCGTTAATGCCTTTTTTAGCATCATTAATTGCCCTAGTGTTTATTAATGAGAAAATCTCAAAACAAAATTTTATAACTATGATTATTGCGTTTATTGGTGCTTTAATAATGATATATGCAAGTGCCTTTAGTGGATCGTTGTATGGATTAATTATGGGCTTTATATCAAGTCTTGGCTTTGCAGCATTCACTGTTGCTTTGAGAAGCAAAAGTAACTTTAAAAAATTTTATATTTTAATTTATGCAGGAATTTTTTGCGCAGCTATTTCCGCCTTTTTAATGATTTTTAATGATCAAGAAATCTATTTACCCTTCAGAAATATTCTTTTGAGTATGACTCATGGTTTGATCGTAGCAACTGGGCTTATCCTTTTTAGCATTGGTTCAAAACAATTACTTTCGGGAGAACTAACAATGTTATCTTTATTAGAAGTAGTTGGAGGAATTTTTTGGGCATGGCTACCTATTCTGGGTATCAATGAAACACCAGATATAAATACAATTATAGGAGGAATTATTATTTGCTTAGCTATCGCGATGAATTCATATCGTTTTGATAAAAACAGGCTTCAAAATCTAATTAGATAGTAAGACCAACAACACCAATGAAAGTTAAAGAGATGCCTAAAGTTTGAATTTTAGATATTTTTTCTTTTAAAACTAGTCTAGCCAATAAAACTGTTACAAGACCAAAACCTGAAGAAATGACTACTGCAATACTCACTTTGTCAAAAGCATATGCAGATACCAAACAAAAATAACCTGTGGTTTCTAATATTCCTTGAAAAAATAAAATAGGAACTGCTTTTTTTGTAAGTGTTATTTTAGATTTCATAAAAAATAATAAGGAAGCAATACCCAATAAGCTAAAAAATCTTACATATATAACAGCCTCAATTGGATCTAAAGAATTAGAGGCCTCTTGAGAAAAAATAAGACCCAAAGCAAGCATACCACTTGCCATAAATGACACAATTAGAGACTCTTTTATCTGTTTTTTTGACAAACCTAGGCTTTTTTTAAAACTATCAGCGCTTATGGATACAAATATTGCGCCGGATATTACAATAAGAGTGGCAATCCACTGAGTCAGTGTGGGTTCACTTCCTAAAAAAAATCTTATGACAAAA
Source organism: uncultured Alphaproteobacteria bacterium (assembly GCA_902574995.1). Lineage (GTDB taxonomy): Bacteria > Pseudomonadota > Alphaproteobacteria > HIMB59 > HIMB59 > HIMB59. The sequence continues at coordinate 42,009 of CACGPP010000004.1, forward strand.
ACAAAAAAGGGGTTGGTCGCTGTTATTGAGGCTACAATTGATACTGGTCCCATTTGAAGACCTCTGTATAAACAAAGAAGTCCAAACATTATTAAAATTCCTGATAGGAAACTATTACTCAAACCAATCGCGTTTGGAGAAAGACCACTTCCAAAAAAATAGAATAAAATTAAATAAAATATTGAGCCAACAACCAGCATCCAAAAAAGTGAATTTTTAAATCCAACTTCCTTTGATGAAAATCTAGCTAAAAAATCTCCAACACCAAAACTAAAAGCTGAGAGAATACCCAATAAGATTGCCATCAATATAACTAAAATCTAAACGTGAAAACTCTCACCACAACCGCATTCACTAGTCTGATTAGGATTTTTAAAAATAAACCTCTCTCCAAATTCTTCTTTAATAAAGTCCATTTCTGTGCCTATTACATACATAACTGCTTTGTCCTCAATATAAAGAGGAAACTTGTAATCATTGACTAGTTCACAACCTTGTATGTTATCATTACTCACATACTCCATTGTATAACTCAATCCCGCACAACCTTTAGTGCTTAAGCCAATCTTTAAACCAATAGCGTTACTATTATTAACTAATAATTTAGAAATTTGTTCTTCAGCAGTTTTGGATAATGAAAATAAAGGACTGGTCATACTAAAAACCTAAAGCTAACTTTGCATTTTCACTCATCATATCTTTATTCCATGGTGGTTGAAAGGTTAGTTTTATACTGACTTGTCCTACATCATTTAGTTCATGAACTTTTTTAGCAACCTCTAATGGAAAACTATCAGCAACTGGACAGTTAACTGTTGTCAGTGTCATGATAATTTTAATATTGTTAAAATTATCTATTGATATGTCGTAAATTAAACCAAGATCATAAATATTCATATCCATTTCAGGATCTTTTATATCTGTGAGAACTTTGATTATATGATCATTTGTTAATGTCACTGACTGTGATGACGATTTTTCTCCGTAAGTAATTTCACCTTCAGAATTTACTTTTGGCATAAAGTCAGAGAGTGTTTTATTGTCCATAGCCTATTGAAGAAGTTTTAGAGTTTTTTTCAAAGAATCTATAAAATGATCAATATCATTAAGATCGTTATAAATACCAAAAGAGACTCTGCAAGAACCAGGGATACCTAACTTTTTCATAAATGGTTGGCAACAATGGTGACCTCCTCTAATCATAATTCCATACTGGTCAAGAAAAGTGGCAATATCATTAAAATTTTTGTTTTTAATATTAAAAGAAACAATGGATGTAGCATTTCCATCTTCATTAGAACCATATATATCTACTTCTTTAAATTCACGTAAAGCTTTAATTAATGTAGATCTGAGTTTTTTTTCATTCAGAAAATAGTCTTGGTAATTATTATTATTCAAATATTCCATAGCAGTTTTAAAGCCAATTGCTGCCTCAATTGAAGGCGTACCCGGTTCAAATTTATTGGGTAACATAGCATAGGAAAAATCATTTGATGAAACTTCATTAATCATCCCTCCTCCAAGTGTTGGGGGATTTAATTTATTTAAAATATCTTCTTTACCATACATAATTCCAATACCAGATGGACCATAAAGTTTATGAGATGAAAAAGAGTAAAAATCACAATCCAAATCTTTTACATCAATTTTTAAGTGTGCTATTGATTGACAACCATCAACGGCAACATAAGTATCTTTATTAATTGATTTTTTAATCTTTTTAATATCAAGTATTTGGCCAGTTACATTTGACATGTGTGTTAAAGAGAGAACCTTTGTGGAGTCATCACAATTATTAATGATATCGTCTTCAGATAAAATGCCATCTTTCGAAATAGGAATTATTTTTAATTCTAAAGCTAATTTTTTACATAAGTTCATCCAAGGCAAATAATTTGAGTGATGTTCTAATTCAGTTACAACAATCTTATCACCCTCTTTAAGATGTTCAGCTAGTGAATTAGCAATAATATTTATAGAGTCAGTAGCCCCTCTTGTAAAAATTATCTCATTTGTAGAATTAGAATTAATAAAATTTTTTGCTACATCTCTAGATTTTTCATATAAATCTGTAGCATCTATACTAAGTGAATTCATTCCTCTATGAACATTTTCATAAGAATTTTCTAAAAATTCAGAAATAGAATTAATTACTTGTTTGGGTTTCTGAGTGCTTGCTGCAGAGTCAAGATAAGTAATAGCTTTGTCTCTGATCTTTTTATCTAAAATTGGAAAATCTAATTTAATATTATTCATGATAATAAACTTTCAATTAACTCATTTGAATAATTCTTTAACATATCGTCTTTAATTGACTCAATAATCTCAACAATAAATGCTTTTTTTAATATTTTTTTAGCTATTTCGCTATCAATTCCTCTGGACTTAAAATAATAAATTTGCTCGTCATCTAATTTGGAAACAGTAGACCCGTGACTACATTTTACATCATCTGCATAAATTTCAAGTTCTGGTTTATTGTTGGCTTTCGATATGTCATCTAAAAGCAATGATCTGCTCATTTGATATCCATCAGTTTTCTGAGCAATAGAGTCAACATATATCTTTCCTTGAAAGTTTGTAATAGCGCCCTTTTCAACAATCGATTTAAAAACTTCTCTACTTGATGAAGAGGGCTTTAAATGTTGTATAAAAGAATAATTGTCATTTACACCATAATTGTTGATATTAAGACCATATAAATCAAAATTACACTCTTGATTTAATGAAGCATAAAACTCGTTTCTTGTATGGATATTATCTGATTGAAAAGAAACAAAATTTAAATATGAGTTGTCTTGTAAATTAGTCTCAAAGTATAAAAAAGATTTATTATTTGAAACATTAAAGTGAACTACATTTAACTTAGAATTATTAAATAAATCTAAGAAAATTGATTTAGGGTACTCATCATTTGATTTGCTATTAAAAATAATAAGATTGACTTCGTTTGTAGAGGATTTAGATACATGTATGTTCTCATTTATTTGAGAAATATCTAAAAATAAATTTCTTTCATCAAATTTATCTAAATTTACAGATTTAGTTTCCCTCTTTACTAAAGAGGAAACTCTAAAAAAGCTATCTTCATTATTGTAATTCCAGAGATTTAATTTAGCTGTTAAGTCAAATGGATTTGAAATAGAAGAGGTAATATTTTTAGTATTATCTAATAGTTCAGAAAAATTTATATCTCTAAGTAAGATTTCAGATTTGACATCTTTATGAAGTTGAGCGTATTTATAATTTTCAATTTTAAAATTTTTATATGGGTTTTGATTATCTAAGATGTCTTTAGCATATTGAGATACACTTTCAGATTGTATCTTGTCTAAATTTAATACAAGTTCCATTAAGCAGTTTGAGACATCTCTTCGTAACCTTTTTCTTCTAGCTCTAAAGCTAAAGAGTAATCACCAGATTTTACGATTTTACCATCTGCAATAATATGAACAAAATCAGGCTTTATATAATTTAAAAGTCTTTGATAATGAGTGATAACTAAGAAAGAATTATCACTATTTCTTAATTTATTTACTCCCTCAGAGACAATTCTTAAGGCATCAATATCTAAACCGGAGTCTGTTTCATCTAAAATAGCCATTTTGGGACTTAACATAGACATCTGTAAAATTTCTTGTTTCTTTTTTTCACCACCAGAGTAGTTAACATTTAGATCTCTTTTAAGCATTTCAGTACTTATATTCAATTCTTCTGCTTTTGATTTCATTAATTTAGCAAATTCCAATGCGTCCATTTCACTTTGACCTAAATATTTTCTTTTAGAATTGATTGCTGTTTTCAAAAAAAATGAAGTTTGCACACCAGGTATCTCCATTGGATATTGAAATGCAAGAAATAATCCCTCGTTTGCTCTTTCATCAACATCTAATTCCAATAAATTTTTACCATTGTAATCTATTGTTCCATCATTTATTTCATATTTATCTTTACCGGATAGCACGTAAGAGAGTGTGCTTTTACCAGAACCGTTAGGGCCCATAAGTGCGTGCACCTCACCTTTATTAATAGATAAATCCAAACCTTTAATTATTTTTTTTTCTTCAATAGAGACATGAAGGTTTTTAATTTCTAACATTATCCAACGCTTCCCTCTAAGCTAATTGCGACTAATTTTTGAGCTTCAACAGCAAACTCCATTGGTAAATTTTGAAGTACCTCTTTACAAAAACCATTCACAATTAACCCCACTGCATCCTCACTGTTTAATCCTCTTTGCTGACAGTAAAATAATTGATCTTCGTTAATTTTTGAGGTTGTGGCCTCGTGCTCAACCATTGAGTCGGAATTACTTGACTCTATATATGGAACTGTATGAGCTCCACATTGATTACCTATTAATAGAGAGTCACATTGAGTAAAATTTCTCGCATTTTTGGCTTTCGACAAAATATTTACAAGGCCTCTATATGTATTATTAGCTTTTCCAGCTGAGATGCCTTTCGATATGATTTTAGAAGACGTGTTTTTACCAATGTGTATCATTTTTGTGCCAGTGTCAGCTTGTTGCATATTGTTAGTTATGGCTACTGAATAAAATTCTCCTTTTGAGTTATCTCCTTGTAAAATGCAGCTTGGATATTTCCATGTAATTGCAGATCCTGTCTCGACTTGAGTCCAAGATATTTTAGAATTTTTCCCTCTGCAGGCACCTCTTTTGGTTACAAAGTTGTAGATGCCTCCCTTACCCTCTTTATCTCCTGGGTACCAGTTTTGAACTGTTGAATACTTAATTTCAGCATTATCTAGGGCAACTAACTCTACATTAGCAGCATGAAGTTGGTTTTCATCTCTCATTGGTGCAGTACAGCCTTCTAGGTAACTCACATAACTGTCTTTATCAGCAATGATAAGCGTTCTTTCGAATTGACCTGTATTCATTGCATTAATTCTAAAATATGTTGATAATTCAACTGGGCACCTTACTCCCTCAGGAATGTAAATAAACGATCCATCAGTGAAAACGGCAGAGTTTAATGCTGCGAAAGAATGATCTGATACTGGAATTACACTTCCTAGATATTTTTTTACTAATTCTGGGTGAGTTTTTACTGCCTCAGAAATTGAACAAAATACTATACCTAAGTCACTCAGTTGTTTTTTATATGTCGTGGCAACTGATACGGAGTCGAAAACAGCATCAACAGCTATACCAGATAACATTTTTTGTTCTTTTAATGGAATACCAAGTTTTTCGTAAGTTTTTAGTATTTCTGGGTCTATTTCATCTAGTGACTTTGGTTTATCTTTTAAACTTTTAGGTATTGAGTAATAATAACAATCTTGATAATCAATTTCTGGAATATTCAATTTGGCCCATTGAGGCTTCGGTAATTTGTTGAAGACTTTAAATGCATTTAGTCTCCATTCAAGCATCCACTCTGGTTCATCTTTTTGGGCAGATATGAATTTTATTATTTCTTCATTTAAACCTTTTGGAGGTCGGATCTCGTCTACTTCAGTAGAAAAACCATATTTGTAATCGCTACTACCCAGTGTGTTTACTTGTTTAATTGTTTGTTCTGTAGCTGCCATAGGTCTCGATATATATGATAAATAAGGATTTTTACAAGAAAATACGAGTAAATACCCTAATTAGTTCAGTTTCTGTTTAATAATCCCACCACCTAAAACCCTATCATTATCATACAAAACACAAGCTTGACCTTTGGTAATTGCCTCTGCAGGTTCATCAAACTCAAAAGAGTAGGAAGTAGATTGTTTAATAAGTTTTCCCTTTTTTGGTTCAGATAAAGATCTAATTTTTGCACTACAAGGGATTTCAACAGTTTTTTTGGAAAGGTCGTACTCTGGCATAATAAAATTCAAATCACCTAATAAAAGGGATTTACCTAACAAATCTTTCTTATCACCAACAATTATTTGGTTTTTATCTTTAATGATATCAACAACATAAAGTGGGTCTTCATTTGCTATACCTAAGCCTCTTCTTTGGCCAACTGTAAAATTTTGAATACCGTCATGAAAAGATAAAACATTACCTGAAAGGTCGAGTATTTCACCTTTCTTCTTATTTGACTTAATAAATTTTTTATAATCTCCATCTGGAATGAAACATATATCTTGACTATCCTTCTTGTCATAAACGATAAGACCAAGATCCTCTGCTATTTTTCTAGTTTCTGCTTTAGATATCTCACCAAGTGGAAATCTTAGGTAATCTAACTGATCCTGTGTTGTTGCAAATAAAAAATAACTTTGATCCTTCGATTTATCCTCGGCCCTATACATATGGGCATCTTTAATATTACCTTTTCTTCTAATGTAATGACCTGTTGCCATACAATCTGCCTCTAATTTTTTTGCAAAGTTCATTAAATCTCTAAACTTAACAGTCTCATTACACTTAACACAAGGTATGGGTGTCTCACCATTTTCGTAAGCGTTGATAAAGTAATCGATTACATCTGATTTAAATGTTTTTTCATAATTAAATACATAGTGGGGTATATCTAATTTTTGGGCAACTCTTCTAGCGTCATAAATATCAAGACCTGAACAACAAGAACCTTTTTTTGCAGAGTTATTAGAAGTATAAAGCTGAAGAGTTATACCTATAACATTGTATCCCTCTTTTTTTAATAGACCAGCTGTGACAGAACTGTCCACTCCACCAGACATAGCAACCACCACTGTTGTGCTTGATGGATCTTTATTAAAACCTAATGAATTCATTTATAACTTGCTTTTTTTATCAAAAGTAATCTATGATCTCTTCTTTAATTATGCCAGAAGTATTTATACAAGGTGGCGAAGGTAAACTTCAAGCCAAATACTCACCTAGTGAGCAAGAAAAACCAAATATAGCTATAATTCTCCATCCCAATCCTAAACACGGTGGAACTATGGACACTAAAGTTAATTATGCTGCATTTAAAGTGATGAAAGATGCGGGTTTTTCAACTTTAAGAATAAATTTTCGTGGTGTTGGCAAGAGTGATGGTGCCTTTACTGAGGGAGAGGGAGAGCTAAATGATGCGAGTGTCTCTTTAGATTGGCTCCAAAAAAAAAATGAGGATTTTAGGTCGTGTTGGATTGTAGGATTCTCCTTTGGTGCATGGATTGGATTTCAAACTCTTATGAGAAGACCAGAAGTAGATGGATTAATTTTAATAGCCCCACCTGTAAATTTGTACGATTTTAATTTTTTATCACCCTGTCCTATAAAAACATTGATAGTTAGAGCTGAACAAGATGAAATAGTAAAAAGAGATAACTTAAAAGAGTTTTTTGAAACATTTAAAAAACAAAAAAATGCAGAAGTTTCAATGGAAACTATCTCAAAATCAAATCACTTATTTGAGGGAAAGCTAGATCCTCTTATGAATACTTTAAATAAGTATATTCAAAAACACAAAAGCTAACACTTTTCACCTAAGTAAATATTTTTTAAAACTTTTGTAGTTTCATAATATGTAGAATGTTTTTTTAGCATATATCTTATACCAAGTAATGCCATTCCTTGGGATTCTATAAAATCTCCATCTATTTGGTAATTATCTATTAAAGAAATATTATCAAAATACTTACTGAAAATTTTTTGTAAAGTTAGATTTTTTCTTCCACCACCCATTAAAATAATTTTGAAGTCTGATTGCGAGGAAATCAAAGAATTAATAGCAAATGGAATTACTTCAAGTAATGTATAAATTAAATCATTTAAATTTTTATCTTTAATAGAATTATCTATATATTTATGAAAATAATTTCTGTCTAAAGATTTAGGAAGGTTTTCTAAAAAATATTTGTCACTTATTATTCTGTTAAATAGAACATCTATTTTTTGACCATTATTAGATAATGAACCATCAACATCAAATCTTTTTTTAATTTTTTCATAAATTAAATCATTAACGATGGCATTACCAAAAGAACTATCACCAGCAGTAATTTTTTGGTTATCAATCAAAGTTATATTAGTAACACCTCCTATATTGACAAAAATAACCTTTTTTAAATCTAGTTGATTAGCTAAGACTCTATGGAATTCTGGCATTATTGGTGCACCATTACCACCATTTAACAAATCATTTTTTCTAAAGTTACATATAACAGGGGAGTTAGTGTTAAATCTTATACTCTTATCAAATAGTTGTATTGAAATTTTTGTTTTTTGATCGTGATATACTGTTTGTCCATGCATTGCAATTAAGTCTATTTCGAAATTATTTTTTTTAATAAAATTGTTTATAGAATCCTTATATTCTTGATTTAGCTGATTTATAACTTTGATATCGTCTAAGTATCCTCTCAAAATTACATTATGTAATTTTAGTTGCAGGTCATTACTATATGGAATGAATTCATTTGATATATCAGTCACATATGAAACTCCATCAGATTTTACCAAGCTACAGTCAATACCATCTAAAGAGGTACCAGACATGCAACCGAGGGCGATATATTCCATTTGATATCTATAAAATTATGTTAATTATTATATATGATTGATTATATACAGTTATTCAAAGATAGAAATCTATTCAATCAATGCACTAATGAAATAGAACTTAATAATTTACTCAATAAGAAAAAAATTATTTTTTATATTGGATTTGATGCTACAGCTGATGCGTTACATGCTGGTAGTCTTGTACAATTAAGAGCTATTAAGACTCTAATCAAACATGGTCATCAGGCAATAGTACTATTAGGTGGAGGCACAACAAAAATTGGTGACCCCTCTGGCAAAGATGCCTCAAGACAAATTTTAACTTACGAAACAATCCAAAAAAATATTGAGAATTTTAAAAGAATATTTGAACATTATTTTAGAGATTTCAAAGAAAATATAAAATTTATAAATAATGATCAATGGCTTGATAAATTAAACTACATAGAGTTATTGAGAGATTTGGGAAGTCAAGTCTCAATCAATCGAATGCTTACATTTGAGAGTGTTAAAGAGAGACTTAAAAGAGAGCAATCATTATCATTTTTGGAATTTAATTACATGATACTTCAAAGTTATGATTTTCTTCACTTAAATAAACATGAAAATTGCGAGTTGCAAATTGGTGGCTCGGATCAATGGGGTAATATCGTTTTGGGTATGGAAATTATATCAAAAATAAACAAAAAGGATGCTTTTGGTCTAACTACACCTCTTTTAACTACCTCTACGGGTAATAAGATGGGCAAGACCGAGCAAGGCGCTGTCTGGATAGATCAAAATAAATACAGTTCTTACGATTTCTATCAGTATTGGAGAAATGTGGACGATAATGATGTGGAAAAACTATTGCTTATTTTTAGTGATTTAGACAAAGAAGAAATAAAAATATTAATTAAAGAAGATATCAATAATGCGAAAAAAAAATTAGCATATTTAGTGACAACAGATTGTCACTCAGAAAACTCAGCACAAGAGGCTGAAGAAAAAGCAAGATCAATTTTTGAAAATAATTCTTACGACAATATTGATGAAATTATCTTTAAAATAGACTCAAAACTCATAGATACACTAACATCCAATAGTACGGTCTCATCAAAATCTGAAGCAAAAAGGCTAATTGAGGGTGGTGGTATAAAGATTGACGACGACCAAATTAACGATATTAATCTTACGATTGATAAGTCTTATAACGGAAAAACACTCAAGATTGGTAAAAAAAAATATTTTAAAATTATTGTTAAGTAACCAATATATCTTTTATAGCATCATTAACGAAATTTAAATCATCTTTGGACTTACCTGCTCCAGCATAATGACCGTAGCTTGAAGGAATGATACGTAATTCACCATTTTTAATATTTTTTAATTCAATTTCATTATCCTCTGGGGGGAAGTATAAATCATTTTTACCTGGCATTAAAATACATCGCGCAGTAATAGAGTTAAGAGCTTTATCAAATTGATTGTTAAATTTATTATTGTTGCTAATGTCATGCTCTTGCCAAGTTCTTATCATCGCTAATAAATCATTTGCATCCTTCCGATAATAAATTCTATTCCAAAGTTTATCCAAAACCTCTTTTGCATCTTTGTAACCATCATCGATATATTTTTTTTCCCTAAACCAGTCTTGCCCATGCGCCCATCCTGCCCATACTCTGGCCATTGTTGTTTTTCCATTTTGAGGTTGTTTTTCATAATTTCCAGAATTCCAGTTTGGATCTGAAGTCAAAGCAGCATATACACCCTCTAAAAATACATATGTATGCTCTGTGGTTTTAGCATGACCACACATAGAAATCATATTTTCTACCATTTCTGGAAAATATGACGCCCACTGAAATGCTTGTTGTCCTCCCATAGACCAACCTATAACTAATTTAATTTTTTCTATGTTGAATATTTCTTTTAAAAGTAAATATTGGGCTTGTACATTGTCATATATTGTAATTAAAGGAAAATTTGGACCATTATATGGCTTTTCTGCGTTACTTGGTGATGAAGAAACACCATTACAAAACATATTTGGAATAATGATGAAATATTTATCTGGATCTATAGGAAAATTATTACCAATCAGATATCCTTGCTCTAGATGTGTGCCAGCATACCTAGTGGGAAATAAAATTACGTTTGATTTTTCAGAATTTAGTTTCCCAAATGCTAAATAATTTAATTGTAAATCTATTATGTCACCTGATTTTAATTTGAAATTATTTAATTGGTATTTATGAAGTTCCTCTTTACTAATCAATTAAAATAACTTTAGATATTCTTTGATTTCCCAATCAGTTGTAGTTGTATGATATCTAGACCACTCATCATATTTATATCCAATAAAATTATTTATCATTGCCTCAGAAAAAACTTTTTTAATTAATTTATCAGCGGCAAAAGCGTCTACTGCCTCTAATAAATTTCTTGGTAATGTAGTTACCTCTTTTTTTTCTTTCTCAGTCAAATCATAAAGACTTTTATTAGTTGGTTTTGGGGGCTTCATTTTTTTGTCGATACCCTCTGTAACAGCTGCTGCTAATAAAGAGAAAGTTAAATAAGGATTTTGAGTTAAATCAGACGCCCTATTTTCTATACAATATCTATTTTGTGGTAGTCTTATCATAGCTGATCTATTATTACTGCCGTATGTCATGTGTGTAGGGGCCCATGTATGACGACCACCATCAAGGCCCTCAACTGTAGGAACAAATCCGTTATATGAGTTAACAGTTGGGCAGGCTAGCGCTGTAATCGCTGCTCCATGTTTTAAAATTCCAGCCACAGCATTATAGGCTTTATCAGAGAAATTATTTCCATTCTTATATATGTTATTATTTTTCTTTTTAATTGATGCCACACTATGATTGATGTGAGCACCTGCTCTCCAATCACTAATAGTTGTCTTTGGCATAAATGATACAAAATATCCATATTTTTTTGCAACTTCCTTGAGTAACACTCTTAAAAATACAAATCTATCAGCCATCCCTAAAATGTCTGTGTAACCAAAATCTAATTCATACTGGCCATATGCGCCCTCTGCAACTACGTCATGGAGATCCCATTTCAAATCATTATTTAAAATATCTATTATTTCTTTTAAAAAATGCATTCCATCTATTGAGTACTCTGAGTCATACCCAAAAGCTTGTCTTCTCAAGTTTATAGGATCTCTATCAATCGCCTTAACTGGTTTATCACCCTCCCACTTCATTAAAAAAAATTCAGGTTCGATACCAACAAAAAATTTCAAGTCAGATTTAGCGCTTTCCTTTATTTGTTTTTTTAACGTCATTCTTGGGCAAACATCGTAAGGTTTGTCATTCCAATATAAATCTGCAAAAACCCATGCACATGTTTTATCCCATGGACATATAACAAGACTATCCAAATCTGGCACAGGGATTTGATCATTATCTGCTGGAGTTAATTCTGGAACAAAGGAAACAGAATGAACAGCAAATTGAGGGCCTTTACCCATACAAAGATCCTCAAAATCAGATATAGGCATAGGCTTAGTTTTTGGACTACCCAGAAAATCAATCCAATTAGAATAAATGTATTTTACGCCTTTTTTTTCTAAATCCTTTTTTATTTTTCTAACTTTTTTTACATCAGGTAAGGCGTCTTTAAAATTTTCAAAATATTGACTCAAGTTAGTCTCCTCCTAAAATTTAAATCTTATCGAATTGAAATTATATGACCATAATATAAAATTACTACTTCAAATTATGAATATTGATTACTTTAAAAAATCATGGATTAAATTTTACAAAAGAGGCTTTATGATGGGATTTTTTGTTTTAACTTTTATACTCACTGTTGATCAGTTTTTACAGACACCACTTTTTTTTAGTAAGATTACAGATATAAAAGTATTTATGTTCATTATATCCACTATTTTTTTTGCAGCAGTTTTTTGTGGTCTTTTAGCAGTGATTTTTTTATCACTAATTATGATCGCTACTAAAAAATAATTATAATTTAATATTTTCTAACCAATTCAGTAATTCAAGTTCTCTATTAAATTGATCTTCATTTTCAAAACTTTGTAATTTATTTAATAATGCTTCAAATTCATTTTCACTCATAATCTTTAAATAATTTCTTTTCCAATAACTCATTAATTTACCGATATAGTTGTATGGTAGTTCTGGATGATATTGAGTACAAAATATGTTTTGTTTTTTATGACAGATGGATTGAATAGAATGATTATTCTCAGAAATTATGTCAAAGTCCTTGGGAAGAGTTTCTAAACTATCGTAATGATGACCAGGGGCAGTAAATAAATTTTTTTTATTTTTATAAACAAAATGATTTTTTATAATTTTTATTTTTTCAGAATATCCAAACTCTGGACTCATAGAACTTGATATTTTTCCTCCAAATGCTGTTACAGCCACTTGAAGACCCCAACAACTTCCCCAAATTGGTCTTTCTAGAGTTGCTATTCTATCAAATATCTTCAACTGATTTTTATTGTGATCATTGTCATCATAAATATTACCGAGACCTCCGGTCCATAAAAAGGCATCGTAATCTTCAAAACTAAATTTATTTACATCCTCAATGTAAGGTTTATAAACCGAGATATTTGAGAGGGGATTTTGCTTTTTAATAATTTCTTCAAAAAAACTATATTGATAAGAAGAATTTGATTTAACATGTTCATTATCATGGTTTTGATCCATGCCACTGATAATTAGTAAATTCAAGTTTTCTGTTTATTTATGTCTAGAGAATTTCTTTTTTAAAATCAATTCGTTATCTTTTTTTGCAATTTTTCTTAAAATAAAAATCATAAATGCAATCCAAATAACTGCTGCTATTAGTTTATTTTCAGCTATTGATTGAATGAGATTTTGAAAAAAGAGATTTGAAGTGTTGTAATCCATTTATTATAAGGCGGGGATAATTCCCCGCCTTAAATTATACATTATTTTGTTTTTTTTGCAGTATCAGACTCGTGTCTTGCTGTTGCCATAGTGACTAGCACGCATAGAGCAATAACAAAAAGGGTCCAAAATATCAGTGCACCTTCACTGTTGGCATAAGTGAAATAAGCGTCCACACCTTCCCAACTATTTTCAGGTCCTGGAAATGTATTCATATTTTCTCCTTCCTTATATGTTACTGATATGCCTTGAGATTTAACTCAGCGCTATCAATACCTGCTTTTTGAACTGCATCTGGTACACGTAACCAATTCATCATTTTCATAATGAATGATAAACCATAACCAGGCACAAATCCTACTAAGAACATGACTATACATCCAACTAACTGTCCACCAAAACTTGTTGGAGGAATATCACCAGATGCTGGATAGCCTGAAGCAAATAATCCCATTGCAATCACACCCCATATACCGGCAACTCCATGAACAGATATGGCTCCTACTGGATCATCAATCTTGAAAACACTGTGTAACCAATTATTCGCAGGAATAATTATCACACCGCCAACAAAACCGAGAACAAAGGCTAATCCTGGATACCAAACATCAAGTCCCGACGCACAGGAGAATATACCTGCAAGACCACCTGACATCATCCAGAATGGGTTACCTTTACTCATCCAGAATGCACCAATCATTCCTCCACCTAGACCCATGAGGGTATTGAAAGCGAAAGATGATAGTGTTGCTGGAGCACCGTAAATGTTTATCCATCCACCAAACTCTGCACCTGCCCAGATTAAACAACCACCGAGGAATCCGAAGAAACCAACAATAATCATTAAAAGACCAATAAATGAGAAACGAAGATCATGACCCTCAATCTCATTCGCAGAACCGTCAGCATTGTATTTACCAACTCTAGGTCCTAAGTTTAAGACAACTCCGAAAGCAAACCAACCTGCTACCATGTGAACAACACCAGCTGCTCCAACATCATGATATCCGAATTGTGTTACTAACCAACCATCAGGATGCCAGCCCCATGAAGCGGCTAAGATCCATGCTACAGACCCTAAAACAACAGCCAAGAAAGTAAATGAGCTAATTCTTATTCTCTCAAGAACAGATCCTGAAAAAATAGATGCTGTAGTACAAGCAAATAATGTAAATGCTGCCCAGAAAACACCTGTGGCTTGGTCACTTAACATTGGCCCCATAGATACATTCCATGGAGTACCATAACCGTCAAGTGCTATTGGAGTAAATCCCTCTGGAAATGCAAGATAAATATACCAACCAAATAACCAGAAGGTTGGTATCATAAACGCGAACGCTAAAAGGTTTTTTGTAGCTGAAGAGACCGCATTTTTAAAACGAGACGATCCTACTTCATACATCAAGAAACCTACGTGAATTGCAATCATTAACGCAGTACACCACCAATAGTAAGCTTCCATACTGACGTTCGCTTGCATCATCACGTACGATTCAAGTTCTTCAAGTGTCATTATATGACCTCCTTATTAATTATTACTTTTTATTTTTATAAAAATAAAAAAGAACAGAGAAAAAATCTTTTTACAACTTTTTAGAATCTTCTTTCCTGTACTTTTATGTATTTTACTTTTAATTGACTTAATTATAAAATCAAAAGAAATTAATTAATGTTAAAAAAAGATTGAGTTCAATTGTTTTTTTAATGGTATGCACGATTTGCATATTCAGATAGAGGAGATATATAATGGCAACTAACCTTCACCAATTTGCAAAAAAAAATGGTGTTAAATATTTTTTTGTAAGCTTTGTAGATTTATTTGGAGTGCTCAGATCAAAGCTTGTACCTGCAACAGCTATAGATGAAATTCAATCTGAAGGTGCTGGATTTGCTGGTTTTGCAACATGGCTTGATATGTCTCCAGCTGACTCTGATATGTTTGGTATGCCTGATGGTGATAGTGTTATCCAGCTTCCCTGGAATAAAGAAATAGCTTGGGTTGCCTCAGATTTGTTTATGGATGGTAAACCAGTAGAAACCTCACCAAGAATAGCCTTAAAAAGACAAATAGAAAAAGCAGCTAAAAAAAATCTTTATATGAAGTCAGGTGTTGAGTGTGAATTTTTTCTAGTTAATGAAGATGGGACTTCTTTATCAGATCAAAGGGATACGCAAGCAAAACCATGCTATGACTCCTCTGCATTAATGAGAAGATATGATGTTATTACTGAAATATGTGACTCAATGATCTCACTTGGATGGAAACCTTACCAAAACGACCATGAGGATGCGAATGGTCAATTTGAAATGAACTGGGATTTTTCAGATTGTTTAGTAACTGCAGATAGACATGCTTTTTTTAAATTCATGGTCAAATCTATTGCTGAAAAACATTCATTAAGGGCGACTTTCATGCCCAAACCTTTCACAAATTTAACAGGCAATGGATGTCATTGTCATATTTCTATTTGGGATAAATCTGGCAAAAAAAATATGTTTTTAGATAAAAAAGATGAATTAGGTTTATCCAAAACTGGTTACAATTTCTTAGGTGGAATAATGGAAAGTGCGGACAAAATGGCTGCTGTTTTTAATCCAACTGTAAACTCATATAAAAGAATCAACGGTAGTGTTACAACATCAGGTGCAACTTGGTCACCAAGTTCGATTACTTGGGCAGGTAACAACAGAACACACATGGTTAGAGTTCCTGGAGCAGGAAGATTTGAATTGAGATTAATGGATGGAGCTACAAATCCTTATTTACTTCAAGCAGGTATTTTACTTTTAGGTTTGGACGGTTTAAATAATAAAAGAGACCCTGGTAAAAGATTAGATATTAATATGTACACAGAGGGTCACAAAGCTGGAAAAGTAAAGAAATTGCCATTAAATCTTCTTGATGCAATACGTGATTTTGATAAATCAAAAATCATTAGAGCAGGTTTTGGTGATGATTTAGTTAATAGCTATGTCAAACTAAAAAATCAAGATTGGGGTACTTTTAATAAACACCTTTCTAATTGGGAAAGAGAAACAACTCTAGATTGTTAAATTATTTATGACACCTGAAGTTTTACAAGAAAAGTTTCTTGATTGGCAATGTCAATCTAGAATTCAGGCATTTAGAACACAAAATGGCAGACCAAATTCATCTATGGCACCTATATTGCTTGATAAGAAAGGAAATGAACTTCTAAGAATTATTGTTGTAATTTCGGAAAATGATCCTGTAAACACTACAAAACTGTTTGAACACACTTTTAAACGAACTTACGATCCTGCTGATCGATTTGATAAAATGAATAAATTTTTATCTTCTGAATATTTTATGGATAAAGATAAATTTTCAGACTCTTTATTTGCTACTTTTCCAAAAAACTCAAGTATCTCAAAAAAAGTAGTTAAAGACGGCTCATGTATCTTAGATTTTATTCACCTTTCTACAAATTATAGATTGTCATGCTCTCCTTTTATTCTCGATAAAAATGAGGAACATTGGGAAAATATTTTTTGGCATAATAAAAATTTTAATCCTGGTTTGGGAAATGACATTGATGTTATAAAATTTATTCCAAACTGGAAAAAATCTAAATTAATAAGAATTAAAGATTAAAATATTTGAATGTATAAGGGAGCAAAGGCTCCCTTATTTATAAAATTTTACTCAACTAACTTAAAGTTCTCGCCCTTAGCGTATGTTCTTTTTAACTGTACCAAGGGATGATTAGGTGACATTTGAAACTTAATTAAAAGTTCTCTAGCTAACATATCTCTATCTTGTTGGTTTTTTGGAAGTTTAATCTTCTTTGGTAAAGTTATCCAAGCGTTTGCATTTCTGTCAAACACAGCAGGGGTATCACCTTCGAAACCCATATGGATGTCCTCTAACCAATTTAAATCATCCCAACCCATAATTTCGATATATTGTTTTAGAAATGGCGTTAAGTGCTTATAATCAGGAATTAAGTTAACATCATATCGATAGCCAATATGCTGGCCAATCATTTTTTCTCTTGATGTTTTAATTTCCTTATCTTTTAATTTAGCCCCACCTACAACTTGATAACCTTTTGACTTAGTAGGTTTTTTTGATTTTGCAGAAGTTGATTTCTTTTTTGTAACTTTCTTTTTAACCATAATACTCTCCTAAATTGAGTGGTAGTTATCTACACCTACTGTTAAATCTGTACCAGCTAATGGAACTTTAGCCATTGCTGATGACTCCATTGTTAATGCAGCTAGATCTTCTGGCTCAAGTGAGTGAATATTTGTCTTACCACATGCTCTTGCTAGCATTTGGCACTCAAGAGTCATAGTACTGAGCAAATTATAAACTCTTTCTGCTGCCTCTGTTGGGTCTAATCTACTTCTAAGAACAGGATCCTGTGTGGCCACACCAACTGGACATCTACCAGTATGACAGTGATAGCAGTAACCTGCCTCCACTCCCATTTCTTTTTCATAATCAGCTTCTGGAATATCTTTGTTACAGTTCAGTGCTACTAATCCAGCTGTACCGATAGCAATAGCATCTGCCCCAAGAGCTAAGGCTTTAGCCATATCAGCTCCATCTCTAATACCTCCAGCAAATACTAAAGATATTTCACCAGTTTTTCCCACATCGTCCAAAGCTCTTCTTGCTTCTCTAATTGCACCAATACCAGGAATACCAGTATTAGCTGCTGCAATGTGTGGACCAGCTGCTGTTGAACCTTCCATAGAGTCTAAAAATATAGAGTCAGGGTCACATTTTGCTGCCATTCTGACATCGTCATAAACTCTTGATGCACCTAACTTCAATTGAATTGGCACTTGATTGTCAGTTAATTCTCTTAGTTCTTGAACCTTAAGAGCTAAATCGTCCGGTCCCATCCAGTCTGGGTGTCTAGCAGGAGATCTTTGATCAATACCAGCGGGTAACGATCTCATCTCGGCTACTTGGTCAGTAACTTTCTGGCCCATTAAGTGACCACCCATTCCAACTTTTTGACCTTGGCCAATAAAAACCTCAATGGCGTCAGCTAATTGAGCATGGTGTGGGTTGAAGCCATACCTGGATTGAATACATTGATAATACCATTTATGAGAGTATCTTCTCTCATCAGGTATCATACCCCCTTCTCCAGAGCATGTTGCACTTCCAGCCATTGATGAACCTCTAGCTAAAGCAGTTTTTGCTTCATAAGAAAGAGCACCAAAACTCATACTTGTTATGTAAACAGGAATATCAAGTTTGATAGGATTTTTTGCTCTGGGACCTATAATTGTTTCTGTTAGACACTTCTCTCTATAACCTTCAATAACAAATCTTGTTAATGTGCCTGGTAAAAAAACTAAATCATCCCAATGAGGGATTTTTTTCATTAACGCCATACCACGCATACGATAACGACCAAGTTGTGATTTGATATGAATGTCGTCCATTACCTCAGGAGTAAAAATTGAGTTTTGTCCTAATAATTGTGTATTACGTTTTGCCATTAGCCTAATATTCCTTTCTTTTCTGCTGGCTCTAGATTGTCATAATTCCAGAGCATTCTTCCTGCAACGTATTTCTTAAATTTTGAGGCTGGGACCTTGCAATCAATCTCAGCATTTTTAATTTTTTGTTCTAGCCATCTAACCTCGTGCTCATTCATTTCACCAGGTACGCAGTCTGTTCCAAGCGAATGAGGTTCTCCTCCTACAAAAATGATTCCATCATACATTGAGTCACCCATGTTTGCGTTTACATCACCACAAACGATAATTCTTCCTCTTTGCATCATAAATCCAGTGTAAGCTCCAGCATTTCCGCCAATAAGAATAGTGCCACCTTTCATATCAATTCCAGTTCTTGCACCAGCATCGCCTTTAACTATAAGGTCACCGCCTCTAAGAGCAGCTCCAAAACAAGATCCTGCATTGTTTTCAACAACAACTTTTCCTGACATCATATTTTCAGCACATGACCAACCAACTCTTCCGTTAACTCTCACTGTTGGTCCATCGATACAACCGATACCAAAATAACCTAAACTACCCTCAAAGATTAAGTTTAACTTATTTAGAATTCCCACACCAAGTGAATGTTTTGCACCAGGGTTTTTAATAACTATAGACCCATATCCCTTTCGAATTGCATCTCTAATTTTTTGATTCAATTCATGAGCATCAATGCCTTCACAATCAATGGAGGTTCTTTTATTAAAATCAACTTCGTGATTACCGTAGTAGGTATAATTTTCTTCTTCTGTTACTTCAAAATATAATTTTTGCGATCTACCTGATAAATTTTCATCATCAAAAGCAGTAGTTCTTTTTGTTATGCCTGCCATACTTTTACCTCCGCTTCATAAGGGTCATATGTTTTAATTTCGTGAGGAAATATATTCCTAATTGCAACTTCCTCTGATGCACATGCTACGATGTCTTTACTTTCGTAGATTACCATTGGCTTAGCGGCCATATGGTCTTTTGCCATTCCCAACTGATCCTTTGTTGCTACAACATATGTAAAAACTCCATCGAGCTCATCCAAGCTATCATGCATAGCTTTTTCTAGTTCAATGCCGTTAGCCATCTTATCAGCTATATAGACAGCAATTATTTCTGAGTCACAATTTGAATTAAACCTGTAACCTTTTCTTTCAAGTACTCTTCGATTGCCCCAATAATTAGTCAATTGACCATTATGAACAACTGACACATCCTCAAAAGGGAAAGCCCAATAAGGGTGTGCAGATTTAATATCTACATCAGACTCGGTAGCCATCCTTGTATGGCCAATACCGTGGGTACCCATAAATTTATCAAGGCCATATTGATTGGATACAGTATTTGCATCGCCTAAGTCTTTAATGAGTTCAAGGCCCTTACCAATTGATAAAATTTCAGTTTTTTCGACTGTTTCTATCTCAGTAGCCAAATCTGTGAGGTCACCTTTAAAATCAAATATATATCTGAAAGCGTATGGGGTGCTGGAGCTTTCTTTTGTTACTTTAGCACCATGTTTTTTTAAAATAGAGTCGACAGCATTTTTTCTATTTTTTAAATCAGCAGGTGAGTCGACAGTTGCATTTACCTTTTCAGCCTCGTTTTCAGATATTTTAAATCTCATTACAAAGCCTTTTTTTAAAGGTGTTCCGTACATAGCATATCCTGTTGAGTCAGGTCCCCTATGTTTAAGACCTTGTAACATAAGGCCCATTTGTTCACCAACGTTGACTGTCTTCTTTTTATTTATAACTCCAGCTATTCCACACATACTTTTCTCCTATCTTATCTTATGGTAAGCAATCTAGGTATTTATCGAGATCCCATTGAGTCGGAGTTGCTAAAAATTCTTCCCACTCATCTCTTTTATACTCCATAAACACTTTCATCATGTCACCTGGTAGAGCATCTTGTATTACCTTGTCGGTTTCTAATCGATCTAATGCCTCACCAAGAGTCATTGGTAATTTTTCAACTTGCTTACCAGCTTTCATTTGTTCATACATATTTTGTTGTTCAGGTTTACCTGGATCCATTTTCTTTGAAATACCATGGTCGAATGCTTTCAACAGACCGCTTCCCATTAAGTATGGGTTGTGGGCTGAATCAACTGATCGATATTCAAATCTACCAGGGGCAGATACCCTTAAACCACAGGTTCTGTTTTGATATCCCCAGTCCGCATAAACTGGAGCCCAAAAACCTGTATCCCAAAGTCTTCTATATGAATTCACAGTTGAGGAACCCAAGGCTGTTAAAGCAGGAAGGTGTTCCATGACACCGCCGATTGCTTGAAGGCCTATTTTTCCAGGAATTCTTCTATCTTTCCCGTCTGGCATAAAGACATTTGTACCTCCCCTACGGTGATGAAATACATTTTCCATACCTGGGATAGTCTTGTTACCACATGGTATTAATTCATCTTTTCCGCCCTTCCAGAGTGAAATATTTGTGTGACAACCAGAAGCAGACACGCCAACAAATGGTTTACTCAGAAAACAAGCAATCAAATTAAATTCTCTTGCTACTTGAGCACAGATTTGTCTGTAAGTTGATAACCTGTCAGCGTTTCTAACAACATCATCGTAGTTGAAATTTAGTTCTAATTGTCCAGGCGCGTCCTCATGGTCACCTTGGATAATGTCCAAACCCATTGCGCGTGAATACTCAATTACTTTCATGTAAACAGGTCTTAATGATTCAAATTGATCAATGTGATAGCAGTAGGGTTTAGAGAAACCTGAACCAGTCGGTGAACCATCTTCGTTTTTTGTTAACCACATCATTTCAGGTTCTGTCCCTGCTCGTAATTCTAGTTTGTGTTTCTTTTTAAATTCTTCGTGGGCTCTTTTTAAGTTACCTCTGCAATCAGATGTAAGATATCCACCAGGATCTTTTTCTTCTTCCCTGTTTCTAAAACAAGTACAAAAAACTCTGGCAATTCTTTTATCCCAAGGAATTTGAACAAATGTTTCTGGATCAGGTATACCCACTAATTCGTGGGCCTCTGGTCCATAACCTATGTAATCACCATGTCTATTTGTAAATAGATTAGCAGTAGCTCCATAAACTAATTGGAAACCTTTATTAGCTACACTCTCCCAATGATCTGCAGGAACACCTTTACCTACAATTCTACCTGTAACAGAAATAAATTGATAATAAATGTACTCAATTCCTAATTTATCAATTTTTTTTCTAACTTGTTTTATATAGTCTTGTCTCTTTTTATCCTTAACGTACGTTTCTAGCGCTGTCATTTTATTCCTCCTCCTTTTACATCAACTCCAAGGGAACGGGCTCTTTGAAACCGGATGTAACTTCCCTTCTTCATAACGAGAAAATCTAAAAGGTTCTAGAATTTCAGATTTCTCACCAAGTAACTCATTAGATACAAGATCTCCTAACCCAGCCATTTTGTATCCATGGTTAGCATCAGCTATAATATATACGTTTTCTCTGTATTGGTCGAATACAGGAAAACGATCTGGAGTAACACAGCCAATACCGCCAGCTTTTTGCTTCTTGTATTTAGCGTGACATCCATCAAATTGCTTTTGGCAAAAAGCCAAAGCTGAGGTCCATTTATCCTCAAAAGAAGCTCTTGGTTGAAACTCATCTGAGTCATGACCATAAGGATCAAGACTTATATCGTTAACAGGTTTATTTATGTCATATGGAGAGGAACCACCTTGTATACCATCTCTGTAGACATCGGGCTTATAGTAAAAACCCCACATAACATTTTCATGTATAACATCACCTGTTTTATTTGAGACAAGTGTGGCTTCTGTATCAACATGAATAACTGGGTACTCTGTTCCGTTTGCTGTTTTATAACTTCTTGGGTCAACTTCCAACTCACCCTCTTCAAGTGCCATGTATGACCACATAGGTATATCATCAGTAAATGAACCATCAGGTTTTTTTATTTTAACGGTGTTAGGTAATTCTAAAATTTCCCAGAATTTTCTTACCCATGGACCAGCCGCAACAACTAATTGAGTGCATTCAATTTTACCCTCTGATGTTTCTACAGCCGAAACTGCTCCGCTACCATTAGAAGAAATTAAATTGTTAACAGTCACACCTTCTAAAACTTTTGCTCCAGCCGATACTGCTAACTTATGAAAGCCCTCTATGGCTCCTCTATTAGCTCCATATCCTGTTTTCTTTTCGTGTAAAACTGAAGTGATGCCTTGAGCTTGCCAATCTGGCAACATGTCTTTCATATACTTATCACAATCTGATGCTCCTTCGATAAACTCGGAGTCAAATCCTATTTCTTTTTGCTGCTCATAAACTTCAGACATGCCTTCTTGCATTAGCTCGGAGTTGATCTGCATGTAGCCAACTGGCTTGTAAGTTAAAGCCTCAGCATTCTCATTCCAAACATTTACAGAATGAGCCATTAGCCTTCTCATTGCAGGCTGGTAGTAGTTGTTCCTTACAATTCCACATGCAACACCACTTGCTCCATTTGCAACTTTGGATTTTTCCAAAACGACTACAGAATTTTCTTTGAGTTGGCCCTTACTGGATAATTTTTTACAAAGATGCCATGCAGTGCTCAGGCCGTGAATTCCAGCCCCGATTATTAAATAGTCACATTTAGTAGGTAAGCTCATTATTTTAGTAACCTCCAAGCAACTATATTTTGTCTGCGAGGTATGAAAAAAACACATTTTGTTTCATATTATGAAACAAAATTTTTACAAAAATCTATTATTTATCAACAATAATCTTCAATTGGCAACAATTAATCGAGAAATTTTAATCGAGGCAGATTGAAGGAGATCAACATAATCCATCATAGTTTTTGGGTTTAAGATATTTTTACTACCTGATAGAGCGATTCCTGCAAATGATCTTTTATCTTTGTCTAAAATAGCGACTCCTATTCCATAAGAGTTTTCAAAAGCTTCTCCATGATTAAGCGCATAACCGTTAGTTCTAATTTTGCCAAGTTGTCTTTTTAAATCATTTAAATTTGTAATTGTATTGTTTGTGTGAGGATAAAAATTATAACTTCTATAAATCGTTGCAATTTCATTTTCAGGTCTGTACGCAAGCATGACTTTTCCTAAAGCACAGCAATGAGCGTCAAGTCTCATTCTAAAAGTTCTAATAGTTGCATCATCATTGTTGTCAGAGATTTTATCGGAATGAACTATTTGAGAGCCTTCAAGCATTGCCAAATATGTAATTAAATTCGTTTTACTAGAGACCTCTTTTAGAATTTCTTTAGAAGTCTCAGAAATTGACTGAAGATAATCTGAGGTTTCTCCAAATTGAAAAGCTTTATGACCCATAGTGTATGTATTTGAACCAGTATTTTTATGGATATAACCAAGTTGAGATAAAACAGACAATAGTCTAAATGTAGTTGTTCTAGATAAAACTGCTTTTCTAGAAATATTTGATGCCTTCAACGGGAAAATTGATTTTGATAAAATTTCAAGAATTTTAAAAGATTTTTCCAGAGACTTATTTATATATTTTAAATCTTGTTGCAAAACTGTCCTCCAACCAATGTTCCACAGAATGAAACATTATAGTATAGTTTAAGTAATTAGCAAATAATGGTTAAATCTTACCAGGCACCCAACCGGTTCCCGCTAAAGGAACCCTAGCCATTGCAGCAGCTTCAACTGTTAATGCACATAGGTCCTCAGGTTCAAGATTATGTAAATCGTTTTTACCACATGCCCTCGCTATAGTTTGGGCTTCAAGAGTCATAACCTTGAGATAATTAGATAATCTTTTTCCGCCTTTTACTGGGTCTAATCTTTTCATTAATTTTGGGTCTTGTGTATTTATACCAGATGGGTCTTTACCTTCATGCCAATCATCGAAAGCACCAGCTGTTGTTCCAAGTTTTTTGTAATCGCTCTCCCACTTTGGATCATTATCACCCAGTGCAATTAATGCTGATGAACCTATGGAAACAGCATCAGCACCCAATGCCATAGCTTTTGCAACATCCGCACCATTTCTAATTCCACCTGAAATAATTAACTGAACCTTCCTGTGCATATCTAAGTCTAATAAAGCATCTACTGCTGGCCTGATACATGCCAATGTTGGCTGACCTACGTTTTCGATAAATACCTCTTGTGTAGCTGCAGTACCTCCTTGCATGCCATCAAGCACCACCACATCAGCACCTGCTTTTACTGCAAGAGCAGTATCGTAGTAAGGCCTAGATCCTGCAATTTTTACAAATATGGGAACTTTCCAAGCTGTTATTTCCCTGAGTTCTAAAATTTTTATTTCCAAATCATCTGGTCCAGTCCAATCTGGATGTCTACATGCTGATCTCTGATCAATTCCTTTTGGTAATGTTCTCATCTCGGCAACACGATCACTTATCTTTTGACCGAGTAACATACCTCCACCGCCAGGTTTGGCACCTTGACCTATCACAACTTCAATAGCATCTGCTTTTCTTAAATCCTCTGGGTTCATTCCATACCTTGAGGGAAGTAATTGGTAAACCAAATGCTTTGATTGTCCTCTCTCCTCAGGGGTCATGCCACCATCGCCTGTTGTCGTTGAAGTCCCGGCAATACTAGCTCCTCTTCCAAGCGCTTCTTTTGCAGGTCCTGAGAGAGCTCCAAAGCTCATTCCAGCAATTGTTATTGGAATATCTAATTCAAGCGGTTTTTTTGCAAATCTTGTTCCAAGAGTGACGTTAGTGCTACACTTTTCTCTGTAGCCCTCTAAAGGGTATCTTGACATTGATGCGCCTAAAAAAAGAAGATCGTCAAAATGAGGTAATCTTTTTTTTGAACCACCGCCTCTAATGTCATAAATACCTGTTTCTGCAGCTCTTCGAATTTCAGAGTTTGTATAGTCATCAAATGTCCAAGATTTTCTTGGTGTAGTTTTAAATTTTTCTGCCATTAGTACTCCGATACATTATCTATATTAAAATTATAGAGTTTTCTTGCTGAACCATACATTTTGAAGTTTTTAATCTCACTTTCATTTATACTTGCTTTTTTTAAAAGAGATCTCAAAATATTTTGATCTTTTTTATTCATTTTTTTCTCTTCGCAGTCAGCACCGAGTGATTTCACCTTACCCTTAATAAAAATATTTGCTTCATAGATACTGTCTCCCAGAGCGTCTCCAGCATCTCCACATATAACCAAATTTCCAGATTGAGCCATAAATGCAGACATATGGCCTACCGATCCTTTAACTATAATATCTATTCCTTTCATTGAAATCCCACAACGTGAACTAGTATCACCATCAATGATCAAAGTTCCACCATGTGCTGTAGCACCGGCTGATTGGGATGCATTGCCCTTAACATGAACAGTTCCAGACATCATATTTTCTGCAACACCTGTGCCCACATTTCCATTTACAATGATATTTGCATTCATGTTCATACCAGCACAATAGTATCCTGTGTGACCATCAATAGTGACTTCAATCTCGTCTTTTAATCCAGCACAAATAGCGTGATTTCCATCTGGATTTGAAACTTTAAAAATCTTTTTGTTTGATTTTCTATCTATACTTTGAAGAGTTTCATTAACTTTCCTCAATGACTCTTTTTTTAAATTTAAATTCATTATTTGCCCCAGCTATATACTTTTCCGGGCTCTGGTTCAAAAATTTTTGCTGAATTTACATTTGGTAAATGTGCCATTGCTTGAAACTCTGAGGCAATAGCAACATAATCCTTTGTTTCTGCAACAACTGCGGGCTTACAAGCAATCTCATCTCTAACAATTGCCATGCCATTTTTGGTTCCAGAAATAAATGTGTAAAAACCATCGAGGTCCTTCAGTCCATCCAAAAGTGTTTCTTTGAGTGATTTTTTGTCAGATAATCCGTTTGAAATATAACCTGCAGCGACTTCCGTATCATTCATGGACTTTATTTCAATCCCTTTTTTCTGAAGCGATCTTCTTAAGTTGTTATGATTTGACAAGGATCCGTTATGTACAAGACATTCATCCTCACCTGTGGAATATGGATGAGAGCCATCTGTCGTGATTGCACTTTCTGTTGCCATCCTTGTATGCCCAATAGCATGTGAGCCAGAAAACTTCTCTAGTGAAAAATTTTTAACAACATCCTTCGGATTTCCCACTTGTTTAAATATTTCTATGCAACTACCATATCCAACTAAACTTAATTCATCATGATTTTTTAAAATTTCTATAAACTTTTTAGGCTTCATTACTGTTTCAATTATTAAATGATCTGAAATAGATTTTACTTTGATATCTTTTACTTGCTTTGATAGTTTTTTTGAAATTTCTTTAACTTGATCAGTATTAGAGCAAACTGAATATTTATATTTCTTTTTTTTCTCAGATGAGTATATTGCGAAACCTGCACTATCAGGACCACGCGTAGCCATACTATTCATCATTCCAGTAAGAAATTTACCTAATTGTGAATTATATTTTTTATTTTTTAAATATATTCCAACTATACCGCACATTAATATTAAATACCCTCATACCCATACTCTAATGACGAGTCAGTAATGCTATGGTAAAAAGAACCACCAAAGCTTCTTAATGCATAAAGGTTAAAACAAAACGGTTGGTCGTCTAAATAGTCGATCAGTATGTTAATTCCGTTATATGTAGTGTTCGCGCAATTATTTGGTTTAAAAATATTTTCATTAAAATTTATTGGAGAACCTTTTTTTAAAACATTTTTTGCATTTACGCCTGATATTTGTAATACAGCTCTTGATTGTGAAATATCTGTAATGGCAAAATCCTCATCTCTGATCGATTTGTAAATTTCGTCTTTCAAGTCAATTTTTTTTGAGATAATTAACCAGGTATCAGGACCGGTCCACAATACTCTTGTCTCTTGATTGTGAGAAACTTTTAAACTTTCTGTCGGTAAATTAAGTTGATTTATAGTAACATTTTCAATCTCAATTGAGCTTTTCTTAAATTTAGCAATTTGGATAATACTAAGATCTTTTATTTCCGATATTTTTAATAGGTTTTCTTTATTCTCATGGTCGCCAAACAAGCCGAGCTTATGATCAAAATGAAGTGGTGATAGATTTTGTGCTTGTTCCATTATGATCTCACCCTTGAGCCTTCGGGATCAACATAGTGTGAGGATACTACCTCAACAGGAATTGAAATATCTTTTAAAGGAGAGACAGCATATAGATTTTTACCAATTTTATTTTTACCATCTTTTATAATGGCTATAGAAAAAGGATTATTATATTCAACACTCCAACAAGAAGATGAAACATGTCCAAGTTTAGGTATTGGAGCAACAGCACTATTATCTTCTATAATATGTGAACCCTCTGGGATCTTTGTTTTTTTGTCTAGTGGAACAAGTCCAACAATAGTTTGTCTATCCGACTCAGTGAATGCGTCTTTAGATAAAGATCTTTTACCTATAAAATCTTTTTTCTGACTCACCATACTATTCAGTCCAACATCAAAAGGAATAGTGCGTCCGTCTAATTCTGCTCCTGCGACATGACCCATTTCTATTCTTAAGGTTGATAGAGCCTCTGTTCCGTATGGTTGAATATCAAATGACTGTCCTACTTCCATGATCTTCTTCCACGTATAAAGACCATAGTTTGACTCGACATTTACCTCATAAGCTAGTTCACCAGAAAAAGAAATTCTATAAATTCTAGCTTTGATACCGTCTATTGAAGAGTCAACAAGACCCATGAATGGTAAACCCTCATTTGACATATCTACATCAGGAAATAATTTTGATAAAAGATCTCTAGATTTTGGACCTGCCACTGCTATACCAGACCACTGTTCAGTAGTTGATAAGACATTTACATCTAAATCTGGCCATACAACTTGTAAATAATACTCTAAGTGCGATAAAACATTTGCAGCTTGGGCAGTAGTGGTAGTCATATGAAAATGATTTTCAGATAATCGAGATGTTGTTCCATCATCAAAAACCATGCCATCTTCCCTTAGCATTACTCCATATCTAGCTTTTCCAACAGGTAATTTCAGCCATGCATTTGTATAAACTCTATTTAAGAATTCTGGTGCATCCGGACCTTTAATATCAATCTTACCAAGTGTCGTAACATCACAAATTCCAACATTTTTTCTTACATTTGCAGCTTCCCTATTAACAGCACTGTTCATATCCTCAGAACCCATTGGGTAGTATCTGGGTCTTTGCCATAAACCTGCTGCTACAAAAACAGCATTATTTTCCTCATGCCATGTATGAATGGGAGATTTTCTTGTTGGTAAATAGTGATTACCAACTTCTCTACCCACGATAGCTCCAATTGTTACAGGGGTGTATGGTGGTCTAAATGTTGTATGACCAACTTCTGGAACAATCTTTTTTTCTATTTTAGATACATATTGCAAACCATTTAAATTACTTGTCTTGCCTTGATCGCCAGCCATCCCAAGAGTTGTATATCTTTTGACGTGCTCAATTGATCTGAAGCCTTCTCTAATTGCTAGCTCTACATCAGAAACTGCAACGTCATTTTGAAAGTCGATAAAGCGTTTTGGTTTTTTTCCAGATGGTAAAGGCATACACCAGAGCTTTTCATGTTTTTCATAGCTAGGTTCATTTGAGTTGGGACTATTTGTAGGATTATTTTGATCTGTGAATTTGTTTGATAAATCAAAGCCCACTTGAAAGCCTTCAGCTAGGGATTGATTTAAGGTGAAAGAACCATTAGCTGCTCCAATTGCTGTTTCTTTTTGTCTTTTTTTATCCGGCACGAACGCATCAATATCGTCGTTAAACTTTAATTTATTTCCAGCTTGGGAAGACAAATGAACCGTTGGTGTCCAGCCTCCTGACATACAAATGCAATCACACTCTACTGTTTCTTCTGAAATAAAAGACTCTTTTGAAGAGTCAAGCTTGCCGATGATAGCAGAATTTATCTTCAAATGTCCTTTAGTGTCTGCGATCCCTGAATTAAATTTTATAGAAATACCCTTTTGCTGAACTTCTTTGACTAATTCACCATTTGAGCTGTCTCGAGTGTCTACAATGATTGGTTCAATATCATTTTTAATAAACTCAAGGGCAGTAGAATATGCTGTATCATTATTGGTAAATATAATTGGTTTCTTACCAACTAATGTTTCATAAACCTTCATATACTCTTTTGCTGCTGAGGCTAATACAATTCCTGGTCTATCATTGTTTCCAAAAGATATTGGTCTTTCAATAGAACCAGTTGAAACTATTACTTCTCCAGCTCTAATATAATGTAGTCTTTGTCTTGGTGTGTATTTTGAGGGATTTTCAATATGATCGCTAACTCTTTCAATCATTACGGTCATATTGTGATCATAGTATCCGAAGACTTGTGACCTTTTTTTTAATATTACATTTGGCATACTTTTTAATTGGGAAATGGTATCACTAGCCCACTCTTTTCCTGACATGTTACCAATCGTAACTTCGTCAGTTAAAAGAGAGCCACCAAAATTAGGCTTGTCTTCTGCTAATATTACCCTAGCCCCATTTTTAGCAGCAGCCAAAGCACTTGCGAGACCTGATGGGCCAGAGCCAACAACTAGTACATCGCAGTGTTCATAATTATGTTCGTACCTATCTGGGTCAGGTAGCAGTGGTGCTTTACCCATACCAGCAGCTTTTCTTATAAATGGTTCATAGATTTTCATCCAAAAACTTTTTGGCCACATAAATGTTTTGTAATAGAAACCTGCAGGAAAAAAACGATTTAAGACATTATTGATTTCTCCAATATCAAATTGAACAGAAGGCCAACAATTTTGACTTTTAGCTTTTAATCCCTCAACTAACTCAACTTCGGTTGCAATGATATTAGGTTCAGATTTATTACCATCATGCAATTGTACCATTGCATTTGGTTCTTCAACACCAACTCCTAAAAAACCGCGAGGTCGATGATACTTAAAACTTCTTCCAACTAAATGAACACCATTTGCAATTAAAGCAGATGCAAGAGTGTCTCCTTCATAGCCATGATAAATAGTGCCGTTAAAAGTAAAATTAATTTTTTTATCCTTATTAATAAGTCCTGTTGAGTTGGTTGTTCTAAAACTGTTAGACATTAAAGTCCTCGTTCATTTTACAAGTATCAAAAATTTCATGTGTAGCGGTGTCTCTTGAGACTTTAAACCATTGTCTACATCCAGAAACATGATGCCATAGTTCTGAATGTTTTCCTCTTGGGTTATCTCTGTAGTAAACAAAATTATCCCAATCCTCGGTTGAAATTTCTTCTCCTAGTTGAGGTCTTTTTATAGTGGCGTCTCCGCCATAAGAAAATTCATTTTGTGAGCGCTTGCCACAGTATGGGCATTTTATTTCTAACATCTATTAACCGATCCAAGGTTTAGGGCCTACACCCTTTTCATCTATAATTTTTCCAGTATGGAATCTTTCAAGGTTAAAGTCTGAGTTGAGTTCATGTACTTGATCTTGTGCTATTGTATGCGCAAAAACAAAACCTGAGCTGGGAGTAGCTTTAAAGCCACCGTAACACCAACCGCAATTAAGATATACACCCTCAATATGAGTTTTATCGATTATTGGAGAACCATCCATGGACATATCCATAATACCTCCCCAAGTTCGAAGCATTTTGAGTCTACTAAAGTTTGGGAAGACAGCCAATCCACCTGTTAAAACATGCTGTATCATTGGCATATTTCCTCTTTGAGCATAGCTGTTGTAACCATCTAAATCACCACCCATAACCATTTCACCTTTGTCAGATTGACTACAATAAAAGTGACCTGCTCCGAATGTAACTACGTTATGAAGTAAAGGTTTAACTGGTTCTGAGACACAAGCTTGCAGAACATGTGCTTCAATTGGAAGTCTCATATTTAACATGTCTGCTAAAAGTGTAGTGCTTCCAGCAACACACAATCCAACTTTTTTAGTTTTAATATTTCCTCTTGATGTTTGAACGCCTTCTATTTTTCCGTTGTTAACATCAAAACCTGTCACTTCACAATTTTGAATTATATCGACACCCATAGAGTCTGCCTGTCTCGCGTATCCCCAAGCAACTGCATCATGTCTTGCAGTTCCTCCACGTGGTTGCATTAAACCACCATGAATAGGAAAACGACATGTTTCTGAAAAATCTGCAAATGGGATCATCTTTTTTAAATCATCCCTTCCAAGAAGAATTGCATCAATACCATTTAATCTCATAGAGTTACCTCTTCTAGCGTAAGCGTTCATTTGTGCATCAGAGTGAGCTAGGTTTATAATTCCTCTCGGTGAATACATAACGTTGTAATTTAATTCTTGGCTAAGTGTTTCCCAAAGCTTCATGCCAAACTCATAAAAATGAGCGTTTGAATCAAACATATAGTTAGATCTCAAGATGGTAGTGTTTCTTCCAACATTACCTCCACCAATCCAACCTTTTTCAAGTATGGCAACGTTTGTGATGCCATGTTCTTTTGCAAGATAATAAGCTGTTGCAAGACCATGACCACCGCCGCCTACAATTATGACATCGTATTCTTTTTTAGGCTCAGGGTCTTTCCAAGCTACCTCCCAATTTTCATGGTTGGTGAAAGCATTTTTTACTAAACTAAAAACTGAGTACTTTTGCATGATTCAATTAAACCTCTTCGAAAATATATATTCCTAATATAATGCTACAATAAACCTGTTCCATAATATGAAACAACATTTTTATTATCCCTGTATTTATTACAGATTATGACAAAAAATGGATTGGAAATTAAAATTTAATTATTAATATTAATTCAAATCGGAGGAGAATAATGACAAAAGTTGCACTAATTGGTACAGGTCCCTGTGGACTATCTTTTTTAAGATCTCTGCATCAAGCGCAAAGCAAAGGCGAAAATATTCCTGAGGTTGTAGCCTTTGAAAAACAAGAAAGTTGGGGTGGTCTTTGGAATTATACTTGGAGAACCGGATCTGATCAATACGGAGATCCAATTCACAATAGTATGTATAGATACCTCTGGTCGAATGGACCAAAAGAGTGTCTTGAATTTGCAGATTATTCTTTTGATGAGCATTTCAAAAAACCAATTCCCTCCTTCCCTCCAAGAGCCGTCCTACAAGATTACATTTTAGGTCGTGCAGAAAATTCAGATGTAAAAAAATACGTAAAGTTTAATACCACTGTTACCTCTGTTGCTGATAATGGTAATGGATTTGACATTACATACCGAAATAAAAAAGACGATCAAACTAAGACTGAAAGTTTTGATAAATTAGTTGTTGCGACTGGTCACTTCTCTGTTCCATACATTCCTGAATATGAGGGAATGAATAGCTTCCCAGGGAGAATAATGCACTCTCATGATTTCAGAGATGCTGAAGAGTTTAGGGATAAAAACGTTGTCGTTCTCGGAAGTAGTTACTCTGCTGAAGATGTAGCGTTACAGTGCCATAAATATGGAGCTAAAACTGTTACTATTGGTTATAGAAACAATCCAATGGGTTTCAATTGGCCTGAAGGCATGAAAGAAGTACATTACATGGATAAGATCGATGGAAATAAAGCAGTTTTTAAAGATGGCACAGTTCAAGAAATGGATGCCTTAATACTATGTACAGGTTACTTGCATCATTTTCCTTTTTTACCAGAAGATCTAAAATTAAAAACTCATAACAGGCTATATCCTCCAAACTTATACAAAGGAGTAGTATGGCAAAATAATCAAAATTTGTTTTATCTTGGTATGCAAGATCAGTTTCATACTTTTAACATGTTTGATGCCCAAGCTTGGTATGTTAGAGACATAATAATGAACAAAATAACTCTGCCTTCAGCTGATGAGTTAGCAAAGGATATTGATAACTGGGTTAAAAAGGAAGAGGCCCTAGAGGATGCCTATCAAATGATTGATTTTCAAACAGATTATTGTGTGGATTTATGTTCTGCTGTTGACTACCCAAAAATTGACTTTGAGTTAATTCGCAAACATTTTTATGATTGGGAACACCATAAGGAAGAAAATATCCTGACTTATAGAGATAAATCCTTTTCCTCGCCTGTCACTGGCACCACTGGTCCCTCACATCATACTACATGGTTGGATGCTATGGATGACTCTATGGCTACATATTTAGATACAAAATAAATATTATATGTCCAATAATACTCTTAATTTTATTGGATGGGTTTTATTTATTATTTCTGCCGTAGGCTTTATAATATCAAGTATTGGTAGTTTCTGGGCTATGTTTGGAAGTCTTTTTTTCTTTGTAGCTTGTTTTGTTTTTCTAATACCATTCTTTAGAAAAGAAAAAAATAAAGATTAAGGAATATTTTTGTCAATCCCCTTTGGGATTAATTTTTCTTTATCGTAAAATGGTAAATCAATTATTTCGCAGTCAGCTAAATTATCATTAACAGACTCGACTTTAATTTGAAATTCTTTCCACTCACCAGGATAGTCAAAACGTACATAACCTACATACTTTTCTAAGGTAGGAGACCAAGTTGATGCTGAAAGATATCCAATTTTTTGTTCATTTGATGATAAATAAACTTTTGCTCTTGGAATAATTTCTTTATCGGTAGTTATACCAAATAATCTCTTTCCAAATTTTGTTGATAAAAATTCTAAAGCTTTTTTTCCAATAAAATTTTCTTTCTCTAAATCAACTAGAGAGCCTAATCCAATTTCATAAGGATTCATTGAAGAGTCAAAATCTGTGTTGTTATCTAGGATGCCTGCTTCAATTCTTCTTATATCCATTGATTCTAGACCATCAAATGTCATACCCATCGGATATCCGATTTCACAAATAGTATCCCAAATTTTTTTATAATTAGTCTTGTTTCCTAGAGTATAAATTTCGAAGCCTAATTCAGAAGTCCATCCTGTTCTAGAGACATATACATTTTGATCAGCAATTTTTGAATAACCTGAATGATAGTATTTAAAATCATCGTTTATTTCTCCATTTGTTAGCTTTGAAATTATATCTTTAGAAATTGGACCTTGAATTTGTATCACTCGAGAATTAGGGTCAGTTATAGTAACTTCATAGTTTTTTTGATGAGCTTTTAACCAAGTTTCAAGGGGTCCATCAGGTTGGACGTACCAAAATTTATTTTGCTCTAATCTAAAAAGTACACCATCTATAAATATTCCGCCATTTTCATAACAGGCAATTGCATATTTACCCCTGCCTACTTTCATATCTTTAATTTTGCGACAAAATATTTTATCAAGAAATTCCTCTGACTGTGGTCCCTCTATTTGAATAGGTTTTTCAGGTACATCATACATGACAGCTTTTCTTCTCAAATTCCAGTAACTATCTTTGATTTTATTTCCAACAGATATTGGAAAATAGCGATCAGCGTATACACCATAAGAATTATCTTCTTTATGATAAAACTCAAAAAAAGGTCCTTTATCAAACCTGTTATCACTAATCGGTAAAGTTGAAGATTTATCTAAAAAAATTGAACTCATATAAAAGATAAAAAAATTAGGATTTAACTCTTGATTTAGTTGGATCATAAAATGGGAAAGGTACAACCTTAGCCTTTATTCTTTTTTGTTGACCATCTAACTTACCTATTTCAACTTCAGTATTAAGCTCGCTGTATTTGACATTTATTTTACAAAGAGCAATATTTTTATTTAGAACAGGGGATTTCATACCACTTGTTATAATGCCAACTTGTTCCCTTCCATTATTTGAAGGATGAACACAGTCACCATGCCCAGTAGTTTCATTACCCTCAAGCTCGAGTCCAACTAGTTTTCTTTGAGGGTTTGCCTTTCTTTCAAGTAAAGCTTCTTTACCAATAAAGTTATCTTCTTTTGATTTGAGAGGAACTGTAAAACCAATTCCTGCCTCAAACGGATCAGTTTGATCATCAAATTCATAATTTGCAAAAACTAAACCAGCTTCAATTCTAACTAAATCCAAAGCGTCCAATCCCATAGGCACAATTCCAAACTCTTCTCCAGCTTTCATTACAGCATCCCAAACTTCAGCAGCTTTGCTCGGATGACAGAATATTTCATAACCTAGTTCACCTGTATATCCAGTTCTAGAAACCATTAAAGGAATTCCATCTAAAGTATTTAACCTAGCTATAGAAAACCTAAACCACTCTAAATCAGTCAATGATGTTTGATGAGGTGGGGTCCAGATTATCTTTTTTAATATTTCTCTACTCTTTGGCCCTTGGACAGAAACATTATGTAAATTATCAGTAGAAGATTTAATCCATACCTTTAAGTTATGTTCCTTTGCTTTTTCTCTTAACCATTCGCCACAATACTCATCACCACAAATCCACCTAAAATTATCATCCGTCATTTTGAATACTGTACCGTCATCAAGCATACCTCCATGCTCGTAGCACATCGCAGTGTAAACAACTTGGCCAACAGATAGTTTTCTGATGTTTCTAGTGCAAGTCATTTGCAAAAGTTCTTCAGCATCTGGGCCTCTTACCTCAAACTTTCTTAGTGCTGATAGATCCATAATGATAGCCCTCTCTCTGCAAGCTTCATATTCTTGGTGCGCCCCGTGATTGTTATAATTAGAAGCTAACCAGAAGCCTTTGTACTCAACAATATTTTCAGTAAGTTTTGAAACTCTTGGGTGAAAACCAGTTTCTTTAGTTAATTTAGGTTCAGAGTCTGCTTTCATTCTAAATGCCATTCCTTTACTAAAAGGTCTATTCGGTCTATAGACTCTAACAAAAATGTCAGTAGGATTCCATCCATTAGCTGCATCTACATCGTCTGGACAGGCAGAGGAGACACAAACTAAATTTTTCAGAGCTTTAAACATCACATAGTCTCCTGGTCTAGACCATGGTTCATCAAAAATTAAAGCATTATTTGCATCAATGGCTGTGTTGTAAAATAAATTTATAGCATTCCAACCTAGTCTTTTTCTCACAGTAAACTTATCTAATACATAATTGAAATTATCAGAGCAATTTGGATGACCAAAATAACCAATATCATCATAAAATTTTGAAGTACATGCAGTACCGAACGTATCATGTCTTCCGACAGTGTCTCTGTAGACTTCAACCATGGGCATTTGATTTTCATCGTAATATTTAGAATGGAGACCTGGCATTGGAAAAGCACTTCCCATTAGATATCTACTATTAGTTGTATCTATTGAGAACTCTTGGCCTTTTTGAAGACTCTCTGAGTCGAAAGCCATAAAGTCAGAACATTGTCTTCCATAAACATCAATTATCTGAATAAAATCTCCTTCTTTGACCTCATAGGCCATTGCGGTATATCTTTTAACAAAAATTTCTTCAACAGGGTCCATTAAAGGGTCTGGTAATAAAAATTCCCCCTCTTCACGTTTTTTATTTCTTTGAACAATCACTCGTAGTTCGGATGCAGGAATATTTTCATGTGTAATTTCACTTTCGCCTGGTGCAGAAATTATACAAACAATGGAGTCGTTTGTTTTAAACTCCTCAATTGAACCTGAAAGTGAATTTTTAGAAAATACTAAAATCGATTGATTAATAGACTCTACCTCATATCCAAGTTTTTTTAATTTAGTGCGTGCTATTTGAGCTGACTCCTCTTCGCTCGTAAGGATTTTTTTTGTAAATTGACCGTTGTGTTCGTTATCAAGACCTAATGCTGATAGATTACATTCTCCTTTTGAATTAAAGCATACAACCTCAGCCTGTTGATGGCCTTCTAAATTAATTATTTTAAATTTATCATCTGGTTCTAATTTTAATGTGAGAGAACCTCCGCCAGTTACCAAATAATTTTCTAAGTCGTCACCAAGAGCTGGTAATCCAGGTTCATAAGGTTGAGTAACTCTTGGGATGATCATTCTCTATGCTAACCCAAGAGCTTTTTTTCTTTCCTCTGCCCAATTTCTAACAATAACATCTACACATATAGCTATTAAAGAGACAAATATTCCAAGTGTTAAAGCGACACCTGCGCCGTCTTTTGTTCTAGATAAAGCACCAAAAATAATTTGTCCTAGGTCTTCAGTTCCTATAAGTGCACCTAAAATTACCATTTGAAGAGAAAATACAACTGTTTGGTTGACTCCCAACATTACTGTTGGGAAAGCAATGGGTATTTCAATATTTGTCCATCGTTGAAAAGCTGAAACTCCTGACATAGTTCCAGCCTCGTGGAGAGATAGTGGAACACTTTTTAAACCCCAAACTGTATATCTTGTTGCTGGGACTGTAGCATAAACTATAGCTGCAATTAGCACTGAAGTGTCTGTGATATTAAATAAAAATATAACTGGAATTAGGTAAACGAAAGAAGGGAATGTTTCAAAAAAATCGCAGAAAGATAATAGTATTCTTCCACCTCTTTCAGTTCTACCAAATATTGAACCTAAAATAATTCCATTAAGTGAAGCCATAATTACGGCAAATGAGCCCATATACATTGTAATTAAAGCTCTGTCCCAATATTCAGATAATGCAATAAACAATAACATACCACCAACGATCAAAGCAGTTCTTGCATTACCTACAATATACGCTGCACCCATCGCAAGAGTAAATGTTGCAATAACTGGCATACCTAAGTAGGCATGTTTCATTGGTCCTAATACTTGCGTTAGTAAAAACTTATTAAAAGAATTTAATGAGTAAAAAAATGTCTCCCAAACCCAGTCAACTGCGCCATCAATGTAATGAGCTATTGTTAAACCTTTTTCTATGGGAATAACATATAAGTAATTTATTTTATCAAAGTAACCACCAGATATAAAAGCAATGATTGAAAAAATGACGACAGAAATAGCAAAAATAATTAATAATTTATATCTTTGGAAGAATGTTAAATTTTCAAAATAGTCTTTTTGTTTATCAGCCCAAGCTTTTGTAAATCTATCGAGGATAACCGCGATAATAACAATACACAAACCTGCCTCTGCTGCTTTTCCAATCTTTAAACTGTTGAGTGCAATTTTTAAATTCAAACCTAAGCCTTTAGCTCCTACAAATGAAGCAATGACAACCATTGCTAGACATTGCATGATAACTGTATTTACGCCATTAAGAATATCTCTTCTAGCTGCTGGAATTAAAACTTTAAAAAGTAATTGAGGTTTTGTACACCCACTCATTAAGCCTGCTTCAACAACTTCAGGAGAAATTCTTTTCAGTCCAAGAATTGTGTTTCTTATCATAGGTGGGGTTGCAATGATAATAGTAGCGATT
The DNA here is from genome assembly GCA_902574995.1 of uncultured Alphaproteobacteria bacterium. Lineage (GTDB taxonomy): Bacteria > Pseudomonadota > Alphaproteobacteria > HIMB59 > HIMB59 > HIMB59. Next base: position 81,001 of record CACGPP010000004.1, read on the forward strand.
GAACCAGCGTGATCTCCTAGTCCAAATAAAGCAATAATTGGAACTAAATATGCAAACTGAGGCATAGTCTGCATAACATTTAAAACTGGTTGTAAGGCAGTCTCGACTTTTTTATCAAGGTATCCCCAAATTCCAAAAGAAAGACCAAGAACGAAACAAATTGGCGTAGTAATCAACACAAATGACAATGTTTGAATTGACGGAACGTAATTTCCAAATACCGAAATGTATAATGCACCTATACCACCTAAAAGCCCAAGCCTGATACCATTTAGCTGGTATCCAAGAAGAAATGCACCCACAGTTGTTGCTGTCCAAGGCAATGCAGGCCAACTTAACCAATCATTTTCTTTTAGCCATGAGTCGCTTACAAATACGTCTATTATTTTATCTCCACCTAATAAGAGTTCTCTTACGACAGTGATTAAAAAGAGCAAGCCTTGTGAAACAGCTTTAGTGAATTCTCTAAAAGCAGCTTTTTCTTCGTACATTTCAAAGACTGGATCCCAAACCTTTAATGGGAACCACTCATATAAAGCATTAAAGATTACATTATTAATTGCTAATGGAATTCCTTTAAGGACTGATGGGAGTCTCCATAAATAATTATTTTCACTTTGTGGGATAAGAAAATAAAGAATAAGAAAAATAAATATTAGAATGCCAAATTGAGCTGGCTTAGAATTTCTTATAGTTTCTAAGTAGTTCTTATCCACCAAATAAAACTTTTATTACTTTTGAAGGGTTGATTGATCCAACTTCTGAACTGTCTTTAGGATCTATAACTTTTATTATCTCTTTACTATTGAGAATTTTTTCAGCAACACTCTCTATAATGTCGTCTTTAGATACTTTTAAATTGTCTGAAGCATTTGTGTCCTTAGGGTCCATTATAGACTCTATTTTTAATACTTTTTCTCTAGGAACATCTTCTGTAAATTTTTTAACATAATCAGTTGCGGGGTTTAAAACAATATTACCTGGGGTATCTAATTGTTCAATTATTCCATCTTTCATAATTGCAATACGATCAGCTAATCTAAGAGCCTCATCAAAATCGTGAGTAACAAACATAATTGTTTTGTTAAGAACCCCTTGAAGTCTTAAAAATTCATCCTGCATTTCTTTTCGAATTAAAGGATCTAATGCAGAGAATGGTTCATCTAAAAACCAAATGTCTGGCTCAACTGCCAGTGATCTAGCTATACCTACTCTTTGTTGCTGTCCACCAGATAACTCTCTTGGAAAGTAATTTTCTCTTCCTTTGAGCCCAACCAATTCGACCATTTCTAAAGCCTTGTACATACTATTTTCTGTACTGACTCCTTTTACCTGCAAGGGGAAGGCAATATTTTCAATGACTGTTTTATGAGGAAGTAGGGCAAAATTTTGAAAAACCATTCCCATTTTCTCTCTTCTAAGCTCAACTAATTGTTTGTTGTTCATTAAGCAAATATCCTCACCGTCAACTAATATTTTACCTGCGGTTGCGTCAGTCAATCTTGAAATGCATCTCAATAAGGTGGATTTTCCTGAGCCTGATAGGCCCATGACAACTAACATCTCTCCTTTTTCAACATCAAAAGAGGCATTATTTACACCCACTATACATCCTGCATCTTGAAATTGTTTAGCATCCACAGACCCATTAGAGTCTGCTAATAGCTTGTTCGCATTGGCGCCAAAGATCTTGTAGACAGAATCGCAACTAATAGTTGGTGACATAAGATTAACCTATCAAAAAAAATTAAAAGTAAAATCCTCCCATTTAAGGGAGGATTTTAAAAATATTATATTACTTCATGAAGAGATCGATTTGATCTCTGTTATTAGCAATATATGCAGTAGCTGCCTCTGCGTGAGTCATACCACCATTATCAACATAGTTAGCCATTTCACCAATGTTACCTGATGTAAATTCCATTTTTGTGTAGAACTTATATGCAGATGTATGAGTGATTGGGAACTTGATGTGTGCTGCTTTTTTTAACCAACCAATTGGTGAACCACAACCAGTTGTCTCAACAGAACCGCCGTCTTCAATTCTACAACCTTGGTAGAAAGGTGGGAATTCAATAAATACAAATCCCTCAGCATCAGTAAAGTTTGGTGTCCAGTTAAAGATCACTGTTCCTCTACCTTCTTTTTTTGCAGCTGCTAGTTCTGCCCATAGTGCATCAGCACTACCAGCAAACTTAACCATCCACTGATCATCTAAGCCAAGACCTTTTAGTCTGTTAGGCATCACATCAGTGTGCCATTCATAAGGACCCTCTAGCCATCTACCTTTACCTTCAGAGTCAGGTGTAGCAAAGTTAGCTTGACACTCAGGAGATTTTAAAGCTTCCCAATTTGGAAGACCTGGACATAAATTTTCATCAATAACCCATTGTGGAACACCCATATCTTCAAGAGTTGGAGCTAAGTGTGAACCAGCATCGATTAAACCACCTTTATCCATAGCTTCATAAAATGGTTTAGCCATAGTTGACTGCCATGTTTCATGAGCAACGTGAAGCTCACCTACTCTGACAGCTTCATATCTTGTTGCTGACTCAGCAGGGACTAATTCAACATCATAACCAAGCTCTTCAAAAGCTTGTGCCATAACGTTAGCCATAACGATTTGGCTTGACCAGTTTAAAACTGGAATTCTAATCGGGTCTGCCGCTTTTGCTACAGTTGTAAAACCAGCAAACAGGACTAGAGCGTAAAATAATGAAATAAATTTTTTCATTTACTCCTCCTATATCTATTATAATAGTAGAAGTAATATAGGGCATAAGACAACAAGGTTGAAGCCTTAAAATCCATAATATGAAACAACTAGTCTTTAAAAAAAACCAAAAAATCAACAAAAAAATGATTTTTGTGAGTAAAGAAAATCTGTCGCATAATTACAGGCAAATCAATAAGTTTTCAGGTAATTCAAAAATTATAAGCGTAATAAAAGGTGATGGCTATGGGCACGGCCTTTTGGAATGTTGCAAAATATTAAAAACTAATAAATGTAAAGATTTTTATGTTGCTAGGTTAGATGATGCTATCAAACTGAGAGAAAATTTTAAAAATATAAATATCTACCTGTTATCAGGTGTGATTTCAAATAATGATTTAAAAGAAATAAAAAAATATAAAATAACTCCTATTATTAATAATGTCGATCAATTATCCTTATTAAAAACTTCACAAAAACTTAAGTACGTTTTGCATATTGATACAGGAATGAATCGTCTTGGATTGCAGTCAAGCGAACTTGAGAAATATTCAAATTTAATCGATAAAAAGAATATTATTTTTTTAATGTCTCACCTATCTTCTGCAGATGATTTAAAAAAAAATGAGTCAAGTAAACAATTAAATAAACTTATTGACGTAAATAAAAATTTTAATTTACCTTTAAGCATAGCTAATTCATCTGGAATTTTTTTAGGAAAGCGATATCATTTAAATTATGTAAGACCTGGAAAAAGTCTATACGGAATTAATCCTTTCTATAAAAAAAGATTTAACTTAAGACAGGTTATGAGTATTTACTCACCTATATTACAAGTTCAAAATGTCAGAAAAGGAAATTCAATTGGCTACAGCCAAACTTATAAACTTAAAAGAGACTTAAAAGTTGCAACAATAGATTTTGGTTACTCTGATGGATTTCTTAGAAGCGGAAGTAACAAAGCATCTGTTTATATAGATAAATTTCAATGTAGAATTTTAGGAAGAGTTTCAATGGACTTGATCACGATTGATGTGTCTAAAGTTCCCAATAACAAATTGTATCTGGGCAAACCTGTCGAAATAATTGGAAGTAATCAACGATATGAGAGAATTGCATACGAAACTGGGACTAATGAACACGAGATTTTAATTTCTTTAGGCAGGAACTTAAGAAAAGTATATATATAAGTCATGTACGAAGCTCCAATTAAAGATTTAAATTTTGTAATTAAAAATCTAATAGATTTAGGCAAACTAAATAAAGTTAGTGATTATTCTGAATTTTCTGATGATTTAGTTGAAGCTGTTCTTGAAGAGGCAGGAAAAATAGCTTCTGAAGTGTTAGACCCTTGTAACCTTTCAGGAGACCATGAGGGCTCAAAAAGACTCGATACTGGTGAAGTCGTAACTCCTAAAGGCTACAAAGAGGCTTATGAGAGTTTAAGAGATGGTGGGTGGTTTGGCTTAGAGGCCAAAGAAAAATTTGGTGGCCAACAGATACCAGTAACTTTATCTGCCGCTGTTAATGAGATTTGGCATAGTTCTAATATGTCATTGGCACTTTGCCACCTATTAACACAAGGTTTGATATATGCTTTACAAAAATCAGCATCAGAGGATCAAAAAAGCTTTTATATACCAAAATTAGCATCAGGTCATTGGACAGGTACAATGAATTTAACTGAACCACAATCCGGAACAGACCTGTCTACGATTAAAACTAAAGCCATAAAAGAAAATGGTCATTATAAAATTTATGGACAAAAAATTTATATTACCTATGGGGAGCATGATTTATCTGAGAATATTATTCATTTGGTTTTAGCCAGAACACCTGAAGCGCCAGAGGGTAATAAAGGTATTTCTGTTTTTCTTGTTCCAAAATTTATTCCAAATGATGACGGCAGTATTGGCAAGAAAAATGATGTAACCTGTTTGTCTATTGAAAAAAAACTTGGTGTTAAAGGTTCTCCTACTGCAGTTTTACAGTTTGGTGAAAAGGATGGAGCAATTGGTTATTTAGTTGGAGAAGAAAATCAGGGTTTAAATATAATGTTCGAAATGATGAACCATGCAAGGTTCTCAGTTGGAGTTCAGGGACTTGCTGTTTCTGAAAGAGCTTATCAACAATCTAAAATGTATGCCTTTGATAGAGTTCAAGGAGTTCCGATTGATGGTCAGAAAGGTGATCCTATTATTCATCACCCAGATGTGCTTCGATTATCCTCGACTATGAAATCAGAAATCGAAGCTATGAGAGCTCTTGCAATTTATGGAGCTTTTGCTTTGGATATGACTAAGTCAGAAGAGAGTGAATATTGGGAAACAAAATCATCTTTAATGATACCTATTATTAAAGGGTGGTTGACTGAAAGATCACTAGAGATTACATCAAACGCTATTCAAATTCATGGTGGAATGGGCTTTATTGAAGAAACAGGAATCGCACAACATTATAGAGATGCTAGAATTCTCCCTATATATGAGGGCACCACTGCAATTCAAGCAAATGATTTAGTTTTTAGGAAGACGCTTCGAGACAATGGTAAAAGCATATTAGAATTAATTGATGAAATTAAAACCGATACAGAAGGATCTGCGAGTTCAGATCGATTACAAGAGTTATGTAAAAAAATGGATAGCTCAATTGACTCTGCAAAAAAAGTTGTTGAGCACATTGTTTCTACTTCTAACAATAAAAAAAGACCTGCTGTATCGAGTGTTAATTATTTAATGATGTTAGGTTATATTTTTGGGGGTTGGATGATGATTAAAACTGCCAAAAAATCACTCGAACTAAAAGATAAAGGCGAAATTGATAATGAATTTCTGGATGCAAAAATAGCTACATCAAGTATTTATGTATCAAGTATTTTGCCTAAAATTGATAGTTTAGCTTCCATAATTTTACATGGCGATGAAGATGTTTTAGCTATGAAACATCAATGGTTGTAATTTGGAAAAATTCAAAAATAAATTAAGTAATTTTTTTAGTTGGCTTTCAAAGGCAGAATTAGTTGAGCTAGACTCAGTGGATACTAGCGAAGATCCAATCAGACCAGACATTGACAATGAATTTCGCACCTCGTATGGCCGCAAGATTTATGGATTAAAATCTAATGAAGATGTTGAAGGGTTTATTTGTCTAGCATTCTGTAACGATGTACCACAAACAATGAAAGAATTAGACTTAATGAGCAAAAATGCTTTTCATGAAAAAAACGCAAACATTGCTGTAGCCTATACTGTTTGGTCAAGAAAAAGAGGAGCAGGTAAACAAACTATTTTTACAACAAAAAAGCTTGTTAAAGATGAGATGAAAAATATAGATCGCTTTATCACACTTTCTCCTTTGACGCCTATTGCGACACATTTTCATATAAAGCATGGTGCTAAATTAGTAAATATCAATGCAACTTCGCAAAACTTTGAATACGACTTTAATTAGGTCCCAGAGTAAATAGGCCCACCCCCACCCTCAGGAGTTACCCACTCAATATTTTGAGAAGGTTCTTTAATATCGCATGTCTTACAATGAATACAATTTTGAGAATTAATTTTTAAAATTTTTTTTTGGAGGTCATTATCAAATTCAACTTCATACACACCTGCAGGGCAATACCTTTGGGCAGGTTCGTCGTATTCTTCAATAGTAAAATTAGTTGACAGATCTTTATCATTAAGTAACAAATGGTTAGGTTGATCATCTGCGTGGTTAGTTCCTGATAAATAAACTGAGCTGGGTTTATCAAAAGTAATAACACCATCATATTTAGGATAAGTAATTTTTTTTGCTTTTTTAGCTGGGATCAAAGATTCATGATCAGCATGCTTATGTTGAAGGGTAAACGGAAGTTTACCTCCAAATATTTTTTGATCTAATCCAGTAAAAATCATTGCAGGTATTAGGCCCCATTGAAAACTGGGCTTTACATTTCTTGCTTTGTATAATTCCTCATATACCCATGAGTTTTTGAATTTTGACTCATACTCTGACAGTTCTTTATTACTATTTATGTGATCATTGATGACTTCTGCAGCAATTATTCCACTTTTCATTGCGGTATGTGATCCTTTAATTTTTGGCATATTTAGAGTGCCTGCATCACATCCTATCAATAACGCCCCAGGCATATACATTTGTGGAAGACTCTGCAATCCTCCCTCTATTAGAGCTCTTGCTCCATAAGAAATTCTTTTACCACCATCTAATAATTTTTTGATATCAGGGTGAGTTTTAAACTGTTGAAATTCATCATAAGGAGAAAGGTATGGATTCTTATAATCCAAACCGATTACGTAACCTAAGTATATTTGATTATTTTCAGCGTGATAACAAAAACTACCTCCATATGTATCACTTTCAAGAGGCCAACCAACACTGTGTGAAACTTTACCGATTTGATGATTTTCAGAATTGATCTCCCAAATTTCTTTAAAGCCTATACCGTATTGTTGAGGAGATTTGTTGTTCGAGTCTAAATTAAATTTTTTAAGGACCTCTTTTCCCAGGTGACCTCTACAACCCTCTGATAAAACTGTAACTTTACCTTTGATATTAATCCCAGGTTCATAATTATCTTTAGGTTTAAAATTTTTGTCTAAACCCATATCACCTGTTTGAACACCAATAACATTTTGATCGTTATCATAAAGTAATTTACTAGCTGCAAATCCTGGAAAAATCTCTACTCCTAAGTTTTCGGCAAATTCACCTAACCATTTGCAAAGATTAGATAAGCTAATAATGTAGTTTCCATGATTTTTTAAAACATTTGGTAAAAAAAAGTTTGGCACCTTCATACTTTTAGTTTTTGTATAAAATAAAAAATCTTCTGATGTTACTGATGTATTGATTGGACTATTAAGATCTTTCCAATTTGGAATGAGTTCATCTAAAGCCTTAGTTTCAAAAACATTACCACTTAAAATATGAGCACCGACTTCAGATGCTTTTTCTAGTACACAAATAGACAAATTCGTATCGAGTTGTTTTAGTTTAATTGCTGTTGATAAACCAGCTGGACCAGCTCCAACTATTACTACATCGTAATTTAATTCTTCTCTCTGCACTTCGCTCATAATGTTGATTATATATTAAATATTACGATTCTATCTGATTAAGTAGATCTAACTCTTTAATAATTTCAGGTATTGCTTGAAATAAATCCGAAGAAAGTCCGTAGTCAGCTATATTAAATATTGGTGCCTCTAAATCCTTATTAATAGCGACTATGACTTTACTTTCTTTCATACCCGCTAAATGCTGTATTGCACCGGATATACCTACGGCAATATAAAGCTCAGGAGCAACCATTTTACCAGTTTGTCCGACTTGGTATTCATTGCCAATATATCCTGAATCAACAGCAGCTCTCGACGCTCCAACAGCTGCATTAAGTTTATCAGCTAAATCATATAAAAGTTTAAAATTATCAGAGTTTTCTAGTCCTCTACCTCCAGACACAACCACTCGAGCATTGCCCAATTCAGGTCTGTCACTCTTTGATACTTCTCTACTTACGAATGTTGTTTTAACCTCTGAATCGATGAAAGGAATATTTTCTACAGCAGCATCGCCCCCTGCTTCTTCACATTTTTCAAAAGAAGTGGGCCTGATAGTCATTAAATTAATTTTTTGATTAGTTTGAACATAAGAAATAGCGTTTCCCGCGTAAATAGGTCTAATAAAAGTATCTTGGGACTCTATGCCTATAATATCACTTATTTGCGTAACATCTAACTGAGCAGATACTCTAGGTAGCAGGTTTTTTCCAAATGTACTAGAAGGTGCTAAAATGTGTGAATAGTTTTCAGCTAAATTAGAAATTATTGGAGATGATAATTCTGGTATTTGATTTTCTAATTTCTCATGATCACAAATAATTACTTTTTTAACTAACTGTATTAATTTTGAACTTTTAGCAAGATCTTCAATTTTATTCCCTAAAATTAAAAGATGAATATCTTCGCTTAATTTTTCGGCAGCACTAATAGTATTAAGAGTTGATGATTTTAAATTTTTGTTATCATGTTCCGCTACTACAAGTACAGACATTTATATTACTTTTGCCTCGTATTTTAGTTTTTGAACCAATTCTTTAACATCATTAACCATAATCCCTGCTTTTCTTTTTGGAGGCTCAATTACTTTTAAGGTTTTAATTTTTGATGATGTATCAATTCCAAGAGTGTCAATATCAATTGTCTCAAGAGGTTTTTTTTTAGCCTTCATTATATTTGGAAGAGAGGCAAACCTTGGTGTGTTTAATCTTAAATCACATGTTAAAACAGCTGGAAGTGAAGTCTCTAGGTTTTCAATACCTTCATCTATCTCCCTTGATATAAAAACTTTATTATTTTCAATTTTTAAATTTGAAATAAAACATCCTTGTGGCCAATTTAATAATGCAGATAAAATCTGACCTGTTTGATTTGAGTCATCATCGATAGCTTGTTTACCCATTAAAACGAGATCTGGTTTTTCTTTATCAATTATTATTTTTAGTGTTTTAGCTACTGCTAATGGTTCTAATGTGTTTTGACTTTTAACCAATATAGACCTATCAATTCCCATAGCCATAGATGTTCTTAAAACATCTTGGGATTTATCATCTCCAATAGATACAGATATTATCTCATTTGCAAGACCCTGTTCCTTAAGCTTTACTGCCTCTTCAATGGCATTTTCATCTGGTGGATTAACAGACATTTTAACATTTTGAGTTTCTACTCCACTATTGTCGCTTTTTACTCTAATCTGCACTTTGTAATCAACGACCCTTTTGACAGCAACTAAAACTTTCATTTGAATTTCAATAAAATAAACTAAGTTAAACAACTTACAAGATCCAAAAACTATGACAAATATTAAGAGGAGGAAGATCTACAAAAATATTTATGAATTATTAATTAAATATACTAATAAACTTGATTTTAAAGAGATAAGAGAAAATTACATTTATAATGGAAATAGTGTCTCAGCTATTTGTTTTAATAAACAAGATCAAGTTTTTTATTTCATAAGACAGATGAGACCAAATTATTTTTTTAATAAATTTTCACCTTACCCTCTGGAAATAGTAGCAGGTGGGATTAACAAGAAAGAATCAAGTAGACAGGCTATTATTAGAGAAATCAAAGAGGAACTTGGAGTCAAACCTATTTCGGTAAAAAAGTTGGAGTCACTCATTATTGCCCCAGATATTTTAGAAGAAATTACTGATATCTATCTTGCATACGTACCTAGAATTACAAACTTTAAAATTATAAATCCTAATGAGGGAGAATATATAAAGATAATCCCTATGAAAAAAAAACAAATTTTAGAAATTTTAAAAACAAATAGAACACAAAATATTGTTACAAAATACTCTTTTTTAAAAATAAAAGAGCTTAAGATTTAATCTTAATCATCTCTTTATCATAGATAGGATAAAGATGCACATTGCAGGGAACTTTTTTAGTAGCTATCTCTAATTCATAATTACCATTTTCTACAAAATTTTGATCAATAACATCTTTGCTTCTTATGTACCCATAACCAATAGATTTGCCTATGGTGTATCCATAACCTCCACTTGATAACCAACCTACTTGTTTACCATCTCTAAATATAGTTTCTCTTCCTAAAAGGATTTGATTTGGATCATCGCACGTAAAACCTGCAAAAATCTTTTTCAAACCTTTTGATTTTTGATTTAATAGTGCTTTTTTTCCAATGAAATCTTTGTCAGAGTTAATTTTAGTTGCCCATCCTAATCCAGCCTCAAGAGGAGTATGGTCTGGCCCAATATCTGAACCCCAAGCTCTGTAGCCCTTTTCTAAACGACAACTCTCTATGCATCGATATCCAGCATTAACTAATCCAAATTGATTTCCATATTCCATTATTTTTGAATAAATTTCTGAGGAAAAATCTATTGGGAAATGGAGCTCCCAACCTAACTCACCCATATAGGTTATTCTAATTGCATAAACATCTTTTGATGCAATTTTGATTTTTTTACATGTAGCAAATGGAAAATTATCATTTGATAAATCTGTATTTGTAAGTCCTTGAAGGATCTTTCTAGAATTTGGTCCCATTAATGAAAAAACTGAATTATCAAATGTTATATTTTTAACTTCTACTTCTAAATTATTTGGAATATTTGAAATTATCCAATCATAGTCATGGGTCATAAAACCTGTTCCAGTTATTATATAAAAGGTATTTTTATCTATAACTGTTATTGTTAAATCACATTCAATTCCACCATCGTCATTCAACATTTGGGTATAGATTGTCGAACCAATTGGTCTATCAATTTTATTTGCACATAAATACTCTAAAGCTTGTAGTGAGTTTTTACCTGATACAATAAACTTAGCGAAAGATGTTTGATCAATTAGAACAGCACTCTCTCTTGCGGCCTTTACTTCATTTCCAACAAATTCAAACCAATTTTGTCTGTCAAAGGAATAAATATCCCTAGGCTCACTTCCTTTTGGTGCAAACCAATTAGGTCTCTCCCAACCCATTTTTTCACCAAAGCATGCATTTGAGCTTTTAAGTTTTTCATAAATTGGAGATTTTTTAAATTCTCTCACTGAGGAGTTTTCCTCAAAAGGCCATGCCATAGTGTAATGTTTAGCATAAGCCTCATAAGTTCTTTTTCTTACCCACTCCAAATCTTGATGGGGTTTTCCAAATCTTCTTATATCAACTGGCCATAAATCGTAAGGTGGTCTTCCATTAGCTACCCATTCTGCAAGTGCCATACCCGCTCCACCTCCAGCAGCTATCCCATATGCGTTGAAACCTGCGCCAACATAAAAGTTTTTTAATTCAGGACTCTCTCCTAAAATAAAGTTTCCATCTGGAGTAAAACTCTCTGGTCCATTTATTAATTCTTTGACCCCAGCAGTTTCAAGACTAGGGACTCTTCCAAGAGCATTATTCATTATTTGTTCAAAATGATCGTAATTTGAGTCTAAAAGTGAAAAATGAAAATCTTCTGGGACTGATTTTTCAGCCCATGATAAAGGGTTAGGTTCATACCCTCCCATTGCAAGGCCTCCAACTTCCTCTTTAAAATAAATTAACCTGTCAGGATCTCTTAAAGTAGGAAGGTCTGATTTAACACCCTCTATTTTTTCAGTAACCAAATATTGATGTTGAAAAGATACTAAAGGGACATTAACTCCAACATCTTGTGCAAACTGTCTGGTCCACTGACCACAACAACAAACAATTTTTTCACACTTTACTTTACCTTTAGATGTTTCAATACCTTCAATTACGCCATTATTTATAATTACCTTTGATACTCTAGTTTCCTCAAATATTTTTGCTCCTTTGTTTCTAGCTCCTTTAGCCAATGCTTGTGAAATATCTGTCGGATTTGCTTGTCCATCTGTAGGAAGGAAGGCTGCTCCATAAACATCATCTATATTCATGATAGGCCATAAATCTTGAGCCTCTTTTGGAGTAAGTAGTTCCATCTCCAAACCAAATGAATGAGCTGTAGTAGTTTGTCTTAAAACCTCCTGCCATCTCTCTTTATTACAAGCTAGTCTCAATCCACCATTCATCTTCCATCCTGTTCCTAATCCTGTTTCTTTTTCAAGCTTGTCATAAAGATCAACAGAATATCCTAATAATTGAGTAATATTTGCATTTGTTCTTAATTGGCCAACTAGTCCAGCAGCATGCCATGTACTACCAGATGTTAATTTACCACTTTCAATAAGTACAACTTCATGTCCTAAATCAGCTAAGTGATATGCAGTAGAGCAACCCACTATACCACCCCCAATTACTACAATTTTTGAACTATCTATCATTATAGTTTATCAAACGACTCCTCAAATTTTTTGAGATTATCTGAAGTATACTCAGCATAATTAAATTCTATCTTAGAAGTGATCTCAGAGACCATACTCCACATTGTCTCTCTTAATAAACTAGCAGTTTTCATTGCGTTATATTTAATTATTAAATCTTTTGATGGTTTTTCTTTAAAATACATTTCTAAAACTTCATTTTCTAGATTTTCATCTAAATCATTATTAGAAGATAAACCCCCTATATCAAACAAAGGATCATTAAAACCACCATATTCCCAATCTACTACCCATATTTTAGAACCATCATCAAGAAAATTTGCAGCCAATAAATCATTATGACCAAATACAATTTCTCTTGGAGAGGAGAGTTTTTCTAACTTTTCTGCTTTTTTTAACAAACTTGGAATTAATGAAATGTGAGAGCTATTATTATTTAATAAGTAATTTGAGTAGTACTTTATGACATAAAAAACCCAGAAAATTTGAGGCTGACCTGATAACTTGTTTGGTATTTCATCATGAATTTTTCTTATGATTGGAACAATTTTATTTAAATTTTCTCTTACAGTTTTTGGTTCAAGAGTTTTACTTTCAATGAATTCTAAGACCAATACTCCAGGTTCATTATAAATTAATTTTGGAGACACCCCTATTTGATAGGCTGCTTCACTAACAATAATTTCATTTGATCGATAAACTAGATGTTCTGGTATATCTGAACCTAATCTAACAACTGATTTAGAACCAGAGTCTGATACTAGGAAATTAAGATTTGTAATTCCTCCCTCTAAAGGTTCAATATTTTCAAGATTTTTCCATATTGGAAGACTCTTGATTTTATTTTCAAATTCCATTTGATTAAAACATACTGATCTTTGAATTATTTTCTACGGATAAAATCCAAAAACATTTTGAAATTTTTTATAGAATTTTTTTTAAAAGCTATAATAATCTAGATATTTATTTAGGAGGTAATATGGATCTAATACAGAGACTCAATGAAGGACCTATTTTGTGTGCAGAAGGCTATCTTTTTGCGATGGAGAGAAGAGGATATTTACAGGCAGGAACTTACGTTCCTGAGGTTGTTCTTGATAATCCTGAAGTAGTAACTCAACTTCATAGAGAGTTTATTAGAGCTGGTAGTGATGTTGTTCAAGCATTTACTTATTACGGTCACAGAGAAAAGTTGCGTTTGATTGGAAAGGAAGAATTATTAGAACCTCTTCAAAAAAATGCATTAGAAATTGCAAAAAATGCTGCAGCTGAATTTCCCCAGTTAGATTTAATGATAGCTGGTAATGTAGCTAATACTAATATTTATGACCCTGATGACAAACAATCTCACATTGATTGTCAAAAAATGTTTGAAGAACAAATAGCTTGGGCAAAAGAAGCTAATGTTGATTTTGTTATTGCTGAAACAATTAATTGGACTGAAGAAGCTAAATTAGCATTAAAGGAAATTAAAAATGCAGGTTTAATAGCTGTCGTAAATCTTGCTATACCTAAAGGTGACAAAACAAGAGAAGGCCATAGTGCTGCAGAGGCCTGTAAAATTTTGGAAGACCATGGTGCTGATGTAGTTGGCCTTAATTGTTATCGTGGTCCTGAAATGACAATGAAACTGCTGCCAAGCATTAGAGAAAAAGTTTCATGCCATGTGGCTGCATTACCTGTTCCATATAGAACAACTGAAGAATTCCCAACACACATGTATATAGAGGATCCAAATTGTAATTGTTTAGATGGTAATGTTTCTCATATTGCTCTTGATGGATTAACATGTAACAGGTTTGAAATGGCTGAATTCACCAAACAATGTATGGACATCAATGTAAATTTTATTGGTATTTGTTGCGGTGCCGACCCTCATCATGTAAGAGAAATGGCAGTTGCTATGGGTAGAAAACCAATTTCTTATAAATATTACCCTGATATGAGCAAACATTTTTCTCATGGCACAGAAAGCAGTCTTAAGGACATTAACAAAACTAACGAATGGCTTAAATAATTAATAAGACTTATAAAAAATAAATTTTAGATGAGTATATGGGGAAAACTTTTAGCTGGGACTTTTGGTTTTGCTCTTGGGGGGCCAATCGGAGCTATGTTAGGTGTAATAGCGGGTCACAGTGTTGATCGTATTCGAAACCAAAAATCCGACTCTAATATAGCCTATAATTCACCACAAGAAATTATAACGATAGGTATAATTATTTTAGCAGCTAAACTGGCTAAAGCAGATGGTCAAGTTACAACTGATGAAATAAGCGCCTTTAAAGAAAAATTTAAAATACCACCTGATTTTCAAAGCGATGTTAGTAAAATATTTAATGAAGCTAAAAAAAACTCTGATGACTATCATCAATATGCTCAACAAATAGGAATGCTATTTCGTGGACAGCCTCAAGTTTTGGAGCAGATTTTAAACTTACTTTTTTATATCGCAGAGGCTGATGGTGAAATCAGTGACTCAGAGATAGTATTTATTCAAAATTGTTCTGATTATTTTGGACTAAATAAAGCTCAATATGAAAGTATAAAAACTATGTGGCTGGATAAACAAATTGATCCATACAAAATTTTAGGAGTTGAGAAAAGTTCTTCTGATGGTGATATTAGAAAGAGATGGATACAGCTAAGCAAAGAGTTACACCCTGACCAATTAAGAGCACAGGGTGTTCCTCAAGAATTAATCATTAAATCTGAAGACAGACTATCCGAGATAAATCAAGCCTACGATAAAATAAAAAGTATTCGCAAAATCAATTAAACTTTTTTTAACTGATCTGCTTTGGATTTGCCTTTGTCTTCAACAACTTCAAATTCGACTTTGTCGCCTTCATCGAGGCGGTCTAAACCTGCTTGTTGAACAGCTGTGATGTGGACAAAGATATCTTTATCTTCTCCATCAGGGGCAATAAACCCATATCCTTTTTTTGGGTTAAACCATTTCACTGTTCCTGTAGCCATTTATAGTCCTTTCTTAATCTTAAGTAGTAAATATTTAGCGTATCCAAACATAGTTAAAAATTTTATGAGATTTTTTAATTAGTATTCAAATAATAAGCCTAAATATTGGTAAACTTTTTATAGCAATTTTTCTAAATTTAAAGTTAAAAATGGTAAACCGGGCCGCTACCTTTACCAATTTTATACAAACTTCCTTTAATTATGGCTCTTTTTATATAATTTCTTGATTTTTTGACAGAATTTAAAATATCTTCACCTAAAGCTAAATTCGAAGCAATTGCTGACGATAAAGTACACCCAGTTCCATGTGTGTTTTTACTTTTAATGATACTAGACTCAAAAAAGTGAATTTTTTTATTTTTTTTTATAAATAGACAGTCGAATATTTTTCCATTTTTAATTAAACCTTTGATCAGTATATTCTTAGCGCCAATTTTTTCTAAAATTTGAATTGCATTAATCATATCATCTTTACTATTAATCTTGGTATTTGTAAGAATTTCTGCCTCCTTCAAATTAGGAGTAATTATCATAGATTTTGTTATAAGGTTTTTAGTTAAACTTGATATAGCGCTTTTCTTTAAGAGTAAATAACCAGATGTTGACACCATAACAGGGTCTAAAACAACTTTAGATATTTTATAGTTGTCAATAAATTTTGAAATTTCTTGAATAATTTTTTTATCACTTAACATACCAATCTTTATTGAGTCTGGTTTAATATCACTACACGTAGTATTAAGTTGTTCTCTTATGAAATTTGGGGTTGTATTAAAAATACTTTTGACCTCTTGAGTATTTTGTGCAGTTAAAGCAGTAATTACAGACATCGCATAACATTTAAAGTATGTTATAGTTTTGATGTCAGCTTGGATACCTGCCCCTCCTGATGAGTCAGATCCTGCAATTGTTAATACAGTTTTATATCTTTTCATAACTTGAAATAATTTTACTTACATCCATACAATTCTTTTTAATATTACCTTTTAATAAAGAGGATATCATAGCAACGCCATGGATTTTTAGTTTAAGTATACTATTTACATCACTAATATTAATACCTCCTATTGCTATTAAAGGAATTTTTGTAGCTTTAGCACAAATTTTAAGCCCGCTTAAACCAAAATAATTTTTCATTTCTTTTTTTGTATTAGACGAGAAGGCTGAAACACCTATGTAGTCAACTCCCTTTAGTTTTTTTACATTTATAAATTCATTTTTATTACTTGCTGAAACTCCTATTATAGATTTTCTTCCCAATATTTTTCTAGCTTGATTATAGGGTAAATCATCCATACCAACATGCGCACCATGAGCATTTATAGATTTTGCAATATCCACACGATCATTGACAATGAGAGTTTTTTTAAATTTAACACAATCTTTTTTTAAATCTTTTCCTAAGTTGTATAAATCAATTGTTTTTAAATTTTTAAACCTTAATTGAATACAATCGACCTTACTCTCAAATATTATTTTCAAATAATTATCCAACTTACTTAATGGTGTAAGTTTATCGTCAGTAACAAAACAAAATTTAAACACTAGTAATCTTTAAATTATCTAAAATTTCTTTTTCTGTAATATTATTTAATTTGTTCAAGAAATTTACTTGAAAATCTCCTGGCCCCTCTGACTTTGATGCTGCGAGTTCTCCTGCGATTGAAAAAATAGCCGCTGAGCTTATCGCAGATTTATATAAACTTTCACCTACAGCAGCAAATGCTCCTACTATGCACGATAAAGAGCAACCGATAGCTGTAACCTTCGTCATTACACTTGATCCATTTGAAATTTTAGTGACATTGTCTTCATAAATAATGAAGTCGTCTCTACCGGTTATAAATACAACACAATTATTCTCATTAGATAAAATTTTTCCAGACTCAATAGCTGCGTGACTTTCAATTGATGAGTCAACTCCCTTAGAAGATATTTTATTTTGATCTACTAGTGATTGAATTTCAGATGCGTTTCCTCTGATAATTAATTTTTTAGAGCTTTTAATAATGTCAAGAGAAGTTTGTGTTCTTAACTTACTCGCACCTGAACCCACAGGGTCTAATATGATTGGTTTTTCTTGTTCAACATAATATTTAGAAGCCTCTAAAAAGCTAGGCCTCCAATTATCGTCTAACGTTCCAATATTATTAACAAGACAAGACGATATAGCAGCTATTTCTTTAAGTTCATTTGTTGCATGAGACATCAAAGGAGATGCTCCGATAGAGAGAAGAATATTAGCGCTTATGTTCATTGCCACGTAATTTGTAATACAATGTACAAGCGCTCCTTTATCTCTTAAGTTTTTTAAATCATTATAAATATGTTCCATTATATACCTTTCCTTTTCATCAAAAGTGTCAATATTGTTGAAAATAGAATTGGCACTAAAAATGATGAGAATAATTTATAGTTATTAATAAATGTGAAATTAATATTTAGAAAATCGCTCATTATATTTTTGCTGAATGAGGGATCAGGAAATATTAATACTCCTAGTAGTAAGCTCAAAAAAGAAATTATGTATATTTGTTTAGTAGTGATATTAAAACCAAATAATCCCAACAAAAAAGGTAAAACTAAGCAACAACAAATTAAATCAGCAATTAAGAAGACGTATAAGACATTGTAGCCTTGCGAGGATAGTATGAAAACTGCCACCAAGAAAACAATAATAAAGTATAAGTTTGAAGAGGATTTTAAGGAGTAACTTGTACTTATGGAGACAATCTGAGAATTTATAGCATTTATTAATGTATCAATACTACTCAATACAAGAGAAGCAGCTAATATTACAAAAATGTATTTTATAAATGAAGTCTCGAGTAAACCGAAAAGTTTCACAAATGTTAAATCAGGATCATCCATTGCGTAAAGTGAGATTGAAACTAGTCCAGAGTATCCAATGAAATAAACAATTATAAATATAATTAAAGCAGATATAACTAAGCCAATACTAAGCGTTTTATTATCTTTAGCAGCATAAATTCTTTGCCAATTACCATGGTGAAAAAGATTGGTAAATGTAACTGCTAGTAAAAAAGTCAAACCTGTTATCCATAGGAATTGATTATTAAAATCAAATAAATGTGCATTTTCGATCATAAATGAAGAGTTATCTGAAAAGTCTTGGAATGGAATTTTAAAAACTAAAAACAAACAAATTCCTATAATGAATATGAATTGAATTAAATCGGTAAATATTGTTGCCGACAATCCTCCAATTAGAACGTACGATAAAGCAATTAATATAATTATCATTGAAGAAATCCAATAAGGTGTATCATTTAAAAAATTAAAGAACTTTGAGATAGCTGTAATTTCAGCTATCAAGAAAACTGTCATATAAACTAACGAAACTATTATAACAAAATGGGATAAGTTCTTACCAAACCGATTTTCGATACAATCGTGAAAGCCTGTTGAGTTTGGAAAAACCTTTCTTACATATTTTCCTATAAAGATGAATAAAACTAAAGGCATCGCAGCTCCAAGAGCATAACCAATCACATTACCCATTCCACCCCAAGTAGCTGCTGCGGCAGGCGAAAATATTATCCAAAAACCCAATGCAGAAGATACAAAAGAAGATATTGAAAAAAATAAGTTATATTTATTTTTAATAACAAATTTATCATCTGATAATTCATTTTTTTTCAAAAAAAAGAATGACGCAGTAAAAATTAATCCAAATAAAATTAAAAAAAGAATTTCCATCTAATTTGCTCTTGTTTTAAAAGTATTTAAGGGAAACTTCCTACGCCAGAATTACCTGGATCAGGTTCGAGGGTTAAGTATTACCTTTCTCAGCCTTTCAGCACCCCTTAAAGGTCCATATTATCAAACTAACTAAAATAAATCAATTATCTTTACTAAAAACTAATTTAATATTAAAAACATCACATGAAAATAATTGAAAACTTCTCTGACTCTAAATTAATATCTAGTAATTCAGAAGACTTCATAAAATTATATAAACCTAGTACGGGTGAGGAATATGCGCATGTTCCAAAAACAACAAAAGATGAGTTTGAAAAAATTATCAATAAAATGAAATTAGCACAACCTTTATGGGCTAATACACCCATTACAAAAAGAAGTGAAATTTTATTTAAATTTAAAAATTTAATTGAAAAAAATTTTGATTTAATAGCAAAAATAATATCTGAAGAACATGGCAAAGTTTTTTCTGATGCTAAAGGATCTTTGCAGAGAGGTCTTGAAGTAGTTGACTTTGCATGCGGTATTCCTCATTTATTGAAAGGAAATCACTCAATTAACGTTGGAACAAACGTAGATTTGTTTGATATTAAGCAGCCTTTGGGAATTTGTGCTGGTATTACACCATTTAATTTCCCAGCTATGGTTCCAATGTGGATGTTTCCATTATCTATAGCATGTGGAAATGCCTTTATGCTAAAACCTTCTGAGAAAGTTCCTCAATGCTCTTTAAAACTTGCAGAGTTAATGAGTGAAGCTGGTCTACCTGATAACGTCCTCACAGTCGTAAATGGCGATAAAAATATTGTAGATCTTATACTTCAGTGTGAAGATATTTCTTCAGTAAGTTTTGTTGGCTCAACACCTGTTGCAAAGTACATTTACACCGAATGTTCAAAAACAAATAAAAGAGTTCAAGCTCTTGGTGGTGCTAAAAACCATATGCTTATAATGGAAGACGCGAATTTAGAGGATGCAGTTAATGGACTAATTGGAGCAGCTTTTGGATCTGCTGGTGAACGTTGTATGGCAACATCAGTTGCTATGCCTGTTGGAAATATTCAAAAACCATTTATGGATTTGCTAAAGGAGAAGGCAACTAAAATCAAAGTTGGGGAGTCTTTAGACCCACAAAGTGAAATGGGACCTCTCATTACAAAGGAACACAAACAAAAAGTTCTATCATATATTGAAAAAGGTGTTCAAGAGGGTGCGAAATTAGAGTTAGATGGAAGAGAAATTAGTCTTCAAGGTTATGAAAATGGTAATTTTGTTGGTCCTACAATATTTAATAATGTTACTGATGGTATGACTATATACAAAGAAGAGATTTTTGGCCCTGTTTTATCTGTCCTTAATATGAATAATTTTGAAGAGGCTATAAAACTGATTAATAAACATCAGTTTGGCAATGGCACTTCTATTTATACATCAAGTGGTTCATTAGCGAGAAATTTTATGAAAAATGTCCAAATAGGGATGGTTGGGATAAACATTCCTATTCCAGTTCCAATGTCTTTTTACACTTTTGGTGGCTGGAAAGGTTCAATATTTGGTGGTCATGGAATGCACGGAGAAGAAGGGATTAATTTTTATACCAAACGTAAGACAATAACATCGAGATGGCCAGATGATGTCGCAGGGGCTTCACTCAACATGCCAACTATGAAATAATGAATTATGGACAAATTTAAAGACAGACAAAAAGCCTTTGAAGCAGAGCAAAGCCAAAAAGAGCAAACAGAATTTGAAAAAAGAAATTCAAGAAACAAAATCTTTGCTCAATATATTTTAGATGATATCGGACAATCCGATAATTCAGAATTACTGAGAGAAATAATATTATCTGATCTTGAGGAACCAGGAGATGAAGACATAATACGTAAAGCCTTAGATGTATTAGCTCACAACAATGGTAGTCTGACTAGAGAAGATCTAGTAAAAAAACTCTCAGAAATATAATCTACCAAGACCCATTATTTTGCATACTGGCCCAAGGCTCTTTTATTTCAAGGCTATCACCTTTTTGAAGTAACTCTATTGATATGCCGTCTGGTGATTTTATGAATGCCATATATCCATCTCTAGGAGGCCTGTTTATCACAACATCCTTTTTAATCAGATTTTCACAAACTTGATAAATATTATCTACTCTAAAAGCTAGATGACCAAAATTTCTGCCACCTTTGTATTCTTCTTTGTCCCAATTGTAAGTTAATTCTAAAAGAGGTTTCTTTTTACTATCAGCAGTGTCTTTATCATCAGGAGCACAAAGAAAAATTAGAGTAAATCGACCCTTTTCACTCTCTTTTCTCGAGTATTCAATTAGTCCTAATTTATTACAATAAAAGTCAAGTGATTGCTCAATATCACTTACTCGAACCATTGTGTGCAAATATTCCATTAAGATTAAATATCAAAAAATTTTAAATCTGTCTAAAAATTTCTAAAATTGCTTATTGCTTCCAAGGACTATTTTTTTTCGAAGGACAGTTTCACGATAAAAAATATATCCGACTGAAAGTAAAATTAATGGACCTCCTAGTAGCACCTCTTTCGAGAGAAACTCACCAAAAAAAATATAACCGATGACAAATGCCCAAACAACAGAAGTGAAGTCTAAAGGAGCAAGAACAGAGGCTTCTGCTAATTGAAAAGATTTTGTAAGACAAAATTGAGCAGTAAACCCTAAAAAACCCGAAGCAATTAGAAAAACTAAGTCTAAATTATTTGGCCATATCCAATCATCACTATAGAAAAATAAACTTGAAACTGTTCCAAATAAAGTAAAGGCCCATACTGTTAAAATATTATTATTAGTTATTAATATTTTTTTTAGAATTATCACTGCCATTGACAAAAAAATACTAGCTAAAAGTGGTAAAACAGAATAGTTGTTTAATAAATTCACGTCCGGTTTCAAAATAATTACTACTCCTATAAAACCAATAATAATTGCAATTACCCTCCTATATCCAATTTTTTCACCCAGAAAAAAAATTGATAATATAGATATAAAAAAAACAGATGAAAAACTGATTGTTTGCATTTCGATCAGCGGAACATATCTAAGAGATATGAAGAAAAGACTCATAGCTGAAATTCCTACTAAACCTCTAAAAAAATGAAGTTTATAATTGTTAATAGAAGATATTTTTAGATTTAAATAATAAATGACAACTATCAATGGAATAAGAGCAAATAGATTTCTGAAAAAAACTACCTCAAATAATGGTAAGTTGTCGCCTGTTGCTTTTATACATACGCTCATTAAAACAAAAAAAAGGACGGACAAAGACTTGTAGATAAATGCTGACATGTGGTTAATCTAAATATATTAAATATGAATGAATTTACTAATAGTTAATGGATATGACAAAAACGGATGGGGTAAACTAGCTAGATATGGATTACAACCAATATGTGAGTTTTACAGAGACCAACTGAAAATAATTAATACAAAAATAAAAACTACGTTCATTTATCCATCTATGAACTTAGATGAAAATTATGATGAAAGTTTTATCAAATCATTTACCGGCATTGTGTGGACAGGTTCAAGTCTCAATATTTA
Organism: uncultured Alphaproteobacteria bacterium; assembly: GCA_902574995.1. GTDB lineage: Bacteria > Pseudomonadota > Alphaproteobacteria > HIMB59 > HIMB59 > HIMB59. The sequence goes on from CACGPP010000004.1 coordinate 103,823, forward strand.
TGATAATACAAGAGAAATTAAAAACCAAATTTCTCTCATGAAAAAGTTATCAAAGTTAAAGGTAAATATGTTTGGTAGTTGTTGGGGTATGCAACTTTTTACTGTTGCAAATGGTGGCGCAGTTAAAAAAAATCCTAAAGGTAGAGAAATTGGAATAGCCTATAATATAAATATTAATAAATATGGTGCGCATCATCCAATGTACAAAGATAAGCCCTTGATATTTGATGCTTTTGCCTCTCATATTGACCATATATCCCAAAAGCCTAATCGATCTCATGTTCTGTCAGACAATCATTACTCAATTCAGTCTCTTGTAAGCAATAAATTTTGGGGTACCCAATATCATCCTGAATTTAATTTTAAATACACAGGACAAATTTTAAATGCAAGAAAAAATATTTTACTCAAAGAAAAACTGTTTAGTAAAAATCAAATACAAGGGTTAATCAAAGACTTTAAAAGACCTAATAACAAGAGTTATAGTCAATCTTTGTTAAAAGATACTTTAAGACACAAAGAATTAAAAAATTGGCTAAGTTATTTAAGAAAGAATTAATATAATTCTTTAAATTCTTTTAGATTATTACAAACTGAAAATAAATCTTTAAAGTTTTTATAAGCAAATTTGGAGTTCATTACTTTCTTGTATTGATTAATTATATCAGACCAATAATTATTATAATTAAACAAAATACATTTTTTACCCTTTATAACACCCAATTGAAGAGCGCTGATTACTAAACTAATTTCTTCTATTGTACCCCCACCCCCGGGTAAAGCGACAAAACTATCTGACAATTGTAAAAACTTTTTTTTTCTTTGCTCCATTGTTTTCGTAACATATATTTTATTAATTTTTGTGTGAATTTTCTCACGCTTATCTAGAAAAGATGGGATGATACCAGTTACATGGGCGTTATATTTTAGTGCTGTCTTAGCAACAACACCCATTAATCCATTTTCTCCACCTCCATAAACAATGTCATAATCATTTTGTGCTAGATATTTTGTAACTGTTATAGCTAAATCTTTAAAATTTTTGTTTGATCCAAACATAGATCCGCAAAATACGGCAACTTTATGTTTAGAATTTTTTAATTTCATATAGATTTACTGTACAACAATATTAAAAAAAATGACTAAAAAAAATAACATTGAAGAGCTTAAAAAAGTAAGAAAGAAAATTGATAATATTGATAACAAGATTATTGAGCTGATTGGTGATAGATTTAAAGAAATACACAAAGTCACTAAATTAAAGGAAAATAGAGAAGAAATAATTGATCACGAAAGAATTACTCATATTTTAAAGTCTGTTCAATCAAAAGCAAAAAAAAATAAAATTGACACTGAAATAATTGTTAGAATTTGGCAAATTTTTATACAAGAAGCTATTAAACTAGAGTCTGCAAAAATAAAAAAATAATCACACCAAAACGATTACTAACATTATAAATAAAATTGATATTAGAATTGTGCCTGCAAAACTAGGTGTTGTAACTTTAATGTAGGATAAATTACTAAATTTATAAGATTTACTTAATACTTGTTTAAAAGATAAACCTAAATTTTTATATAAACTATCTGTTAATAAACCTATTTTTTTAAATAAGGGTTTACCAATACCAGGTAACATTTTTCTGTAAAACCAATCAGAATTTAAAACAGTTGATCTAATCTCGGAGGGATAAAGTTTAAATTTAACTAAAAATAAAAATGCAATAATTGCAAAAACTAAAAGTTGTAGCTGACTTATTACATGGTCTAAAGTATAGGGCTGATACTCAACTGCGTATGGAAGTATTTGATACAAATATTTTGGGAATACACCTATAGCAATACATAAAAAAGCAGCGATGCCCATTGCAATGAGCATATTAATTGGAGCCTCTTTAACTTTATTCTTCCTCTCGTGTGCAAAAAAAGCAAAGTAAGGAATCTTTATTCCTGAGTGCTCCAAAACACCTGCGGATGCAAAGAATAAAATAAAGTAAATTAAAACCATTCCCATACCTCCAAGCGAGGACATTATTAAAGATTTGGCGACAAATCCGCTGAACAACGGAAATGCAGAAATAGACATGGCCCCTATAATGCAAAATATTGTTGTGAATGGCATGTATTTGTAAAGGCCACCTAATTCAGAAGCTTTTGTTGTTCCAGCTCTGTATAAAACAGCACCCATACTCATAAACAAAAGAGCTTTATAAATTATATGAACGAACGCATGCGCTACCGTTCCATTAAGAGAAAGTTCTGTCCCAATACCAATACCAACAACCATAAAGCCTAATTGGTTATTAAGACTAAATGACAAAACTCTTCTTAAATCATTTTCTATGACTGCAAAAAATACAGGAAAAGCTGTCATTATAGCACCTATCCAAATCAGTGAGTCAGTGCCTGGAAAAGTTCTAGCTAAAGCATAAATTGCCAATTTTGTTGTAAAAGCAGAAAGTGCCACTGTGCCAGTAACCGAAGACTCAGGGTAAGAGTCTTGTAGCCAACCATTTAAAAGAGGAAATGCAGCCTTAATTCCAAAAGCAATAAATATAAAAATTCCAAAATTTGTTTTTAAATCTAGAACAGCTAAATTATGGTTTCCTGTTTGATATAGCATTAAACATGCGCCAATTAAAAGTAATACACCTGAAGAAACTTGAATGATCAAATATCTCATAGCTGCATCTTTTGCTGCATTTGTATTTCCAGCAAAAACTATAAAGACTGAAGTAAGAGCTGTTGCTTCCCACCAAATAAATAAACTAAAAAAATCTCCTGCGTGGAGAGCACCAATAGCAGAGCCTGCATAAGCTAGTGTCGCCATGTGCTCCATTAGATTTTTACTGTGCCAGCTAAAAATTATTACAAGTATAGCTGCAATATGAAAAATAATAGCAAATGGAAGAGTTAAACTATCTGATTGATATAATATTAAATTTAAACCAAGTATGTCCCACTCTAAAAAAGTTCCATAACCATTAAATAAAGATAAAGCTGATAAACCCACCGATAATAACATCGCAGGATGTCTAAAGTATTGAGGAATGGTTGGCAATAAGAATGAAGTAATTATCATAATTAAACCCGGAATAAAACTACTGATCATAATAATCCTCCTTCCTCATTAAGAATTTCCTCAGCCACTTTCCTAACATGACTATAAAAACAAAACTTACAAAACCGAAAAATGCTGGGAAGCCATATATCTCGGCAAAGGAAAAGTATTCATGTCTGTGAAAAGTAAAGTCTAAAAGAATTAAAAGTACTCCGATTATAAGTATGCACTTTGTAAAGCTTTTACCCATACTCTTTAAATCATTTTTTTTCATTTAATTCACTATTACTCCACTAATATTATTCAAAAAATAGTTTGCATAAAAAAAGAAAACAAAACAGCCTAAACCTGTAATTAATGGTGGCCAAACAGTTAAAGGGGCTTTAATTAATTTTATTTCTTTCTTAGAGTTTTGGGTGAAACCTATTACTACAGGCTGTAAAAGATAATAAATATTTAGCAATGAGGAAATACCTAAGATTATTGCAACGATTATAAATTCTCTCTCAATAGAGCCCATGATTAAATAAAATTTACTCCAAGAACCAATAAAGGGAGGAACCCCAATAATAGAAAGAGCCCCTAAAGTGTAAGCAAAAAATATTAACGGTAATTTGTAGCCCATACCTTTTAGGTCACTTACCTTTTTAATGTGGGCAGTTACATAAATAGCACCTGCACAAAAGAATAGAGTTATCTTACCTAAAGCATGAGTTATAATATGAAAAGATGCCCCTTTTAGAGCTAAAGATGAAGCCAAAGCTGCTCCCAAAATAATATAGGAAAGTTGACTTATAGTAGAATAAGCTAATCTCGCTTTTAAGTCATCTTTTGTTATCGCTATGATACTAGAAGCCATTATAGTGAAACATGCTAACCAAACTAACCAGTCAGAGCTTTTTGTTTGAAGTAAAAAGTCTGGACCAACAATATAAACAACGACCACTAGAAAGCTAAATACACCAGCTTTTACTACAGCAACGGCGTGGAGTAATGCAGAAACTGGAGTTGGCGCCACCATTGCAGCAGGCAACCAACGATGAATAGGCATAATTGCTGCTTTACCTATACCAAACACAAGCATAGCTATTAGAAAAGATAGGTACTCTGCTGGGAATTTATTCATAAGTATTCCCCCATCTTGAAAATCTAAAGTCCCTGTTTTAAGCCAAATCCAAAATATAGCTGGTAAGAAAAATATTAAAGAGGTACCTACTAAAATCGACAAATAGAGCCTTCCTGCAGATTGCGATTCAGCGTTTTGCTTATGTCCAACTAAAGGGAAAGTTGAAAAAGTTAATATTTCATAAAAAATAAATAAGACTAGAAGATTTCCAGACCAAGCTATTGCCAATGCAGCATGGATTGCGATTGAATAAAAAATTACAAATCTTGTTTGATTTTTTTCACCAGCACCCCTCATATAACCAATAGTGTAGATAGATGCCAGTATCCATAATGAAGATGCCACTAAACTAAAAATAGATCCAAGAGCTGATACTTTAAAAGCAAAATCTACCCCATCAAAAAGTGTAAAAAAAGTTATTTGATATACCTCATTATTTTGTATTCCATGAAAAATTTTTAAACTGATTACAAAGGTTATGAGACCTCCAATTATACCAAAAGAGTCTCTTAAGTTATTATTATATCTACAGACATAAGAAAATAATGCTGCAAAAAGTGGGATGATAATACCCAGTATAATTAAAAACGAATTACTCAATTTTGATAACCTGATATTAAATAGTCTGCGGACAAGTTAGAAAATTCAATTATTGGTGTTGAATATATCCCAAAAACAATAATTGAAATTGTAACTATCCATATTGGTAAATAAATATAAGCATCTTCTTTTTCAGATTTAAATTTAATTTCTGAAAACCACATCTGTTCCACTATTTTCCAAAAATATACAACAGCTAATGCGGAGCTTACCGCAACTAAAGCGATTGAAAGATACATCTGGTTTGTATAAAGAGCTTGAAATAAATATAATTTTGAAATGAAGCCATTTGTTAGAGGTAATCCAATTAAAGATAATCCACAAATTAATAAAGCAAATGAAGTTATGGGGTATTTATAGCCAAAACCTTTTAAACTGTTTAGGGTTACTCGATCCTTATAAAGAATAGCGAAGTAACCAACAGCCATAAATAATCCTCCTTTGATCAAAGCATGATTAAATATATGCACAAAGCCCGAAGCTACTCCACTGTGGTCTTTAAGGCTAAAAGCCAGTGTGATGTAACCAATTTGCGCAATTGAGGAAAATGCCAAAAGTTTTTTGATATCATCTTGATAGATGGCTATTACAGTCCCAATGAATATAGCGAGTAAAGATAGAGGATATAAAACAAAATCTAAAAACAAACGTAAATAGCTCGGATAAATTATGAATACTTCGTACAAAAGTCTCACAAAAAAATAAAGAATTGTTTTTGTCGCTAAAGCAGCCAAAAGTGTTGAGACAGCTGATGGAGCATAACTATATGCAGGTGGTAACCAAATATGGACAGGAAAAATTGCAGCCTTTACCATAAGACCTATAAGCATGAATGACATACCTGCGAAGATAGCTAACTGACCATCGGAATATTGGGCCAGTTGAATTACAAGATCATTCATGTTCAATGTACCTGTCATAGCGTAGGCAAAGCCAACCCCAATTACATAAAATGTAGCCCCGATCGCCCCGATAATTAGATAATTAAAAGCTGCGAGTAATGCTTTTCTATTTTGTCCTGCACCTAAGGCAATTAAAGAAATAGAAGCTAATGCAGATATTTCTAAAAAGACAAATAAATTGAAAATATCATTGGTTAAAATAATCCCGTTCAGGCTTCCAACTGCCAATAACCACAAAGAATACGCCTTTCCAGAGTCCCTATAGTCAATTTCATTCAAGAAGATTTTTCTTGAGTAAAATGTTGATACCAAAACAAAAATTGAAAATAACAATTGAAGTCCAATATTCACCCCATCTATTTTAAAAGAAATACCCCATGGTGGTTCCCAATTTCCAAACTCATATATAATTAAACCAGAAACAGAAATTTCTTTAAGAAGATGTAAAGATAAAAATAAATGTAACAACAAAGTGATGATTGAAATTATCCAAGGCCATATTTTTGACGGCATAAATGCAATAATTGCAGAAATAAGTAGAGGTAAAACTACTACCAATGCAGGAGCATCGTCTAAAAATATATCAAACATTTATTTATCTGACTTTAGCTCCAAAGACTCTATTTCTTTTTCTTCAATTGTTTCGTAGTTCTTGTAAATTTGTAATACTAAAGCTAATCCAAGCGCTGAAGTGGCCACTCCAACGACGATAGCGGTCAGTATTAAGACGTGTGGCAATGGATTTGAATAGGCATTTGCCATTTTTGTTAATATAGGGGCGGTTCCATCTAAAACTTTTGCGAGTGATACAAAAAATACAAAAACTGCAGTTTGAAAAATTGCTAAGCCAACTACCTTTTTTAAATAGTTTTGACTTGTGATGATTATAAATAATCCGCCAACCATAAGTAAAATAAAGGCAAAATGGTTCCAAAAATAAATAAAATTACTCATTAATTTCCCCAAAGGAAGCAAAAGAGTGATACAAAGCAATCATTACAGTTGCAACTGTAATGCCTACTCCTAGCTCAACTAATATAATACCAATATGTTGACCAGTTGATGGGTCTGATGACAAAACATTGTAATCTAAATACATCCCATCAAGAAATATTGAAACTATTCCGACACCTGCATATAACAAAACACCTATGCACATTAAATATCGATTGATCATTATTGGAACTAAAGTTTCTCCTTTTGAAAGCCCAAATATCATTGAATACAATATAAATGCTGCCGCTACTATTACCCCAGCCTGAAATCCACCGCCTGGTCCATAGTCACCATGAAATTGAACGTAAAGCCCAAATATAATAATCGGTGCAAAAAGAATTTTGCTAACAACGCTTAATACTGGACTAGATGAAATTTTATCTCTCATTTTTTTTATTTTTTTTAAAATTAGTTTTACGATTAAGAGTGTTGCTAGTTAATAAAGCAATGACACCTAAGCCTGCAGTAAATATTACTATTGTTTCTCCCAAAGTATCAAAACCTCTATAACTTGCTAAAATATTAGTAACAACATTAGGTATATGAAAAAAATCTTTACTTTCCTTTAAGTACTCTGGAACTACATGAAGATGTATTGGTGCATTAGGATCTCCTAATAAAGGGAGGTTTGCAATTATAATAATCAATATAAGTGATATCGCTACTGCAAGAATAATACTCGGAAATAAGTTTATTAATTTATTTTTTTTTCCTTCTGGTAATTTCGCAGCAGCCATTACCATTAAAATTGTTGATATACCAGAACCAACTGCAGCTTCAGTAAATGCTACATCAACCGCATCTAAATTCACATATATAGCTGAGCATAACAAAGTAAAAGCGCCTGTGAGTGCAACAACACTTATTAATGACGTGGTTTTAAAAATAAAAAAGGTTGTTACCAATAGAAGCGAAATTAAGAAAAAATTAATTAATAAAAAGTTCATTTTTTATTTTTTCCCTTTGGCTTATACCCCGACTCATGTGCAAATAGAGCTATTGCATGGCCTGTTACAGGGCTAGTAAATATTAAAAATAAAGGTATTAATAAAAGTTTAAGACTTAATAAACTAAAACCAGAATAAACTATCAAAGCTAAGACTATAAAACCTGATCCTAGAGTATCAATTAAACCAGCAGCATGAATTCGACTAAATACATCGGGTAACTTTATAAGGCCTAGACTACCAGATAAAATGAAGAAGCAGCCAATAGCTAATAAGACTAAAGAAACTAACTCGATATAATTATACGACATTACTTTTTTTTCTTTTTATTTTGTAATACCTAAGTATTGCAATGGTGCCTAAAAAATTCAAAAGTATATACATCAAAGAAATATCGACAAAATCAGGTCTATCGAATGCAAAACCATGAACACTGATACCTATGGCTATAATAGTTCCAATGCTTGATATAGATAATATTCTATCAAAAGGAGTTGGTCCTTTGATTGCTCGAACTAAACATAATGCTACAGAGACGCCCAGAACAATTAAAGTTGCAAAAAAAATCATTTATCTAAATCCGTAATTACTTTGTTCATATCATCTGTTTGCAAGTCTTCTGATAGCTTCTTACTTAATGCGTGAACTAGAAATGTTTTTTTATCTACTTCTATTGTTACTGTACCCGGAGTAAGAGTTATAGCGTTTGCATAGTTTGCAATACCTGTTCTATTCTTCTGAGATGCTTTAACGCTTATTAGTTGTGGAGAGTATTTACCATTCCATATTAAAGCTGTTGTAGTAATTCCAGATTTAAAAATTTCTTTAAATAACCAAATCCAATAAAATGGTAATCTAAGAATAATTTTTAAAGGAAGAGAGTCTTCCTCGAGAGCTTTAGCTCTATAAGACATCCAAAAAACAAAAAGAACACTGACTAGTCCAAAAAAAAGTAAAAGCGATTTAAGGTAACCAGATAAAATAAACCAGAATACAAAAAGTATTATGAAATAAGTTATAAATGATAAGGTCTTAAGTGAATCTTTATTAAGTTTAGCCACTAAAAGCTATTATGAGAATAAATCACCCTCTGTAAATACTGCAGTATTCATGTCTTTAACAAATAATTTACCTTGGTCTGATTTAAATCTTGATACGTCAATAAATCCACCTTTAACTGCGATTCTAACGTTTTCAGCATTAATTGATATGATTTGACCTGGAAAATGCTCAGCACTTTGCTCGTCAATAAACTTAGTGTCATAAAAGACATACTCATCACCCATGAATTCAGCCCATGCACCAGGCTGAGGGTTGCAACCCCTTATTAAATTATAAATTTCGTTTCCGGGTTTTTTCCAATCAATTCTTGCATCACTTTTTTTACACCAAGACTCATATGTTGCTTTAGAGTCATCTTGAGGTGTCTTTGGTGCATTACCAGACTCAATTAAATTTGCAGCTTCAACACATGCTTCAAGGCCTAATGGAAATATCTTTTTAAAATAAACATCTCCTAAAGTATCATCAGGACCAATATCAACTTCTTTTTGAAGTAATATTTCACCCTCATCTAGCCCATCATTTGGATAAAAAATTGAAAGACCTGTTTTTGTGGAGCCACCAATTATAGGCCAGTTTATTGAACTTGGTCCTCTATGGAGTGGAAGTAGTGAGGGGTGAAAACAAATAGATCCATGAGTGGGAATATCTCTCGCTCCTTCAGGCACAAAAATTATTACATAAGCCATGACACATAAATCCGCACCATGAGACTTAATTTGGTCTAGTACCTCTTGGTCTTTAAAATTTGAGGGTTGGTAAACAGGCAAACTAACACTTTGAGCGTATTCTTTAACAGGATCGACTGGTTTACCCTCTTTGTCAGGTGCACAATATACTGCTACTACTTCATGGTCTGTTTCTGTATGAAATTTTTCTAAAGCACTTTTTCCAAATGCCTGTTGCCCCATTAAAATTATTTTCATTATTGCTCCTTAAATTAAAATATATCTTATACTGCTCCGGCCTCTCTTACAGCTTTAATTTCATCGTCACTCATCTGACAAAATTCTTTTAATATCTCATCAGTATGCTCTCCGAGAAGTGGAGATCTTTCAACTTTTGCTGGGGAGTCAGATAACTTAATCGGATTACCAACAGTCAAATATTTCCCTCGTTCAGGGTGATCGACTTCAACTATAGTATTAGTGTCTCTCAGACCTTGATCTTCAGCTAATTCTTTTAGAGATAATATTGGACCAACTGGTATATCTAAAGGGTTACATATATCCATTACCTCAAATTTAGTCTTGGTCATTGTCCATGACTCAATTGTATCAAATATTTCGTTTAACCTTGGTAGTCTTTTAGCAGGAGTTGAGTAATTTTCATCCTCTTTCCATTCGGGTTTACCAATAACATCACATACTTTTTCCCAAACAGCCGCCTGGGTAATAAAATATGTATATGCATTAGGATCCTTTTCCCAACCTTTACATTTTAGAATTCTTCCTGGCTGACCACCACCTGAATCGTTACCTGCGCGAGGCGTAGAGTCACCAAAAGGAATGTCTTCTCCGAATTGAGAGTATTCTTTTAAAGGCCCTCTTGAAAGTCTCTGTTGGTCACGAAGTTTAACTCTGCAAAGATTTAAAACTCCATCTTGCATTGCGGCAGATACTCTTTGTCCCTTTCCTGACTTTTCTCTATGGAATAAAGCAGTAACTATACCCAATGCTAAATGTAGTCCTGTTCCACTATCTCCTATTTGTGCACCGGTGACTAAAGGAACTTCTCCAAGCATGCCTGTTGTTGAAGCAGATCCACCTGCGCACTGAGCAACATTCTCATAAACTTTACAATCTTCATATTTTCCTGGACCAAAACCTTTAACAGACGCATAAATCATTCTTGGATTTATTTCTTGAATTTTTTCCCATGAAAAGCCCATTCTATCTAAAGCACCAGGAGCAAAATTTTCTACCATCACATCACACTCTTGGA
>CACGPP010000005.1 GCA_902574995.1 uncultured Alphaproteobacteria bacterium
AAAAAACTTTTAATTGAAAGGGGTATTAAGATTATTTGTATTGGAAGTATTGAAAAAGGGAAGGGTGTAAATTTAAAAAATTTTAATCTTGGTAAAGTAAAAAAATTTGACCATTTTAAAAATAATTATTCTCTTTAATAACTCTTTTAATATTTATTAAGTTGATTTTATTTAGATAAATCTCTTTATATATATTACTGTCATTTTCTGCTCGTGTCTTTCTATAAGCTCTATCATAATGATATTCAATTAATGATTTCACAAACTGAAAATATTCCTTTTTTTTTAAATTTATTTCAATAAGTTTAAATTCTTCTTTTGGAATAATTTTTTTTAATACAATAAGTGCATTTTTCATTAAATCCGGTGAATTTGTAAAATATTTATAATCTTTTAAAATGAATTTTACTCTCTCGTTTAAATTACTCTTTATTTTTATATTTTTACCCAAAGGCATATTTTTCCAGATTTTACTTGGAATACTTAACTTTCCAACTTTGATACTTTCCGCTTCAACCCATATATTTTTTCTTGAATTGAAAGAGTGAAGTTTTTCATAAATTAATGTTTCAAATAATTTTTGTGATGGTTGGACAGTATTGGGTATATTTCCTAAAATAGAACCTTTATGTTTAGCCAAACCTTCAAAATCGATCACTTGATATTTTTTCGATAATTCATTGATAAAAAGTGTTTTTCCTACACCTGTTACACCCATAATTTGATTAAATTTAAATTTATCAGTATTATTTTCAAAAAAATCCACTACATAACCTCTGTAAGTCTTATATCCACCCTCTAATAATGTTACGTCGTAACCGATTTGTTTAAGAACTAAATATAAACTAAGTGATCTGAGACCACCTCTCCAACAATAAATTAATGTTTTATTTTTTTTATCAAATTTTATTTTATTAATAATTTTGGAAATATTTGCACTAATAATACTTGCTCCCTCTTTTTTGGCTAAAAAAGAATTCTCTTTATATTTCAATCCTATTTCATGTCGTTGTTTATTTGTTAATACAGGATAATTTACTGATCTTGGGATATGGTCTTCATCAAACTCTAATGGGGTTCTTACATCAATTATAGTATTATAATCATCGATAGTAGTACTTTTATACGATGTTTTATTTATGCGCATATTTTTCATAATTTTTTTTATAATATATCCATATTACCTCAACTCTAAAGTAATAAATCTAAAATATGAAATTGATTGGAAATCAATTCACCTGGCAGACTTATTCTGGAAAATTAAAATTGAAGATAATTTATATGAAATTGATTTCACAATTAAAAGTTATGGTATGACTGACAAAATTTATGGGTATGAGTCTATTACAAAAGTTAGTGGAGAAATTAAAAATGATAGCTTCAATCCCATGATTTACAAAAGTAAAACAAAAAGTTCTAGACAGGATAGATTTGAAAATATTCTTTTTAACAAGAATGGTACTATATCAAATATTGAAATTTCAAAAGAACTCTCTAATGATCAAATAAATTTGCAAAATACTTTAATTAATGATTATCAATTTTTCACTGATCCGATATCACAATTAGTTCAATATTTTATTTTCCAAACAGACTCAAAAAGGTTAATTATTGATGGAATTAACATTTATAAATTATCATCAGTTACAAAAAATACAGAAAACTTAAAATCTAATAATCCTTCAATATATAAGGGAAATGTTGAAGTTATAGATATAGTATTTCCTTTTTTTAAAGGTCTTTATAAAGAGAATAAAAAAAATAACTTAGAAGTTATATCGGTTTATTCATTTGAAAAAGAAATAATTAAAATTCCTGCTAAATTTAGAATTAATTCAAAAAAATTTAAAGCTAATCTTCATTTGAAAGAATATGAAATTCTTCAATAATGAAAGTAACAAAAAATAGATCAATCTTAAAAACAATAAGTTATAGAATAGTTGGTTTTATAAATACTTTTTTAATAAGTTTTTTTGTTATTTCTTATGGTTCAGAAAACTTTGATGCAACTTCTCCATTCTATGTAGCTTTAATTGTTTTCATTTTAAAGATGATTACATACTATTTTCATGAAAGAGTATGGAATTTATACAAATATGGCAGACTTAATCAAAAAGTAATTAGACTCAGATCATTTTTCAAGGCTCTCACATGGAGATTAGCCGCATCTACAATAACATTTATTTCTGCTATGTTTATTACATCAAACTTAAATTGGACAAAATCCATTGTCATTTATGAAATAATGAACGGTATATTAATTTATTATATTCACGAGAGAGTCTGGAATAAAATTCAATGGGGCAGAACTAAATTATGAATTTCATATTTAAAATTGAAAATAATCTTATGGAGCTTTTTAAAGGTAATTTACCTTTGTACAAAAGTTATTGGATTTATTACGTTCTTGTTAATTTCCTTATTTCGGCACCTCTATTGCTCGTTACAAAAATACATATACAAAATTTTATTTATACATTTTCGTTATATCTTGTACTAAATTTAATCTATTACTTTACATCCTGCATTGGTGTTTGGAGAAGCTCTCAAAAATATGAAGGCAATAAAATACTATCTTTTTTAGCAAGATTAATAGTAGTAATAGGCATATCTACAACTATCTTAGAATTGAAAACTATCCTTACAATCATTTATAGTTTTTGATTGTTTAAAAGCCTTCAAATATGAAAAAAAATCCATATTATCAAATTCATGGATGATGAAACACAATTAAAAGTTAGAAAATTTCTGAAAAGGTTAGGGATTAGTTCACAACAAGAACTTAATCAATTCATTGAAAATAACCCTGAAGTAAAGGATCTATCTATAAAAGTATCTTTTGAAATTAATAATAAAAATGTTTTTGAGTTTGAAGATAAAATAAATAATTAATATAAATGAAAAAAATTCAAAATCATTTTATTAGTGGCATATTAATTGTTGCACCATTAGCTTTATCTATTTACGTTGCATGGGTAGTAGTTGGTATTGCAGATAAAATATTTAGACCTTTCATACCTCTAAATAAATTTGGTATTCCATCTGAAATACCTGGTGTTGGTTTAATAGTTGCTTTTTTATTTTTTACAATTTTAGGAGCCATAGCAGGAAGTTTTTTTGGAAAACTTTATCATCGAGTAGTTGACGCTGTTTTATCTAAAATACCTGGCTTAAACTCAATTTATAACACAGTAAAACAGATTATTGATACATTTGCTACGACACAGTCTAATGCTTTTAAAGAGGTAGTTCTTATAGAATACCCTCAAAAAGATATCTTTGCTCTTGCATTTTTAACTAGTGAAACAAAAGGGGAAATAGCAAAAAGAAAAAATCAAAAAATGATAAATGTTTTCATGCCATCTACACCTAATCCAACCACAGGTTTTTTAATGTTTGTTCCATTATCAAAATGTACCAAACTTAATATGTCTGTCGATCAAGCAATCAAATACATAATTTCTGCTGGACTAGTTACACCCAAAGCTCCGGAAATTAAAAAAGCTCTTCCTAAAAAGAAAAAAGTTAAAAAGTTAACTAAATAATAGTTTTATTGCTTCTTGCTGCTTAAAAAACATAAGTAGCTTATATATATCTTTCTTAAATTTTTCATTTTCATACTCTTTTTTTTCAATCAATTTTTTTACATATTGAAGTGCATCTATTATTAGTTCTTGATCATGATAAACATTTACAAACTTGAATAATGAGTCACCACTTTGACGATATCCTAATATGTCACCAGTGCCTCTAATTTCGAGATCTTTTTCGGATAATTTAAAACCATCTAAGTTTTCTTTGAATATTTTTAGTCGATTTATCGTATTGTCAGGTAAATCCTTGCCATATAATGCAAAACAATAGCCTTGATTATTACCTCTTCCTACTCTTCCTCTTAACTGATGTAATTGAGATAAGCCAAATTTTTCTGCATTTTCAATTACAATATAATCTGCATTTTTATTATCTATACCTACCTCTACTACAGTAGTGGCAACTAATATTTTTATATTTCCTTTTTGAAAATTTTGAATAATTCTTTCTTTTTGTTCACTCTTAATTTTACCATGTAACATTTCAACTTCTGAACCAAATATATTCTGCAAAGACCTAAATCGTGTTTCTACATCTTTATACTTTTGAGTCTCTGATGCTTCAACTAAAGGACAAATCCAGTAAACTTGAGATACATTTGAAATTTTTTTCTTTAACAAAATTTCTATATCTTTAATTTTGTCAATATTCGATACTTTAGTTATTATTGGTTTTTGAAAAGCTGGCTTTTCTTTTAGTATTACCTGTTCTATTTCACCATATTGAGCTAATGCAAGTGTTCTTGGAATAGGTGTGGCAGACATTAATAGAATATTTGTGTTTATTCCTTTTTCAGCTAAATACAGTCTTTGTTGAACACCAAATCGATGTTGTTCATCAATTATTACATATACCAAGGATGAAAAATTTAAATTTTCTTGAAAAATAGCATGAGTACCAATGATAAAATTGAAAATACCTTTTTCTATTTTTTCATAAATTTTACTTTTATTTTTACTACTTCCAGTGAGTAATATAGGATTAACTTCTTCACTATCTAAGTGATTTAGTACATTACTGTAAATTTGATTAGCTAATATTTCTGTAGGTGCCATATACGCAACTTGTTTATGTTTTTGAATAAAAGGGATTGCTGTTAATAAGGATACAATAGTTTTACCTGAACCTACATCACCTTGTAATAGTACTGTTTCTCGATATTGAGTATTATTATAATTATTTATATCGTTTATGATTTTATATTGATTTTTTGTCAACTCAAAAGGTAGCTCATTTATAAATTTTTCTTGTAAATTAAATTTAAGATTTAAACTTTCATTTTTTCTCTTTGTTTTTTCTTTTAAGTATCTAATAGCAAAATAATTTGATACTAATTCATCAACTGCCAACCTTTTTCTAAAATTCTCTCTATTTTCAATATCTTCTTTTACAGAGGGAAAATGCATTTTTATTAATGATTCATTAAAATTTGAAAAATTATATTTTTTAATAATATTTTCGTTCAACCATTCTTCAAATTTATTTAAATGATTTTTTGCAGCATTTAAAACTATTCTGATATCTTTTAATGTGATACCCCTTGTTAAAGGATAAATATTTTCAAAAGTTCTTAACTTATCCTCATTTTCAATCTCTTCTATGTAATCAGGGTGTGCTACACTAAGATTGCTTTTATAAAATGATACTTTTCCACTAATAATTAATTCTTTGTTTTCAGGATATTTTTTTCTAAGAAAATTCCCTCTTATTGAAAAATAAATTATGTTTACGATTAAAGATCCTTTTTCACATTCAATCACGTAGGGTAGTTTAGGATTGAAAGGAAAATGATGTTTTTTTACCTTAACGAGAGTGGTAATAGTTTGTCCTTTTTCAAGATTTTTAAAGTCAATATCCTGAGTACGATCTATTGATCTAGTCGGTAAATTATAAAATATATCAATAACTGTGTTTATATTTAAATTTTTAAAATAGGACGCTTTCTTTGGACCTATCCCTTTAAGTTTTTCTACATTCTGATATAAAAAATCGAAACTATTGTCGTTCATGAATAATTACTACAAAGATAAATTAAAAAAAATAAAATATCGATGTCAAACATTAGGTATAAAAGAATTAGATGTAATTTTTGAGAGAATTTATTCAAAACTTGAAAACACTAATGATGAGGCTCTAATTAATCAATTAGATGATTTATTAAAAAATGAAACACAATACATATTCGACTTACTTTTCAATGATTCTTTCAAAGAAGATAGAATTAAGTACCTTAAAATTATAAATTTATCAAAATAATATTGGAAAATCCTATTTCTAAATTTGGCAATAAATCAATTTTATTATGTGAAGATGATAAGATAGCTCTAGATTATGAAAATATTCTAAATATACATTATCCCCAAAAGAAAATATGTTATTTTCCAGCACACGACTCTTTGCCATTCAGTTCTGAAAGTTCATCATCTGACATCTTACTTGATAGGTCAGAAAAATTACAGACATTAACTCATAATGATATAATAATAATAACTTGCAATAATCTTTTAAAAAAATTTCAAATAAATAAAGATGCTAATCATTTTTTAACATTAACTAAAAATCAAACTATTGAAGCTAATACAATTTTAGAAAAATTAGTTGAATTTAATCATTCAAACCAAGCAAATGCTTATAATAAACTCGAATTTTCACTAAGAGGTGATATTTTAGATATTTATAACAGTAATAATAATCCTTATAGAATTTCATTCTTTGATAATGTTATTGAAACAATTAAAGAGTTCAATCCTCAAACACAACTTACTTTTAAAGATGAGAAAGAGAGGATTGATATATTTAACCCTAATATTGAGTTATTAGAGCCAAGTAATAAAGATAGTTATTTTGAGGATATCGTTATGGGATATTCCATTTATACAATTAATAGAAGTGACATAATATTGAAAGAAAAGCTAAATTTTCTTAAAACAATTTTTGATCAAGCCCAACTTGAGACCCCTTTTTCAAATTATTACTTAGATGATAATAAAATAAAAAATTTTAAATTTACAAATATATTATCAAGTTCACCTAAATCATTAAAAATTACATCAAATACCTCTTTAGATGAATTTTCTAAAATGAGTAATAAAATATATTTTCATAGTGGAAAAAATTCCTCCTCAATAGAAAACGAATTTCTTCAAAAGAAAAATATTGAACCAAATTATGGTAATAATTTATATTTCTATAAATCTGTAATCTCAAAAGACTATCTATTTGATGGAGTCGTACACCTCAATAAAAACACTCATACTACAAAAAAAACGAATTTAGACACTATAATCAATTTTAATGATCTTTCATTAGGAGACGCAGTTGTTCATCAAAAGCATGGTATTGGTAGATTTATATCCATTGATAATATTGAAATTAATAATCGAATTAGGGAGTTTATTAGATTAATTTACCGCGGTAACGACAAGCTTTTACTACCAATTGAAAATTTAAACTATATTTCAAGATATGGGTTTGATGATAATAATCTACTTCTTGATAAATTAGGCACGAATGATTGGATTTTAAGAAAATCTTCAGTTAAGAAGAAAATTCGTTTTCTAGCTAATAAACTTTTAAAAAATGCAGCAAAGAGATCCACTATAAACATCAAAGAGTTTCAATATAATAATTCTGATCTTGAGAAATTTAATCAACAATTTCCATTTGTTGAAACTGAGGACCAATTAAAATCAATTGAACGATCTTTAAATGATTTAAAACAAGATAAACCATCTAATCGCCTTATATGCGGTGATGTAGGATTTGGTAAAACTGAAGTGGCTTTAAGAATTGCATGTGCAACATATTTATCAGGTTTTCAATTTGTAATAGTCGTTCCCACCACATTACTAGCGATGCAACACACTAATACATTTAGCGAGAGGTTTTCAGTTTTTAACATCAAGGTTGCATGTCTATCTAGATTTACTTCGTCAAAAGAAAAAAAAAAAATTTTAACTTCATTAAAGTCAGGTGATATTCAAATTCTTATTGCAACACATAGTCTTTTTAAAAAAGACATAGAATTTAATAATTTAGGCACACTGGTAATAGATGAAGAACAAAAATTTGGTGTCGATCAAAAGGAATATTTGATCAACAAATACCCAACTATTCATTTATTTTCATTGTCTGCCACACCTATTCCTAGAACACTTCAGATGTCTTTATTAGGCTTAAAAGATTTAAGTATTATTGGAACACCTCCATCAAATAGAATTAGTATAAGAACTTATGTTCAAAAATATGAATCTGTTGTCCTTATTTCAGCAATAAAGAATGAATTAGAGAGGAATGGACAAATTTTTATTGTTGTACCAAGAATAAGCCATATTCCTTTTGTCGAAAATGAAATTAAAAAATTAAATATAGATCTTTCTTACGGAGTAGGTCACAGTAAAATGAAAGAAAAAGATATTGAGGATGTGTTTATATCTTTTACAAAAGGTGAGATACAGTGCCTTATTTCTACAAATATTATTGAGTCTGGAATAGATATTAAAAATGCAAACACACTAATAATATTTAATTCAAATTTATTTGGTTTATCTCAATTATATCAATTGCGAGGTAGGGTAGGTCGTTCAAATAAAAGAGCATATGCATATTTATTTCATGACAGTGAAAAATTAATCAATAAAACAGCTCTAAAGAAACTTCAAGTTTTAGCTAATTATGAAAATCTAGGATCAAATTTTCAGTTAGCTAATGAGGATTTAGAAATAAGAGGCGCAGGTAATTTACTAGGTGATGAGCAAAGTGGTCATGTGAAAGATATTGGAATAGAACTTTACCAAAGTATGTTAAAAGATGAGGTTGAAAGACAAAAAAATAATAATGCAGAAATTGAAGATGATTATGATGAATTTGAATTCGATGCATTTTTTGAGTATTACATTCCAAAAAATTACATATCTGATGATATTTCCAGATTGATTATTTATCGTAAATTTACAAATTCAAAGAATATTCAAGAGCTTAAGAATGTTTTATATGAGATATATGATCGATATGGTAATTACCCAGTTGAAGTAACTAATTTATTTAATTTACTAACTATTAAAATTAAATCTCTTACACTTGGTATTTCAAAAATAAATATAAAAAGAAATTTTATTGATATTACTTTTAAAAAAGCAAGTCAAAAAATACTAGATGATTTAATTCAAATGGCACAAGAAAATATTATAAAAATGCAAAGTTCTAGTTCTATTCAGATCAAAAATAATGACAGTAAGGACTTATTTTACACTATAAATCTATTCTATAAAAAGTTAGGATTAAAATGATGGAAGATCAACAACTCCCAAAAACTAATGCAGAGTGGGCAAACTATTATGAGTCTATAATAGCCGAACTTACTGAAAATCAAAAAAAAATAGGTGAACCTATTTCAATAGATGAATTTTATGAACTTCCTATAAAAAGGAAACAGAAATATATCAAAAAACTATATTTTAAAATTGGCGATGCAGAGTAATTATATTCCAAATATAGATTTAGCGGATATTATTAATAAAGATCTTAATAGTGATGCTGCTGTACAAGTATCAAATAATATTAAAAAAGCATCTGAAGAAATTGGTTTTTTTACAGTCACAAATCACGGTATTCCAATTTCAAAAATAAATAATCTTTTAAAAACTTGTAAAAAATTTTTTTACTTAAAAGACGAAGAAAAACTAAAAATAGCTCCTAAAAAATGGAACCCCAATACTAATACTGTTTATAGGGGTTATTTTCCTAGTTCAGTGAATGGTAAAGAGGGTTTAGATATAGGAGATCCACTTTTAAAGCAAAATATGGTTGATTTGTTAAAAAAGGAAAAATTTGAAGTTAATCACGATATGTCTTTTTTAGATCCTGAGTGGCAAATTACGATAAATAATTATTTTGATGATCTTCACAACTTAGGAATAACCATATTTAAATCTATCATATCTTCATTCTCCTCAGATTTATCTTTAGCTGAAAAGGCTTTTCAAAGACCCAAAACACTCTCTACTCTAAGATTTAATTACTATCCAAAGCAAGATAAACCTGTTGAAGTTTCTTCTCAGGACGGTGTTGCTTTAGGTTGTGAAACCCATGTAGATAGTGGGATAATGACTATCTTGTATCAGGACAAAAAAGGTGGTTTACAAGTTCAAAATAGACATTCTTTAGAGTGGTATGATGTTCCTCATGACCCAAATGCTTTCGTAATTAATACAGGTTTAGCTTTAGAGTATTTAACTAATGGTAAAATGAAAGCAACTAATCACAGAGTATTATTTAATCAAGAGGAGCGAGTATCAATACCTTTCTTTTTTGAGCCATCATTTGATTTCATATTAGATCCAAAATATTTGGATATTAATGAAAATATCAATTATAATATTGATAATTATGAAAATTTTCTCACCAATTCACTTAAAAAATTTGTTGAATATGACAGACCTGCCTAAATTACCTTTTTTATTGTTATTCGCATTGATAACAGCTTGTGGTGATTTTAATACTGGTGTAAAAAAATCAGATACTCAAAAAGTTAACACAGTTAAATACGGAACACTCGTTGCAGCTGAACCAGTCAAAATTACTGGTGAAAGCTCTGGTTTAGGCGCTCTTACAGGAGGTTTAGTAGGTTTTGTCGTAGGATGTGGAGAGGGTATTTTTGATGATGATTGTAGAGATGCTGCTGCTGTGGTTGGAACCATTGGTGGAGCAATAGTAGGTTATGTAGCTGGTTCATCATTAGGTGATCATACAGGATTTCAATATGTTGTAGACGTTGATGACACAGATGATGACATTTCAATAGTTCAATCTGGCACAGAACAAATTCCAATTGGTTCCAGAGTAACTATTGCTATTGGTACAAATACTAGAATTATCATATCTGAATAGACATAAATAAATCATGTTTATTGCAATGAATCGATTTAAAGTCAAATTAGGTGAAGAGACTTATTTTGAGGAAATATGGAAAAATAGAGATACACACTTAAATAAAGTTCCTGGTTTTAAAAAATTTAATTTAATAAAAAGTGAAACGAATGAAGAATATACACTCTATGCATCTCACAGTGAATGGGAGTCAAAGCAAGATTTTATTAATTGGACTAAATCAGAAGCTTTTAGGATGGCTCATAAAAATGCGGGTGAACATAAAACAGTATATGTAGATCACCCAAAGTTTGAGGGTTTTGAAGTAGTATTATAATTTTACCTTATCGAAACATATACACTGCCACCCATACTTAAAACTTTACCGTAATCCTTTAGTAACTTTGCAAAATCTGGGAAATAATCATTTTTACTTGCATTTTCGACATGTCTTTGAACACTCTCCATGGATGCAAATTGTTCATTTATTGTAAATAATGTGTTTCCAGTTTCGCCCTTACTAGGATCAGTAGGGTCTTTAAACTCTGGTGCTTTTGTAAAGTAAGCATTTAATAAATGATCTGTTCCATCAGAATAAAATTCAGTCATCCATTTTCCATGGGTGCTAAAAATATTTTCAACTTCAGCAGCTTTATCATTTGGTACAGCATAGGAAAGATTTATACATACACGATCAGTCATTTTTTCTCCTTTTAAATAAAAAATAATAATAATTATACATTTTGAAAATTGAAAATAGATCAAATGGCGGAAGGACTGGGATTCGAACCCAGGAAAGAGTTGCCCCTTTGCCGGTTTTCAAGACCGGTGCTTTCAACCGCTCAGCCATCCTTCCGATGTCATAAACGTTTAGAATGTATATATTACGTTATTTTTAAATCAATCGTAATTTTGTGATATTAGTTGATATATTCTTTGACAACTCATGTTATGTTTTTAAGTGATTTTAGGTAATCTTCCAACATTAACTTTTTTATATATTTTATTAGTATATTTCATTGGCGGCATTACCCAAGGTATACTTGGTGTCGGATTAATCACAGTTGTAATTTCTTTACTCTCATTTGTCGTGGATGTAAAACAAACAATAGCTCTTGTGATAATACCAACAATTATTACTAGTTTTTTTCAAATGATAAATGGAAATAATTTGAGAAAAATTTCTATTGATACTAAATTTTTTTTAATTTTTTCAACTCTAATCATCATTCCAGGAGTAATTTTACTTAAAACACTGCAATCGGATTTAATTTTAATATTTATTGCTATTTTGCTATTTATTAATTCTACTCTTTTTTTATCAAATAGAATTATTTCAATACCTAATTATAAAAGTTCATTAATTCAATCGATAGCAGGGTCTTTTAATGGATTTATTATTGGTCTTACAAGTATTTATACCATGCCTTTTGTATTTTTATTACAATCACTTAAATATGATAAAGAAAAAACTGTTCAATTTATGGGATTGGCTTTTTTACTTTATAGTTTAATGCAATTTTTTTCTTTTATATTTTTAAAGCTAATTGATATAAGCACAATTATTCCTTCATTAATTGTATCCATACCAGTTGTAATAGGTTTTTTCTTAGGAAAAATAATTAGAAGATACGTTTCAGAAATATTATTTAAAAAGTTATTTTATATAATGTTATTATTGATGAGTGGGATAATTTTAATTAATGGTGTTTTGTAATTGAAATTAACTAATTACCAGTGGTTCCGTCTATTCTATTAGTGCTGAAAATAGCACCTAACATAAATACAACAACTGAAGCTGGAAATAAAAGATAACCAATTGTGTATGTATCTGGATAATACTGCATACCTATGTAAAGAATTATTGCTTGGAGTAGGCAAAGTAATAGAAAAATGTAATTTGTTCCAATTCTACTTAATAGTACAGCTAGAGGTTTTAATACAACTATACCTGCTGCACACACAAAAATGATTGCAGGAATAACATTTAATGATAAGCCCATTGACTCGGCATATGTATAATCCTCTAGAGAATCCCAAGGCAGGATCATGGATAGGAACATCATTATAATAGCCGAATAAACAAATTTTTTGCCTGTATTAGTTAAAATCATGTGATATTTATAACAAATACAGGCTTTTTAGCAAAATTATTATGAGATTAGATAACTGCTTAAATTTTAAAGATTTCAGGAAGTTAGCCAAAAAAAAACTTCCATCTCCTGTATTTCATTATATTGATGGTGCTGCAGATGATGAAGTAACATATAGAAGAAATACATCAGCCTTTGATGATGTAGATTTAATACCAAACGTATTAAGAGGTGTAAAAGATGTTGATTTATCAACAACTATTTTTGGAAAAAAAATAGATTTACCTTTTTACTGTTCACCAACAGCTCTCCAGAGGATATTTCATTACGAAGGAGAGAGAGCTGTAGCTAAGGCAGCTCAAAAATTTAATACTATGTTTGGTGTGTCTTCTTTGGCTACAGTAAGTGTAGAAGAAATTTCAAACCTCGTGGATACACCAAAGATGTTTCAATTTTATTATCACAAAGATAAAGGATTAAACAACTCAATTCTTCAAAGAGCAAAAGATGCTAATTTCGATGTTATGGCTTTGACTGTTGATACAATAACAGGCGGCAATAGAGAAAGAGACATAAGAACCGGTTTTACATCACCTCCTAAATTTACGTTATCAAGTATTTACAGTTACATTACTAAACCAAAATGGGCAATTAATTACTTAACTAAAGGTAAGTTTGAACTCCCGCACCTTCAAGATTATGTAAAAGAGGGCACTAATACAGCTATCTCAATTGGTAATTACTTTTCTACTATGCTCGATCAAGATATGAATTGGAAAGATGCTGAAAAATTATGTTCTGATTGGGGTGGTCATTTTGCTTTAAAAGGAATACTAAGTGTAGAGGATGCAAAAAAAGCAGTAGATATTGGATGTACTGGAATTGTTGTATCTAATCACGGAGGAAGACAATTAGATGGTGCTAGATCACCTTTTGATCAATTGGCTGATATAGTAGAGGCAGTAGGTGATAGAGTGGATATAATTTGTGAAGGGGGTATCCAAAGAGGGACACATATGCTTAAAGCTTTGTCATTGGGAGCTAAAGCTTGTGCAGGTGGAAGGCTTTATTTGTATGCATTAGCTGCTGCTGGACAAATAGGTGTAGAAAAAGCTCTAAGTATTTATAAAACAGAGTTAGAAAGAGATATGAAGTTGATGGGCTGCAAAAAAATTTCTGATCTTTCTAAAAAAAATATTAAATTTAATTAAATTAAATTATCATTGCTTTCGTTGTCACGAATATTAAAGATTTTATAATATAATCTATTTAATAGAATCTTATGCTCATCAAATTATTTATAAAATTAATACTCTTAACTTTATTTAGCTTAAAAGTATGTGCACATGATCCAAAAAATTGTGACGTACTTCAGAACTATGATTTCTCTGGTTTTGAAAGCTGGAAAATTGAAGTTGTAAATAGATCAAATGAATTTGGACTAGATGAGGATTTTGTATCAAATTTAATTGCTCCATATGAGGTTAACAAGAGAGTAATTGAAAATGATAAGTGTCAGCCAGAATTTACTTTAACTTTTTCTGAATATATTGAGAAAAGAAATTCAGATTTGAGAGTACAAAATGGTTTAAAAAACAAAAGTAAATACAGTGATTTATTAAATAAAATTGATAATCATTATAATGTTCAATCAAGATTTATTTTATCTATATGGGGTTTAGAAACTGCTTATGGAAAAATTACAGGTAATTATCCCGTATTAGAAAGTCTTTTAACTATGTCATATGATGAAAGAAGAAGACGATACTTTACCAAAGAATTATATAACGCTCTTAAAATTCTTGAGCAAGGACACATTAATGTTATTGATTTTAAAGGCTCTTGGGCAGGAGCTATGGGTCAAAATCAATTTATGCCCTCTAGTTTTCTAAATTATGCTCAAGATTTTAATAATGATGGTAAGAAGAATATATGGACTGACACTGAGGACTCACTCGCTTCAATTGCAAGGTATCTACAAGGAGTAGGTTCAAACAAATGGGATCCAAATTACACTTGGGGTAGAGAAGTTATCCCCCCGGAAAATGTAAAATCTTTAGAGCCTAAATTGTTCATAAAAAGAGAAAAAGGTTGTTTGGCAGTAAAAAAATTATCAAAAAAATTACCTTTAAATGAATTCAGTCTAATGAATTTTAAAAAGATGAATGGTAATTCTCTAGATAATTTAGATATTAATAGCTATCTATTAAGGATGGGTAGGGAAGAGGGTGATTACAGATATTTTATTGTTTATGATAATTATTTTAATATTCTCTCTTACAACTGTTCTAACTATTATGGTCTTTCTGTTGGATTGTTAAGTGATAAATTTAAATAATATTAATAAAATACTGTTTTTACTAATTTTATCATCATGTACAGTAACGTCTATTGATACTGTAGATGATAAAAAAATTGAAGAAGAAGTTGAAACTCAAGAATACTTTAAAAAATCAGAAGTTACTATATCACCACTTGATGACTACAATATTGAGTTAAGTGTTATGGAAAAGTTTATTATAGATGAAAGAATTAAAGGCAATAATATCCATCATTCTAATTTGCCTATACCAAGCGTGGTAAAACTGTCAGATCCCAGTAACCTAGATAACAATATTATTGTCAGAAACATTAAGTTAAATACTGAAAATAGGCTTTCATTAAGTCAAGAGATTATTGATAAAATATCACTTAATACAAAAGTATATTTAGAATATTTAAAAGATGAATCCATAATTCTAAGAAATGTTGTCGACTCAAAAGAAGAGAGCAAGATAAAGATGGATGATACAGAAATTTCATTTGAACAGTTAGATCAAGATCAAACTGAAATCAGTGAAAAACTTGATTACGAGAAAATTAAAACTCTAGATATCAAAAATTCTAAGAGACAAAACACTATATTAGTTGAAATCTATAAAGATATAAATCTGGCGAAGCTTAAAACTAATAAAATCAAAAATTTTGGATTGTTTTATGAAGAAAATGACGAGGGGGTTAAGGTTTTTGCTGGCCCATTTCTAAAGAGTGATATAAATCTTAAGTTAGATTTTCTGATTAAAAATGGATATTTAAATGCAAAAAAAACCCCTTAATTTACTATTTATAGCAATAATTATTCTATTTCCTAAACAATCTATTGCTATTGAAAGTTTAGCAAAAACAGCTCTTGTAATTGATTTATCAACAAACGAAGTTCTTTTAGAAAAAAATTCTAAAGCCAAAACATATCCGTCAAGTATGACCAAGATGATGACCGCTCTTGTAGCCTTTGAAAAAATCAAAAATGGTACTTTATCATTAGATCAAGAGTTTTTAGTAAGTAAAAAGGCATGGAAAATGGGCGGATCAAAGATGTTTATAGAGGTAGACAAAAGAGTAAAAGTTTATGATTTATTATTAGGAATTATTGTTCAGAGCGGAAATGATGCCTCCATTGCTTTAGCAGAAGGTATCTCTGGTTCTGAGGAAATTTTTGCTATTGAAATGAATAATTTAGGCAAAAAAATAGGACTCACAGGGACTAATTTTACAAATAGCAGTGGCTGGCCTGATGACAATCATTACACCACAGCTGAAGATCTTGCTAAAGTAGCTGAGTACACGATTAAAAATCACTATGAACTATATCAAATGTACAAATTAAGTGATTTTACATATAACGCGATCAAACAAGATAACAGAAATCCACTTCTATATACATTTGAAGGGTCTGATGGCTTTAAAACAGGATATACAGAAGCAGCTGGCTACGGTTTAGTTGGATCTGCTGAAAGAGGGGATAGGCGCCTGATTATTGTTCTAAATGGACTAGACTCTTCCAAATTAAGGGCCCAGGAGTCACTAAGATTAATGGATTGGGGTTTCAACAATTTTCAATTAGTAGATTTTTTTAAAAAAAATGAGGTTATTCAAGAAGCTGATACTTGGCTAGGTAAAGACGACAAAGTAGACCTAGTTGCTTTAAACGATATAAGTGTGAGCATTCCAAAAGCACAATTATCTTCTGCTAAGGTTAATGTGATAGTAGAGGAGCCTATTGCAACTCCTATTCAAAAAGGTGACCAAATAGCCAAACTTCGAATATCGTTTGCTGATAAGAATACTGATTTTCCTTTATTTTCAGGTGAGGACATAGAGCAAAAGAATTTCTTTTCAAGAATATTTTCAGCTATTTATTATATCATTCTTGGATCTAACTAAATAAAATCATATAAAATGAAAGTAATCAGTTTTGAAGGTTTCGAATATTCTGGAAAATCGACACAGATAAAACTTTTAAAAAAATATTTTATAAAAAATAATATTAAATCTACTTTCACTAGAGAACCTGGAGGTAATAAAGATCTAGAAAAGATAAGAAATGTGATTTTAAAGTCTAATTTCGATAATTTAAGTTTAATAATGTTTTTCTTTGCATCTAGATTTGCATTATTATCTTCAATTAAAAAGAGTGATTTCATTGTATTTGATAGATTTTTTGACTCTACTTATGCCTATCAAAAATATAATTCTAAAGAGAAAAAACTTATTATCAGTTTAATTAAGTTAATTGATAAGAAATTTATCCCAAAGATAACTTTTTATTTGAAGTTAGATAAGAAAAATTTAATAAGAAGGAAAGATAAAAGATCATATTCAAATAAATTTGATAAAAAATATTTTGGACAATTCTCAAGAATTCAAAAAAATTACGAAGAAATATCTAAAATAAAAATAGGTGAACGTAAGTTTGTTGCTATTGATGCATCACTATCTGCTAATGAAGTACATGACAAAATCATATTAAATCTAAAAAAATGCAAATTGATAAATTAGTAAATACTATAAAATCTGAGAGCAGTGGCTTTTTCTTATTAGAGATTACTAATGGTGAGAGTATTTCATATTTAGAGGAAAAGATTTTAAAAAGCTTCTATGAGAAACAATATGAAATAGAAACAAGTTTTATTATTTTAGAGCCTGAAGAAAAATCAAAATTTGTAACAATTGATCAAATAAGAAAAATGAAAAAAGATTTTCTACATACAAATGTATTAAACCTTAATAGAGTAATATTTGTCAGAGAGCTAAATTATTTAAATATTAATGCTTTAAATGGACTTTTAAAAATCATTGAAGAAATACCATCCAAAACCTATTTTATTTTTTGTTCTTCAAACTTAATAAGTTTACCTGAAACAATAATTTCAAGGGCCAGAGTTATCAGAGATTTGAATTCACAAATTAATTTTAGTGATTTCAATTCAATGAAAGAAGACATTATAAGACAAAATCAAAATATTTCAGATGAATTAATACATTCTCTTATTAATCCCTTCATTGATTTAAAAAGTACTGATTTTTTTGAAAAGATTAAACTTTTTAATAAAGATCAAATAAGTGTATGTTCTTTAATATTTTTAAAAATACTTAATTACTATTTAAGAAGTAATTTAAATAATAAAAAACTTTACAAATATCTATTAAAACTTCATTCAGATTATTTAACTGATCTAGATGAGAGTTTAAAATTTAATACATTAACTAATGACTTAATATCAATTTATTTTACAAGATTAAATTCTAATCTAATTAAGTATGTCTAATAATTATTTTACAACTCCAATTTATTATGTAAACGATAAACCCCATATTGGACATGCTTACACCTCAATTGCTGTTGATATATTAAAAAGATTTTATGATTGTAGAGGTCTCAATTCTTATTTTCTAACAGGAACAGACGAGCATGGACAAAAAGTTGAAAGAGCTGCTCAAGAAAAAAATATTGATCCTCAAAAATTTACGGATATGGTTTCAGAAAATTTTAAAGATTTAAGTAATTTATTAAATTTATCTAATGATGATTTTATAAGAACAACAGAAGAAAGACATAAAAAGTCTGTTCAAAATCTATGGAGAGTTCTGTTGGAAAAAAATGAAATTTATTTATCCAAATATAGCGGATGGTATTCTGTAAGAGATGAAGCTTTTGTAGCTGATAATGAAATAGTTGAAAAAAATGGTAAAAAATACAACAGTTTTGGATCTGAATTATCTTGGGTTGAAGAAGAGTCATATTTTTTTAGACTTTCTAAATGGCAAGACAAACTGTTAGATTTTTATAAAAATAATCCAAATTTCATAGTCCCAAAATCTAGATCTAATGAAGTTATTAAATTTGTAGAGTCAGGGTTGAAAGATCTATCCGTTTCTAGAACAACATTTAAATGGGGAATTGATGTCCCCACAGATGAAAAACATATTGTTTATGTTTGGTTAGATGCACTAACTAACTATATTTCAGCTTTAGATTATCCCAATAAAAATTCTGATTTATATCAAAAATATTGGCCTGGGATACATGTAGTAGGGAAGGATATAATCAGATTTCATGCTATTTACTGGCCTGCTTTTTTAATGGCTGCTGAATTAGATCCACCAAAGCAAATCGTAGCACATGGTTGGTGGACAAATGAAGGTCAAAAAATCAGTAAAAGTCTTGGTAATGTAATTGATCCTAAGGAATTGATTGATGAATACGGTCTAGACTCAGTAAGATATTTTCTTTTTAGAGAGGTTCCATTTGGCAATGACGGTGATTTTTCAAAGGTAGCTATCAAAAATAGAATTAATGGTGAATTGGCAAATAACTATGGAAATTTAATACAAAGAATACTTAGTTTCATTTGTAAAAATTTAGAACAAAATGTTGATTTAACTAAAGATAATTTCAATTTTGAAATTTTAAAGCAAATTAACGACTCTGAAAAAGAATTGTTTGAGTATATGGAAAATTACAAATATGACGAATACCTTAAAAAATTATTCTTATTTATGAATGATTTAAATAATTATGTCGATAAATCTGCTCCCTGGGTTTTAAAAAAAACAAATCCTGAACAAATGAAAAAAGTTTTGGCTAATATTTGCCTATGCATTATTAGGGTTAGTCAATATTTAGTTCCTTTTATGCCTTCAAAAACCTCAGAAGTATTCAATTTATTTGAAAATACGAGTGATATTAAATTAGATATTTTTGATAACTTTAAAGAGGTAATTAAATTAAAATTTTTAAAAATACGACAACCTGAGCCTCTATTTACTAAAATTGAGTAATTTAATAGACAGTCATGTAAATTTTGGTCATGAATTACTTAAAAATTCAGTATCAGATATCTGTAAAGATGCTCTAGAAAATAACATAGAGCGAATTTTAAATATAAATTCTAATATATACGAATTTCAGAATGATATTAATTTAATTAAAGGTTTTAATTTTGTCGATATCACTTTAGGTCATCACCCAAATAATACCCTTGATATCAAACCTGAGGAAATTAACATTCTTTTAAATCAAAATATTAAAAAATTTAAAGATAGAATTGTTGGAATAGGGGAAACAGGCTTGGATTATCATTATGATATTCCTAAAAATAAGCAAATAGAAAGCTTAGAGATGCATTTAGATGTAGCTAGTGTTTATAATTTACCGTGTATAATTCATATGAGAGATGCTGAAGAGGATATGATTAAAATTTTAACTAAATACTCAAAAAAAATAGATGATATTCTTATACATTGTTTCACTGGAAGTGAGGAATTTGCAAAAAAATGTATTGATTTAGGTTGTTTTTTTTCATTGTCGGGCATTATTACGTTCAAAAATGCAAATAAATTAAGAGATACAATTAAAATATTACCAATTAAAAAAATTATTTTTGAAACTGATAGTCCTTATCTTACGCCTGACCCTTTAAGAGGTAAAATTAATAAACCAAGCTATTTAAAAATAATCGTTGAAAAATATTGTGAAATTACTGGAAACGACTACATTAATACATGCGAAATTAGTTCTTATAATTACAAAAAGCTTTTTAAAATAAATGACTGAAAAAACTGAAATAAATGTATTAGGATGTGGCTCAAGTTTTGGAGTCCCTTTATCTCATGACATATGGGGTAATTGTGATAAATCAAATCCTAAAAACCAAAGAACACGACCTTCAATACTTTTAAAAAAAGCAGGAAAATCAATACTAATTGATACTAGCCCTGATTTAAGGAAACAATTAATTGACAATAAAATTGATAATGTTGGCTCGGTCATTTATACACATTCCCATGCTGATCACATACATGGAATTAATGATTTAAGGACTATTTCTCTAATAAATAGAAAAAAAATACCAATTTATGCCGATAAAATAACTTTAGATACTCTTCAAACTAGCTTTTCTTATTTGTTTTCAAAGTCATCCACCCATGGTTATGAACCCATTTTGAATGCTAACGTTCTCAATGGGAATAATATTGAAATTGAGGGTTTTAAAATTGAGATTATTCGACAAAATCATGGAAGTATTGACTCCTATGGTTTCATTTTTGATAATAAAATAGCCTATAATTTAGACATTAAATATTTTTATGATGAGAACTATCTAAATAAAATAAAAGGAATTGAGTGTTGGTTTGTTGGTTGTTTAAGATATGAAGAGCATCCTTCGCATGCCTCGTATAAAGAGGTTATTGATTGGGCCCAAAAAGTTAATGCAAATAAAACGTTTTTAAGCCATATGACGGCTCATATTGATTACAATACAGAGTACAGAAAACTATCAACAAGTAATGTATTTCCAGCATATGATGGTCTTAAACTGGAAATATAGTATATTTTATCTTTTAATCGTGGTCGTGATTAGAAATTTTTTCTTTTAAAGCTAAGCAAACATCCTCCGAAGATGCCATTAATACTGTGTCACTTATCTCACATGGAGTGCTATAAGACATCTTGCTTGAGGTGTTATCTTCGTCATTTGAAGAATGAGTTTTAAACATACTCGCATAAGAGCTGATCGACGCTAAAGAAAAGATAGCAATCAATAATATTCTTATTATTTTCATGTAATATTTTATAATTATAATTGAGATTTAGATTAACTATTTTATTTAATTTTTATTCTAGATTCTTATAATATATATTATGCAACAAATAGATGTGTAAATGTCAATAAAATCAGTAAAAGAACACCTTAGTATTATCGCCCCTGACCTAGAGATATCAGAATTTAAAGAGTCAACAGCAACTGTTGAGCAAGCTGCAAACGCTCATAATGTTGAGAAAGGACAAATAGTAAAAACAATTGCTTTAATTATAGAAAAACCAATTTTGTTAATGACTTCTGGAAATGTAAAAATCGATAATAAAAAATATAAGAATTTCTTCAAAAAAAAGGCAAAAATGCTGACTGCCAATGAGACTTTGCAAATCACCTCTCACCCTATTGGCGGAGTTTGTCCTTTTGGATTACCAAATAAACTAGATATTTATTACGATAAGTCCTTAA
Organism: uncultured Alphaproteobacteria bacterium; assembly: GCA_902574995.1. Taxonomy (GTDB): domain Bacteria; phylum Pseudomonadota; class Alphaproteobacteria; order HIMB59; family HIMB59; genus HIMB59. The sequence goes on from CACGPP010000005.1 coordinate 21,884, forward strand.
ATAACTTTGACATCGTTATACCAGCAGCAGGATCTACCAATAGTTCTGTGAAAATTCAAACAAAAAGGCTTATAGAATTAACTAGTGCTTTTAAAGTTGATGTATGTAAAAAGTAAGTAAAAACAGTATATTATTTACTGTTATTATACTTAGATTTTACAATTTTTGGAGCAGTTGCAAAAGTAGCAGCTGTCATAAAAGTTCCAAAAATAAGAAGAAAATGTGCGCTAGCTGTGATGCCAAAAATCAAAAAAGAGCCAAAATAAAGTGAAAAAATTATACACCACATCCATGCTAAAAGTTGCATAATTAGGTGTCTAAGGGCCACACTAGGTATTTTTCTTAGAGGATTCCAGTCAGCGTCCATGACTCCACTGTAAATTTGCATAAACATGTTTTTCATGGCCTTTTATACATGCGACAGATGTGACCAGATCACTTATTTTTAATAATAATTTTAATTATTTCAGTTAAGTTAGAACCTATGAGAAAAATTGAATTCTGGTACTCAATTGGAAGTACATATACTTACCTCTCCACGCAAAGATTAGCGCAGATAGAGACTGAAAATGAAGTTGTATTTGAATGGTGTCCTTTCAGTGTGAGATCAAGAATGATTGAAATGGAGAATGTCCCTTTTATGGCTGAAAAAAAAAGAGATAAGATTGATTATATGTGGCGGGATGTTCAGAGAAGAGCTAACTTCTATGGATTTGATGCAAAAGTACCTGCTCCCTACCCACTTAAAGAGTTCGATTTAGCTAACAAAGTTGCAATTTTGGGAAAAGATCAAGGGTGGATCAAAGAATATACTATTTTAACCTATAAAAAGTGGTTTTTAGACCATTTGGAGCCTGGATCAGAGCCAAATCTGAGTTCTACTCTTAAAGAAATTGGACTTGATTCAGATAGTTTAATAAAACAAGCTCAAACAGACGAAATTGAACAAAAATATTTAAAAAACACAGAAATGGCTAAAAATAAAGGCATTTTTGGAAGTCCCACATTTATCGTTGAAAATGAGGTTTTTTGGGGAGACGACAGATGTGAGGATGCCATAAAATGGCTTTCAAAATAATGTCTATTTTCAATTTTTTTGCGTTTTTAGGTATATTGAAATTTTATTAAGTATAAATCCCTTAGTAATTTTATGAATTTGACTATTGATTTACTAAAAAAAATATTGATAATCTTTCAACTCAAAATCCAAATATTTCAAAAATTTTGTGAGTGTCGCAATTTACATAAGCTTTTTTACCTAAAATTGTCCAGTTTTAATGCTTTTTAATAGTTTTTTTGAAATCACAGATTGGAGTAACTGTTTTGATAGTTTTATTGGAAAGCAATGTTAACTATCACTTAACTTAGTGCTCTAATTTGCTATTTAATTAGATAAAATGTGTGAATATTTATTTAATTCCTTCAAAATCAAATTAATTTTCAATATTTATTCTTAATAACTCATTTTATGTTTATTTTATTTTTGATTTAGTCAGATTATTTGTTTTTTTCTTTCTAGATGTAATATATAATAAATGTTAAATTTAAATAGTAAATACAGTATTTTATTATAAATATTTAATATAAATTATAATATAGTTTATAGATTTTCAACTTTGGAAAATTTTTTTCTCTCGTTTGGATCAAGATACCTTTTTCTTAATCTTAAGTTTTTAGGAGTAACCTCCAATAATTCGTCAGAATTGATGTAGGTCATCATTTCCTCAAGTGACATCATCCTAGGGGCAGTTAAATTTACGGCCTCATCAGAACCAGATGCTCTGACATTAGTTAATTGTTTTCCTTTTAGAACATTTATCTCTAAATCATTATCTCTAGTATGCTCACCGACTACCATACCTTGATAAACAGGTGTCTGGTGTTTAACAAACATTACACCTCTATCTTGAAGCTTCCAAATAGCATAAGCTATTGCTTTACCGTTTCCTGTGGAAATTAACGCGCCTGCCCTTCTCTCTGTAATCTCCCCTTTAAATGGTTTATACGAGTGAAACACTCTATTTAATACACCAGTTCCTCTTGTGTCTGTTAAAAACTTACTTTGATAGCCAATTAGTCCTCTAGAGGGCGCAATAAATAATAACCTTGTTTTATCAATTCCAGATTTTCTCATATCTAACATATCAGCTTTTCTTTGATTCATGTTATCAATAACTATACTAGAAAACTCTTCATCTACATCTATCGTTACCTCTTCATAGGGTTCACACTTTGTCCCCTCTACATCTTTGTAAACTACTTTAGGTCTAGAAAGAGATAATTCAAAACCCTCTCGTCTCATGGTTTCTATTAAAACACCTAATTGCAATTCACCTCTTCCTCCAATTTCAAATGAATCTTTATTTTGATTTTCTGAGAAGGTAATAGCAACGTTTGTCTCAGCCTCAGCTATTAATCTATTTCTTATTAAAGTTGATGTTACTTTTTTACCTTCAGTTCCAGCTAATGGTGAGTCATTAACCATAATGTTTATTGACATAGTAGGAGGATCTATTGGTGTAGATTTTATTGGTGTTTCTATATCAGTTGAACAAATGGTGTCTGATACTGATGTGATTGATAAACCTGCTATGCAAACTATATCTCCAGTGTTAACTGAGTTAACAGTTATTTTTTTAGTTCCCTCAAATTTTAAAAGTTTAGTAAGTCTTCCAGTTTCAATGATTTTACCAGATAAGTTTAAAGCATGAACGCTATCGTTTATTTTTGCAGATCCCTGCTCTACTCTACCAATTAGACATCTTCCTAAGTATGGATCATAGTCTAAAAGTGTTGATAACATTGCAAAAGGTCTAGTATTATCAACATCTGGTGATGGTACATGACTGATAATTTTATTTAACAGAGGCGTTAGGCTGGATCTATCATCTGACAAATCATTAACACACCATCCACTTCTACCTGATGCATATAAAACTGGAAAATCTAATTGTTGAGTATTTGCATCAAGTGAGACAAATAAATCAAAAACTTCGTTTAACACATCATCTGGTCTTGAGTCAGATTTATCGATTTTATTGATTACTACTATTGGCTTAAGTCCTTGTTTTAAAGCCTTTCCTAAAACAAATTTTGTCTGAGGCATTGGACCTTCTGAAGAGTCAATAAGCAAGATAACTCCATCAACCATTGATAAGACACGTTCTACTTCACCACCAAAATCTGCATGTCCAGGTGTATCGATTATATTTATTCGAGTATCTTGAAAAATTATAGAAGTAGGCTTTGCTAAAATAGTTATGCCTCTCTCTTTTTCTAAATCATTAGAGTCCATAATTCTTTCTGATATTTCTTGATTATCTCTAAAAATTCCACATTGCTTCAATAAATTATCAATAAGAGTAGTTTTCCCATGATCAACATGAGCAATGATTGCAAGATTCTTAATATCGTTCATTGAGTAAATGTCTTATAGATTAAAATTAACTATTTAAAAGCTTATTTTTTGCTTCAGTTATTAAATTAGATAAATAGTTATTACCATCTTTATCAGGATGAAATTTCTTCATTAAGTCATAATATGATTTTTTTATATCATCATCAGAAGCTCCTTTTTTAAGACCCAAAACTGATAGTGCTTCCTCCTCTGTCATTTGTGATTTGTCTGAAGAGGATGTAGATTGTTTATTTTGACTAATAATTACATTTAAAATATTAAATCCACGTGGATCATTTGTTTTTAGTTCCTCTAAAAGCTTCGATACCTCATTTTGAGATAGAGAGGAAAAAGAACGGCCTTTAAAATCTCCCTCTATAATATGAATTGTAGCTTGACGTGATTGTAACACAATTTCAATTTGTAAATACTTCGTATTAATTTTTGGTTTGAACTTACTCCCAAAAGAAGATCGCGAAAACAAGTTTAATATAGTTAATAATGATGAGATCCTTCGAAAAAAAAGTAAAGCAGGAGCTAAGGCAACAGGTAAAAAATTTAATTTTCCTGAAAAAATTAAAAAACATCCTAGAATTATTATTAATGAAATAATTAAATATTTTTTATAACGAGACGATAATTGATTACCAAAGAAAACAAAGATACATATAGCTATAATTGAAAATAATAATAAGAGTTTAATCATCCTAAATTAATTTTTAATTGTTTAATCCTCTGCTCTCTTCCGCAACTGTACTTGTAATATGTATATCTTATTGGATTTTTTTTGTAATAATCCTGATGATACTCCTCTGCAACATAAAAATTTTTAAAAGGTAAGATCAATGTTTCGACATTCTGTTTGTGATTTTCCTGAATTTTATCTATGTAAAAGTTAAATTTATCTATAACAATTTGGTCATTGCTGAAAAGAGCACTTTTATAAGAATAACCTTTATCACAAAATTGACCAGTATCATCAAAAGGATCAATATTTACAAAAAAAACCCTAATGATCTTATCTAAACTAACAATATCTGAGTCAAAAATAATTTCAGCCACCTCTATATGGCCTGTATCACCCTTTACTACTTCTTGATAAGTTGGATTTTCTAAATGACCTCCTGAATAGCCAGATCGAACGTCAATTACACCTTTTAATTTTTCATAAACCTCCTCAACACACCAAAAACAACCACCAGCTAAGTAAATTGTATTAATTTTTGCATAAGTTGTAATAGGAAACAAAAATAAGAAAAGAAAAAGTCTAAAGATCATATTGCGTTGATAAATAAACTACGAAACTTCAATGTATTTAGACCGGGCTTACCGTTTGAAATAGTAAATTTATCAACTTTAACTATGGGCATTACAAAATTAGTAGCACTTGTCATGAATGCTTCATCTGCATCAAGAAGAGATTTAATAGAAAATTTTTTTTCCTCAAATTTAAATTTATTTTTTTTTAAAATTGATATTAATTTATGCCTTGTACATCCCTTTAAAATTCTAAAGTTAAGTGGGTGCGTAATACATTTATTTTTTTTTATAATCCAAATACTTGAGGAATTACCCTCAGTTATCATATTTCTATTATCAAATAATACTGCTTCATGTGATTTATTCTCTTTTGCATGATTTGCAGCTAGAACATTACCTAATAGAGAAATACTTTTAATATCTGACCTATGCCACCTTATATCTGGATAAAGAGATGTTTTTACACCTTTCAGTGCTAACTTATTTAAATATTCAAAGTTTTTATTAATTGAGTATATAATAATATTAGGCTTAAGTTTATCAGGGTATTTATGTTCCCTTGGGTTTTGATCCCCTCTTGTAATTTGAATATAAATTATACCCATTTTTAAATTATTTAATTTTTTGATTTTATTGGTGATACTAATTATTTGATTTCTATTGAATTTAGTTTTCATGTTCATTTTTTTTAAAGAATCAAACAATCTGTTTAAATGAAGATTTAAATCTACTAATTCACCTTTGAATACAGCAATGACTTCATAAACCCCATCAGAGAATTGAAAACCTCTATCTGTTACACTGACATACGATTGATTTAGAGGTTTATATTTTCCATTAATATAACAGGTTGTCATAAGAATAACTTTTTGGTTATATTAATACCATGAATCTTAAAAGACGAGATTTTATTAAAAAATTATCATGTGCGTGTTGTGCGCCTTTATTTTTACCTTCTTGTACTGAGGTAGCTATTACAAATCGTAAACAACTCTCCATTATTTCGGATGAAAGTATCAACAAACAAGCTCTTCAAGCCTACGAACAAGTCAAAAAACAAGAAAATTTAATAGAGTCTGGTCAAAATTATAGAGCTGTAAGAGAGGTTGGTCTGAGAGTTACAGAGTCAGTAGAAGAGTATTTTTTAAAAATGGGTCAATCAGACTCGATAAAAAATTATAATTGGGAATTTATCTTAATTGATGACAAGGACACACTTAATGCTTGGTGTATGCCTGGTGGTAAAATAGCTTTTTACACAGGGATCTTGGATGTTGCCGCTAATAATGATGGTTTAGCCTCAATAATGGGACATGAAATTGCTCATGCGGTTGCTCGCCATAGTGTTGAAAGGGCCAGCCAAGCATTAGCAATAAATTTAGGTACTACTATCTTGGATATTGCCTTAGAGGGTGCCCTTTCGAGTACCTCAGCTGATGATTATTTAGTAAATTTAGGTCTATCTTTACCTTTTAACAGATTACAAGAATCGGAGGCTGATTATTTAGGCTTGGCCTTTATGACAATGGCCAAATACGATAATCATGAGTCATATAAAGTCTGGCAGCGAATGGCTGAAGCACAAAAAGGAAACGTACCACCAGAGTTTCTATCTACGCACCCTTCCCCCAAAAACCGTATTGAAAAGCTTAAAAACTGGATACCTGAAGTTGATTTAAGATTTACTTAAAGCGTTGTTTTGTCATACTTCAAACAAATCAGAAATTTAATATATTTTAGATATGAATAAAGTTATTAAGTTAAAAAAACAGTCAAAAACAAGTGACTCTGATAGCATAAAACAGCTAAACAGTAAGCTAAACAAACTTGATAAGAAAATCGATAACCTCTATGAGAGATTAGACGGTCATATTAACAAAATAGATAAAGTTTATTCAAGACTAGAGGAACATTTTTCTGGTATCGAAAAGCTTTTATCCTTTTTTAAATTTAGAAAATAACTATCTCGATAACTCATAATTTATAACTTCTGAAGATCTTAGTAATTCTTCATAACTATTTGAAAACCATTGCCTTACATTATTTTTATTAACAATGACCGGATTTCTATTGTGAATAAATTCTATATTTTTTAAAGAGGATTTAGTTAAAATTGAAAAATAAAAAGTATCTTCTATTAATTTATATACACCTGCAAAAAAACTGACTGGTGTTTTGGTAAATAGTTTATATTTTTCTTTCAATTCTTGGGTTTTCAACCATTCAAAATAACTACTAAAAGGTACCAAACAGCGATTATTTGCAATGAGGCTATTACTAAAAGATTTTTCGTGTACTGTCTCTGATCGAATATTGAAAAGTGTTTTTCCTTTTGGAAGCCAATCAAATGATAATCCCCAACTTGATTGTTTAAATACAAAATTAGAGTTTAGATTAAAGACTATAGGGGCTTGATTGGTAGGGCAAATATCTTCATTTTTATAATCAAATATTGATTTGAAGTTATCTATAGTTTCCTTCTTAAAAGAGGGGTGATTATCTTTAAGATTAAGCGAATATCTTCCGCACACTTTTAAATTTTTCTAAAATTCAAGTAATTAGAAATATCAAAGTCCTTATATGAAGTTCTTAAACCTAAAAATTGAAAATAATCATCCCTAATTTTTTTTCCAAGAGAAGTATCTGTATAATTATCTAATACACCATTGATATTTTTTTTGGCTTCAATAACAATATCATTAGGTAGTTGCCTGAATTCTACACCAAGTGACTTCAGTTTTTCTATGGCCACAACCTCTTTATACATAAAATCAGACAACATTTCTTGATTTTCTGACTGACAAGCATACTCGATGATGCTCTTAGCTTCATTATCAAAAGAGTTCCATTTATCTAAATTCATTCCCAATGAAATAGAAACTGTAGGTTTTTTAAAATCTGGATAATAACAGTAATTTGTAACTTTATAAAAACCAAAAGCTAAATCCATAACTGGATTAGACCAATCTGCAGCGTCTATAGCTCCACTTGCTAAAGATTGAAGGATTTCACCTCCTGGTATATTTATAGAGGTTGCCCCCATAGTCTTTAATAGATCTCCTCCCATACCAGGGCTTCTTATTTTAAGTTTGGAAACATCCTCGAGACTATTTAATTCGTTTTTGAACCAACCAAATAATGTAGATCCAGTATTACCAACTAAAAAATGTTTGATGTTAAAATTAGAACCTAATTCATCCCATAGTACTTGACCATTGCCTGAATATATCCATGAGTTAAATTCCTCGGCAGTCATTCCAAAAGGAACAGCAGCAAAAAAAGGATAGGCTTTGTTCTTTCCTCCCCAATAAAACTCTGCTGAATGATATAAATCAGCTGTTCCAGATGACACGGCATCAAACACTCCAAACGGTGGGACTAGTTCACCAGCTGAGTAAACATTAACTTTTATTCTTTTATTAGATAAGTTCTCAATTCGCTGAGCCAACCTGTTTGCACCTAAACCTATACCAGGAAAATTTTCTGGCCATGATGTGACCATATTCAACTCTGTTATGGTGCTTGCGTGTACATTAAAACTGGAAAGTGCGGCTGCACCCAGTACAGGAATTGAGGCTTTTTTAATAAAATTTCTTCTGTTAATTTTTTTTTTCATATTTTTATATAAATAAGATAACACTTTATAAATAAAAATGAAATTAGAAGCAAAAAGTTTATTAGCCGCACTTAATGAACAAAAAGTTGAATATAAACTTTTTGAACACGAAGCTTTTTTTACTGTCGAGGAGTCTAGCAAATTAAAATCAGATTTGAATATGCAAGGTGCGCATACAAAAAATCTTTTTTTGAGGGACAAAAAGAGAAATTTTTACTTACTCTCATGCTTAGATAGCACTGAAGTAGACCTAAAAATTATTAAAAATACTATACAATGCCAAGGAAATCTCTCTTTTGGAAGTGCAGAATATTTATATGATAAACTTGGAGTCAAACCAGGCTCTGTTAGTCCCTACTCTTTAATCAATAATGTAGATAAGGATGTAAGTTTTTACTTAGATAAAAAAATAAATGATTATGAATTATGCAATTTTCACCCACTAGACAACACTAAAACAATTCAAGTAAAAACAGAGGATTGTATTAAATTTCTAAAAACAATTACGATTGTGAGATTAATTGATTTTACGACTATGGAAGTAATTAATCTCTGAAATTTTGAAACTGTAAAGGAATTTTAATATCACTAGATTTTAATAATTCGATCATTGATTGTAGATCGTCTCTTTTCTTTCCAGTTATTCTTACTTCATCTCCATTAATTGAAGCTTGAACCTTTGCTTTCGATGATTTAACAAGATTTGTTATTTTTTTTGAGTCCTCTTTTGATATTCCATTCAAAATATCAATAAATTGTCTTACTCTATTTCCAGAGGCAGTTTCAGTTGATTTTAGGTGAATAAATTTTGGATCTATTTTTCTTCTTACAATATTATTTTTTAAAATATCATTAAATTGAGTTAATTTAGTATTGTCGGTTGTCTCTATTGTAATAGAAAAATCGTTTCGTTCGATTGTTGAATTAGTGTTCTTAAAGTCAAATCTATTATCAACTTCTCTTTTTGTATTATTGATGGCATTATCAATTTCTTGAATATCTGGTGACGAGACAACATCAAAAGAAGGCATAATTGAACAATACAATATTTTTATTTATTTCAACACTAATAGTTTGGGGACCAACCTGGTATATAATTAAATTTCAACTAGGCATTGTCGATCCAATGACATCGGTTTTTTATCGCTTTTTCTTATCTTCAATCATTATTTTAGTATTTTGTGTATTAAAAAAAATAAATCTGAGATTTTCATTAAAAGAGCATTTCTTTATAGCTGCTCTAGGAGTCTCTTTATTCAATATAAATTATGTACTGTTTTATCTATCTACAGTTCATTTAATAAGTGGATTTGTTGCTTTATGTTTTTCTTCAATATTATTTTTAAATGTAATTAATAATATTATTTTTAAAGGTAAATTTCCAAAAATTATGACTTTGGTTGGAGGTTTTATTGGAACGTTAGGATTACTTTTCATATTTTATGATGAAATAATCAATTTTGAATTTTCAAAAGGAACTAGTATTGGAATTTTACTTGGTGTATTGGCGACATATTTTGCATCTATTGGTAACTTAATTTCAGAGTATACCTCTAAAATTAAATTGAATGTTATTGCTGTTACAGGATATGGGATGTTGTATGGCTCAATAACACTGTTAATTTATCTTTTAGTAACAGGTATTGAACTTAATTTTGATTTCAGTTACAGATACGTCTTTTCATTATTGTATTTGGCTATTTTTGGGAGTGTATTTGGTTTCATTCTTTATTTATCAGTAATTAAAAATATTGGCGCAAATGATGCCGCATACATTGCTATAATTATGCCTCTTATTGCTCTAATTATTTCTACGATATTTGAAGGTTTGGAGTGGGACTTAAATTTGTATGTCGGTGCAATTCTTGTATTGTTAGGAAATATATTAATATTGAAAAGAAATTAATTCTTAAACAACTTTTGTTGAGAAGTTACTATTATGCTTGATATTATAAAAAGTATTAACATCGGAATATAGACGAATTCAATACCGAAGATATCAGCAACATAACCTAAAGCTGGTGGTGCAATCATAAAGACCCCATAAACACCTATTGTAATTATAGTTATCCCTACCGTAGCATTAACATTTTTAATAGAAGACCCAAAGGTATAACAAATAGGAATAATTGAAGAAACACTAAAACCAGCAATAATAAAACCAATTATTGCTAATGATAGAGAACTACTTAAAACTATAATTAATGAACCCAGTAATGAACCTATCACTGAGTAAACAAGAAAATTATAAATACCAAATATTTCTTTTAACTTATCTCCAATTAATCTACCAATAACCATACTCCCATTAAATGCTATAGCAGCAAGTCCAATATTAAAACCATCTGCATTAATGTAATCTCTCATATATAAAGAACCCCAAGAGTCAGTACCACCCTCCAAAAATACTGCTGTAATTGATAAAATAAATAAGATTACAAGAAATAAGGGCCAATTGAAAAATATAGACAAAATAGATAAAGAGTCTGATTTATTTTGTTTTATAGTTAAACTACCTAGAAATATTAATGGTGATAAGATCATTACAAATATAATTGAATTTATTATAAAGCTTATTTTAAATTCCAGAAATAAACTAGTTAACAAAGATCCAGATAATAATCCAATACTCCAAAAGGCATGAAATCCTGACATCATAGGTTTTTTAAATCTTTTTTCTAAAGAAGTAGCTTGAATATTAAGAATTACCTCAAATAGTCCGTAACAAATACCGAAAATAAAACTCAATATTGCCATAATTATAAAAGATTGAGCAAATGGAATTAAAAGCCAAAGAATGCTTATAGCAAGACCTGATAACAGTGAGATTTGTTTTGAGGGATATATTTGTGTTATTTTTGGTGTAACTATCATAGTTAAAACAGAGCCAATTGAAAAAATTACAAACAAATATCCCATACCTGTATAATCGACATTAATTTGATCTTTTATATCTGGTATTCTTACTGCCCAAAGTCCAACAAAAAAAGAAATTGAGAAAAATAATGCTTTGCACGCATTAGCCTCTGAAAAATTACTCTTTAATTTCAAAATAGATTAATTAAATAGCTACCAACCACCATCATCATCTGCTTTTTTGTCTTTAACAGATTTAATAGATGAAGTTTTAACTAATTTCCATATACCACTTCCAGAAACAATAATTTCATTTTTTGAAAAGACTTTACAATTAACAAAACAAAGTGTTTTAGTCATTCTCTCTATAGTTGGTAAGCCTATTAGTTCATCTCCTTTTTGAGCTGAAAATGTAAAGTGAGTGTTCATGGATATAGTAACACAAGGTTTATTTCCAAAAGACTTATAAGCAGCATTGCCCATAACATTATCTAAAAAAGACATTAAGAAACCTCCATGTGCAAATTTTCCTGAGTTAAGATGTTTTTCAGTAACAAACATTCGATATTTATCCTGATTATTTTCTGATTTTGTCTCTAATTCACCAAGTAATTGTGTATATGAAGATTTTGATATTAACTTCCAGGTCATATATAACTTTATAATGCAATCTTTAAAAAAAGAAATATTTTATGAAATTTCATAAACTATTTAACTTAGTTATTAATACTAAACTTTATGCGTAATGAATAGATCTTATAGAATTGAAGATAATAGCTCTAATAGTTTTATACCTAGTTACTCTGGTACTAATGGTGCAGTAGCAACACATTCAAATTTATCCTCAATGACAGCCTATAATATTTTAAATCAAGACAGAGGTAATGCATTTGATGCTGCTGCTGGAGCAATGTTAATTGAAGGTCTTGTAAATCCTCAAATGTTTGGAATGGGTGGTGAAGGTGTGATGATATTAAAACCCAAAAACCAAAACCCTGTTGTCTTAAATGGAAATACTTTATCGCCAAGAAAATTTAATTTTTTAAATTTAGTTACCAGGGGTTTTACAGAAGTTCCAGATGAAGGAGTATTATGTGCTGGAGTTCCAGCAGCATTTTCTAGTATTTTTAGAATGTTACAATTATATGGAACATTAGATTTTAGGACTATTTCTAAATATGCAAAAATATACGCAAAAGAAGGATATCCTTTACACACAGGAATAATAAACCAAAATAAATTTGGGTTAAAAAGTCTAAAAGGTAAATTTATAAGAGAGTGGAAAAATTCTGCTAAATTATATTTAAAAAATAATAAAATTCCAAAAGTAGGAAGTTTATTCAGAAATTCGGCTTACGCAAACTTAATAGATTATCTTGGTAATTACGAGAAAAAGATTACAGGATCTCGAAATAATAAATTTAATAAATTGCATGATGCTTTTTATAAAGGTGATGTTGCAAACTCAATTTTAAAATATTCACAAAAAAATGAAGGGCTACTTTCAAAAGAAGATTTTGAAAATTTTAATGTGAAATTTGAAAAAACAATTTCAGAAAAATATGGTGATTACCAAGTTCATAAAACTAATTTCTGGGGACAAGGATTGACTAGTTTAATGATGTTGAAAATGCTTAACAAACAAAAAATTAAATCACTTAATTCAGCTGGTGATATTCATAAATTTACAGAAATTTTAAAATTAACTTTTGCTGACAGAGAGATGTATTTCACTGGGAAGTACAATTCAAAAGTCAAAGCAAATCACCTATTAGATGACTCTTACCTCAATAAAAGAATGCAATTAATTAAAGATAAGGCAATTGACTCTATAATTCCAGGGAACCCCCTATCCAAGAAATCATTTCTCCCAATTGAAAATGATATTAAACCATGGGGCGCTGGCACAGTTCATATAAGTATTATAGATAAAGATAATAATGCTATTTCGTGCACACCAAGTGGTGGATGGATCAGATCTAATGAAGTAATCAATGAATTAGGATTTCCCCTAGGTAATAGATTAATGACGTTTTATTTATCAAAACCAGGTCACGTAAATTTTATAGCACCTGTACAACAACCAAGGACAACATTGAGCCCTACTTTGATTATCAATCAAAAAAAGAGAGAAATTTTAAGTTGTGGGACTATGGGCGGTGACGCTCAAGATCAATGGCAAGCACAATTTTTAATGAATTATATATTTTCAAATATGCCTATTGACCAAGCTTTAAATGAACCCAGAGTTTCATCAGAGCATTTACCTGCTTTTTTTCACCCTCATGATCCAAATTTGAAACAATTATTATTAGAAGAGCGACTTTCGCCCTTTATTTCTCAATTAAATAAAAAAGGACATAAATGCCTTAAAACTACAGACTGGAGCGAAGGTTTTATTTTATGCGCCAGAAAACAAGATAAAATTTATGATGCATATGCAGATATTAGAAGTTATAAGAGTCAAATATTTCAAGCACAGGCACTAGCATGGTAAATAAAAAGAACAAATTAAATGATTTAATTGATGTAGTTAAGAGACTAAGAAATCCAAAAAATGGATGTCCATGGGATATACAACAAACTTCCAAATCATTAGCAAAGTATACTTTAGAGGAAGCTTATGAGGTTATCGAAGCAATTGAGTCAAATAATAACAAAGAGCTAGAAGGAGAACTTGGCGATTTATTACTACAAGTTATTTATCACTCAGTTATTGCTGCTGAAAAAAAGAAATTTTCTATTGATGATGTCATTGATACAAGTGTAAAAAAAATGAAATCTCGTCATCCTCATATTTTTATGCGTGATGAGTCAATCAAAACTGTTCAAGATGTTAATGATTTTTGGGAAACACAAAAAAAATTTGAAAGAAAAAAGAAAGGTGCTAAGTCTGTTTTAGATGGTGTAAGTGTAAACCTGCCTGCTGTTACTCGTTCACTTAAACTTCAAAAAAGAGCCGCAAAAGAGGGATTTGATTGGAAAAATGCAAATGGAACGTTAAAGAAGGTGAAAGAGGAATTAAATGAACTTTCAAATGAAATGAAAATTAATAATAAGAGAAAAATTAAAGAGGAATTAGGAGATTTATTATTTTCATGTATTAATTTATCAAGAAAATTAGGCCTAGATACTGAAACAGTAATTAGGGACTCTAATAGGAAATTTGAAAAAAGATTTAAAAAAATGGAAAAAACAATGAATAAAAAAAAATTGAAATGGAATTTGAATAATTTGGAGAAAGAATGGCAAAAATCAAAATAATTGTTTTAAGTACATTCTTTTTATTTTTTTCAAAAGGTATCTTATCCTATGAAATCACTGATTTAATAAAAATTCTAGTCGAAAAAAATGAAACAAATTCTAAATTTAAGTATGATAATCTAATTGATGAAAAAAATTTAGAATTAGCTGATACACTCTACATACCAGAAATTGATTATTCATTTAATGTTTCAAACAGTACTACTAGTACTAATTCTACTTCTACACTTAACTCAAATACTCATACATTAAGCGCCACAGTCAACCTCTATAACGGTGGGTTTAGCCAGTTAAATTTAATTACTACGCAAACTAGAAATCAAGCGTTTGACTATCTTAGAGAGTATCAAAAAGAGTTATTAATCAAAGAACTCCTAAATGGTTATAGTAATTTACAGACATTGATCTTTAAAAAGAAAAATCAACAACTGAATTTAGAATTTTATAGAAAAAAAGTCTTAGAAGCTGAAATATTATTTAAGGCAAACAGAGTTACAAAAACAGAAGTATTAGATTTAGAAAATGAGCTATTAGAGGCACAATCTGTGTCTTTGGATTATGATAGAAAAATAGATAATTTAATGCTTCAAGTTAGTAAGTTACTTGATCTAGAAATTTATGATGAAGATGTAAATTTTGATTATGTGATAGACGTATCTAATTCACAAATTACTAAGAAATTATTTTCAGAATTGATGAATTCCTCTTATGGCCAATATCTCTCTTTTATTGAAGACACATATTTACCTGAACTAGAAATGAGCAAAAAAGATTTGAGACCTTCTGTTGATCTTACCTATTCCCTAAGTGAGAGTGATAATTATTCTGCAGCAATTGATCATAGAAGATCCTCATCTTTGTCACTATCACTTAGCGTTCCTATTTATGACGGCTATAAAGATGAAAATAATTTTAATATTGAGGAATATAATTATCAAAAAAAATTATTAGAACATAAAGACTTAAAGAGAGACTTACTTAATACTTACTTAGAGTCTTGGAACAATTATGATTTTTATTTAAATAAAATAAACAACCAAGAAAAAATAATTAATAGCTTAGAATTAAAATTACAAGGAAATGAAATTTTATATAAAGCCCAAAAAATAGATATTAAACAACTTATTGAAAGTAAGAATGAATTAAATGATGCTCACAACATTTTATTGGATTTGAAATCCTCAAAAAAATATTATTTAATAGACATACTGATATTAAACGGGGATTTGAATACAATTATTAATGGATTGGGATAGACTTAAAACATTTTATCACGTAGCTACAGCAGGTAGCATCTCTAGAGCTATGGATACTATTCACCTCAGTCAGTCTGCTATTACTAGACAAATTCAATCTCTTGAGCATAGTTTAAAAACCAAACTATTTAAAAGACACACAAAAGGTATAACTCTCACAGAGCAAGGTTCTTATCTTTTTGAAGAAACTGAAAAAATTTTTGCCGATTTAAATTCTATTGAAAAAAAGATAGTTGAATATAAGTCAGTTCCCACTGGTAACCTCTCCATTAATACTACAGTTGCTTTTGGATCGATGTGGCTTAGCCCAAGAATCAATGAATTTATTCATGAATACCCTGAAATTAATCTTAAACTAAACTATTCTGAGGATGAGCAAGATATGCTTCGCCAAGATTATGATATTGGTTTATGGATGAGAAAACCAAGGCATTTAGATTTAGTTTCAAAGCACATAGCAACAATCAAATACCATATTTATGGATCAGCGAATTACATAAATGAAATGGGTATGCCTTTGAGAAGATCAGAGCTTAATAGCCATAGATTAATTACATATGGAATAGGAAAACCATCCCCACTTTCTGACACCAATTGGATACTGAAAACTGGTGTTAAAAAAAACCAAAAAAATAGAAGACCTCATATTACAATCAATAATCTATATGGTTTATTAGTAGCTGTTGAAACTGGTGCAGGATTAGCTGCATTACCTGACTATATGGCTCAACATAAAGCCCATCTTGTTAAAGTATTACCAGATATAGAAGGACCAAGTTACGATGTTCATATGGTTTATCATGAAAATCTAAAAGGGAGTTTAAAACTTATAGCTTTTAGAGATTTTCTTATGAATAAAATAAGCCAATGGAGATTTTGACTATCAAAATTTTCTTTTTTTATTAAAAATATACATAAAAAAACATGAATAATTTATTAAAAACATACAAATTTAGTAATTTTAGAGTGGTAAAGGGTAATGGATGTTATTTATACACCTCTGATAAAAGAAAATTATTAGATTTCTCAGCAGGGGTTGCTGTAAATTCTCTTGGATATAATCATCCAGTAATTAAAAATAGCCTTAAAGCTCAACTTAAAACAGGAATTACTCATCTGTCAGGATCACAAATACATGAATTTAAAACTAAATTATCTAAGTTACTATCTGATAATTCCAATAAAGGGGATGTATTCTTTTCTAACTCTGGTGCCGAGAGTATTGAGGCTGCTCTAAAAATTGCGAGAAATTACGGTAATAAAAATGGTAAAGATGAGATTATAGCAATGACCTCCTCTTTTCATGGGAGAACAATTGGGGCTTTATCCGTTGGTAGTAATAAAAAATATAAATCGAATATTGGTCCTGTTCCTGGGAAAGTAAAATTTTGCAAGTTTAATGATGTCTCTCATCTCAAAAAATTAGTAAATAAAAAAACGGTAGCAATCATAATTGAATTTGTTCAGGGAGACGGAGGTATAAATATTTGCAGTAAGAATTTTGCAAAAGCTATAAAAGGGATATGTAAAAATAAGAAAATTTTGCTTATTGGGGATGAAATACAAGGTGGTATAGGTCGAACTGGTAAAATATTTGCTTACAAACATTACGGTGTCAATCCAGATATCATAACCTCTGCAAAAGGCCTAGGTTCAGGCATCCCCATAGGTGCTACAATAGTAAAAAAATATATATCCAAAATTATTTCTACTGGTTTTCATGGCTCAACTTTTGGAGGTGGTATGCTTCAAACAAGAGTTTCATATAATGTATTTAAAACTATAAATACTAAAAGATTTTTAAATAAAGTACTGATTAATGGTAATTTACTATCTAGTCTAATTAAGAAAATGCACCATCTACATAAAGATAAAATAGTTGATACAAGATGTTTGGGTCTTATGGCTGGTGTTGAGTTTAAAAATAATCAAATCGCATTAAAAACATATGAAAAAATGTCAAAAAACGGCCTTATATCAACTCTAATACAAGGAAACATAATCCGTCTTACACCACCTTTAATTGTTTCAAGTGGAGAAATAAGAAAGGCAATAAAGATAATAACTCAATCGTTGTAATTTCAATAATCTAAAGATTGTTTTTGAAATACAGTACCAATACCCTCTTCTGTCTCTAACTCATTTATAAGAGCATTTTTTATTTCGCCACTTATAATATGAATTTTTTGAACACCTTGATTTAGAGCTTTTAATGAGTTCTCGACTTTTACAATCATCCCATTAGAGATGATTTTCTCATCAAATAGTTTTCTTGCAACATTTTCATCAACTGCAGAAATTCTTTCTCCTTGTTTATCTTTGATAAAAGGGACATCAGAGATAAAAATTAGCTTACTAGCTGAGAGGTTTATTGCTAATTCAGTAGCAATGGTGTCAGCATTAACATTTAATACTTCAGATGTATTTTTATCTAAAACTAAACTTGGCATAATTATCATATCATGTTCTTTAAATAAGTTTTTAATTTGTAAAGCATCAACTGAAACGACGTCCCCTACTTGACCATAATCAATGTCATCAACTACATCTCTTCTTTTTGCTGCAATAAAGTCTTTCTTTGAAATAGGAATTGGAAAATTCCTGATATTATATCGTGAACTCAAGCTAAAAATATCTATTAAAATTTGACCAGATATTTTTTTGGCTGCCTCTATGTCTGTAGGAGATGTTACTCTTCTGCCATTTATTTTTTTTGGCTCAATACCATGTACATTGATCATATAGTTATCTAGCTGTCGTCCAAATCCAAAGACTAAAACAACTTTTAACTTTGAAATAGAATTCAATAATTCTTTTATGTCGCTAATAACATTAACTATACTACCTTCATTATCACAAATTTTACCACTAACTTTTATGACAAGAATGGAATTTTGTAATATTGATTGGTAAAAACTTTGATTTTTCATTATAGATATAAAGGTATCATTTGTTTTAATCCTAAAGTTTGATCAAGATCAAAGATTATATTCATACATTCAACAGCGTTACCTGAAGCACCCTTTACTAAGTTATCTAAACAAGCCTCTACAACGAAGTGCCTCTGATCTCTATAAGAGAGTGAAATATCACAATAATTTGAACCTACTACATTAGAAAGCTTAGTATTATTTTGTATTCTAATGAAAGAAGAAGATTTAAAACAATCAACTAAACTAGAATTTAAGGACTCATAAGTTGTGTCTTCAATTGTTTCTATATGACTTGTTAGATATATCCCTCTTGAAAAAGGACCCGACAATGGAACAAATGATAGAGTCTCCTTTAAATTCGGAAAAGATTGATAAATTTCTGCCAAATGTCGATGTGAATTAATATTATATGAAAAAATATCTTTAGACCTTGTAGAATGATGATTTTTTATAGAGGGATTTTTACCACCACCACTTGAACCAGTAATAGCAGTAATAGATACTTTTTTAATTATATATTGAAATGGTAATAAAGATAGTTGAGCCGTTAGTGCAAAACAACCAGGATTAGATATGTTTGAGGATTTTTTTATTTCATCAATTGAATTTTCAATAAATCCATATTGAAACTTGCTTTGAATATCAGCGTCAAAATTTGATTTGTAATATTTGTTATAATCCTCTTGATTAGAAATTCTAAAATCAGAACTTAGGTCTATGATTTTAACTTTTGACAATAATTCATTGACATATTCATGGGCTGAACCATGAGGTAATGATAAAAAAACACAATCGAGATTTTTAAAATCATCAAGATTAGATGTCTGTAAATCTTTCATATTTAATGACTGTAAATGTGGAAATTCCTCATCTATTTCCATTTCTCTTTGAAAGATTTTTGATAATTTTACTTCAGGATGTACAGAGAGAATTCGTATTAACTCAATACCTAAATAACCATTTGCTCCAATTATGCCTACTTTAATCATTATTAATCCTATTAATTATCTTAGCAAAAACATTGACATGGTTAGTTGAATTATAAATATTTAAATAATCTAAATTAGGTATAGAAAACTTATCAATTGATTGCTTATAAGCAGATACATTATTAGTTACAGGGCCACTTATTATCAGTAATTTGTTATCTAAATTATTTGATTTTAAATTTTCTATAATATTTACTGCTCCTGATACGTCATAAGCGCAAATTACAATAACTTCAATTGGTTCTGTAATATCAGTATTTTGAATTATTTCTTTAGTTCCATAATCGCCATGATAACCATCACCTAATTCCATAAGAATTATTTCAGCGTCCTCAGACATATTGCTAATAATTGATGTTGAACAACTTTGTATAGTTTTTTTATCGTTCATACATGTACTAGGCAGACCGTAATCTACAAAATCTGATGTTTTATAAGCGCCATTATCCTCATAAGAATATAAATCTTTTTGTGAAGCAGTGCCTGCTAATTTACATGCATTAATTTTCTTAAAATAATTACTAAGAGTTTTGATAATAAAGGATGTGACAGTAGTTTTACCAGAGTCAATACCTGTTCCGATGACTGCAATAGATGGTACTTTATTTTTAATTTGTATTTCTTTAATTTTTGAATAATTAACTAGATTCAATTGTTTGTTACTATTATCTACAATCGATCCGAGGACTTCACATTCTGTAGCTGGTCCTAAAAGAATATTAAAATCTTTACAATTACCAATAACTCCTCCTAAATTTAAAATGTGAATTTTATCGTGCTTATTTAATTCAGTTGGAACAGAGCCTGTCATTCCTGAAGAAGCAATTCTATTACCTAAGGCTCCAACGATAATATCTCCTTCTGTTAATTCAGTAATTCTTCCAGAGACTAACTCTAATTTATTATAATTTGGATTGACTGAAATTACTTTAACAGCAATTAATTGACCTTGATTACAATCAACTACATCTGAAATACTCAATTCATCAATATTATTAATGTTTTTGAGAACAGAGCCTATTTTTTTTGTGTTAATCATCTTAAGGTTGGTTTTATATAATTATCAAGAATATAAGCAATATTTTATTTGATTTAAAAATATTAGTAAAAATTAGACTAAAGCTTTAGATTACGTACATTTTTAGCTGCTTGACGAATTCTTTGCTCGTTTTCAACCAGTCCTATGCGAACAAAACCTTCGCCATATTCGCCAAATGCAATACCAGGAGAAACAGCTACATCTGCTTTAACCATTAAGTCTCTGGCAAATTTTAAAGATCCTTTATTTTGGTACTTTTTAGGGATTGGTGCCCATGCAAACATGCTAGCCGCAGGACTAGGAATATCCCAGCCAGATCTTGACATAGACTCTACTAAAACATCTCTTCTACTCTGGTAAGTTGCTCTAATACTAGCGACACAGGTTTGAGGACCATTAAGTGCTGTTGCTGCTGCTACTTGTACCGGCGTATAAGCACCATAGTCTAAGTAAGATTTAATTTTTGTAAGAGCTTCAATTAGTTTTTTATTTCCAACAGCAAAACCTATTCTCCAACCAGCCATAGCATAAGTTTTTGACATTGAGGTAAATTCAACTGCAATTTCTTTAGCTCTATTTATTTGAAGAATTGATGGGGGTGGTTTTTTATCAAAATATATCTCTGCATAAGCAAGGTCTGATAAAACATAAACATTAAACTTCAAGGCCATCTTAACTATTTCTTTGTAAAAATTTAAGTCAACTACTTGCGCTGTTGGATTAGATGGAAAGGATACAATTAGAGCTACTGGAGATGGAGTGCTATTTCTTATAGATCGATCTAATCTTTCAAGATAGGTTTCAGGATCAAAAACTCCGTCTTTCATTGTCTGTAAATGTCTCAAAGAGGCTCCTGCTATAATAAATCCATAAGGATGTATTGGATATGAGGGGTTAGGAGAAATAATAATGTCACCAGGTGTTGAGATTGCTTGAGCTAAGTTAGCTAAGCCCTCTTTCGACCCCAATGTTACAATAACTTCACTATCAGGATTTAGTTTTACTCCAAATCTCTTTTGATAATACTTAGCTTGAGCCCTTCTTAATCCTGGTACACCTTTACTGACTGAATATCTTCCTGTTCCTGGCTTATCTGTAACCTCTTTTAATTTTTCTCTGATATGTTTAGGTGTTGGCATATCAGGGTTACCCATACCAAAATCAATAATGTCTTTTCCATTCTTTCTAAGTTTAGCTTTAAGTTTATTAATCTCTCCAAATATATATGGAGGTAAACGCTCTATTCTATTAAAATTATCTTTCACAATTATAAAATAGATTTTTTTCTAAATATCTGAAGTATAAAATTCAAAGAAATATTCTTTACCAATTAACTTTATATTTCTTTAAATTAATCAAATAAATTAAATATACCATTAAGAAATGGTTTATAGTTTTTCCATTGGTCAGAACTACCTTGATAAATTTTTTCTCTAATTTGTACATTAGAAGCAGTAGAAATAATTCTTTTATTTACCTCTGGTGATAAAAATTTTTCATCCCATTTTAAGCCTATATAATCAATCATCTGCCTTATCTCAAATTCTTGATCAATAGTTAATTTATCATAATCTATATTATAAATTTTATGATTTAGATGCTTTGACCAATAATCCATTAAATTATCGTAAAGTTTATAATAAGAGACTATATCTTCTAGTGAGTGACTATATCCAATATCTTTTTTAAAATATTGTTTATAATTTGCCCAACATACCGCAGATGGATTTCTTTTTACATGTATGATTTTAGCTTCAGGAATTACACATGTGATTAATCCTAAAAATAGAAAATTTTGTGGCATTTTATCTGTAACAAAAAAATGATCCTCAGCAATATTATGCATTTTATCTAGGTAACTATTTCTAAATTTTAAAAGAGATTGATGATCTATATTAGACAATCCCCTAGCTATTGAACCGCCTAAATCATTAATGTACGGTAACTCACCAGCACCTTTAACACTCGGATGTAATGATATAATTTGTTCAATTAATGTAGTTCCTGAACGAGGCATTCCGACAATAAATATTGGTAAATGATTATTTAATACTTTATTAAATTTTTCTGACTCAATTGAAATCTTTTCATAATTAATCTTTATTTGATTAAAAATTTCTATATCTATATTTATATTATATTTCGATTGTTTTTTTCGTAATGTATTTCCCTCGCTGTAATGTTTAAATGCATGCTCATAATTTTCTAAATCTTCATGTACTTTAGCTAATGCAAAATTTATATGGCATAGGTCCTCATCTGAAATTTCTTTTCTTAAGTAAAGTTCATTCATTTTTAAATATTGATTATCTTGTGAATTAAATTTTTTGATTAAAGTTAGGTTTCTATGAGCCTCAGCATAATCAGATTTTAATTCTATTGCTTTTGTGAGATGTTTTGTTGCTTTTTCTATTTTGCCAAATTCAGTATATGTAATACCTAAGTTAAAGTGTGCTTCGGCAAAATTTGGTTCAAGTTCAGTAGCTTTTTTATAACTATTTTTTGCATCTTTGAACTTTCCAAGTTTTTTTAAAACATTACCAAAGTTACTATGCGCTTTTGCAAAATTAGGATTTAATTCTATAGCTTTTGTATAACTATGAAGTGCTTTATCTATTTCTTCTAATTCGTAAAAAACATTACCTAAATTATAATGTGCTTCAACAAAATTTGGGTTAAAATGAATAGCTTTTTCATAACTTTTTCTTGCATCTATTAGATTTCCAAGTGATTTAAGAGTAATACCTAAATTATAATATGCCTCAACATAATTATTTTTAAGTTTAATGGCATTTTTATAACTTTCTGCTGCATCAGTTAATTTACCTAATTGTGTAAAAATAACACCCAAATGAAAATGTGCAGGAGTATATTTAGAGTTTAATTTTATTGCTTCTTTATAACTTAATTCAGCTTCTTCATATCTTCTAAGTAATTTAAGTGTGTTGCCTAAATTTGTATGGACCTCAACATCCTTAGGGAATAGTTTCACAGTTTTTTGAAAAATAATTAATGAGTCTTCTATTCTTCCAGTTTGTCCAAGAACTGCACCAAGTACTTTCCATCCAAGGGAATGTTTAGGATAATTTAAAGTTAATGATTTAGATAAATTTTCAGACTCAATATATCTTCCAGCATTAAAATGCTCTAAAAGGACCTTTAATAGTTGTTTGGGAGGAATTTCCCTATCATTAATTGAGTCTTCTAAATTCATCTATTCTCACTCAACAATAGAAAGAGGTTTACTAGTTATAACATATAGGGCTTTATTTTTCCTAGGTACTATATTAACTAAATTAAAACTAAAATAATTTAGCATATTCCATCAACTCTTTATTACCAATTTTGGTAAATAATCCTTGTCCGTTGTTAATGTACACATCGTTATTACCTTTAACAAAATGATGTCCATTTACCATAAAATCAATATGCCCATCAAAATTAACATCTAGTGGATGTAATGAGAGATA
Source organism: uncultured Alphaproteobacteria bacterium (assembly GCA_902574995.1). GTDB lineage: Bacteria > Pseudomonadota > Alphaproteobacteria > HIMB59 > HIMB59 > HIMB59. Next base: position 45,964 of record CACGPP010000005.1, read on the forward strand.
CCAACCATTTTCATCATGCCCAACTTCAGACTTTGGCCAATTTTCTTTATTAAATTTTGTTACACTATGAATTGAATGTTGCCAAAATATAGAAAAATTACCATCACCATCATTTAGATAAGTAATTAAATAACCACCAACATAATTTAGACCAATAGTAGAACCAACAATGTCCATATCTCCATCATTATCAATATCAGCAATCATAGTACCGACTGGATTACAAAGTGGAATTTTGTCTTTAGTCTTAGTGTGATACCCCACATTCTTTATTTCTTTTGAGTTTTTAGTGTTCCATTTGTTGGAACCATCACCCCATAGAATTCTAATATTATGTCTTTCTTTATTTTTAGCATTATGACCTGCCCAATTGTTGTGATAATTGAAGCAATTAGAGCTATGTCCACCAGACAGTATGTCTATATGACCGTCACCATTGAAGTCTGCATGTCTCGCTAAGAAACCGAACTGATTTGCACAAACGGTACTTTTCATTATGCCTTTACCATCATTAATAAGACATAGCATTTCACCGTTGCTTCCTTTCCAATCAATACTGGCAAGAATGATATCCATGTCACCGTCTTTATCGAAATCACCCGCATCAGCACGGTGTGAAAAATTACAAAATCTTTTGAACTTTTTATTATAGTCTGCTCCACTAATATGCGTTGCACTTGACTCTTTTAAAAAACCTTCAGGTTGGGATAAAAAATACGAGTGATAACCCCCACAACCTGTTCCAAAATCATTTACTGCTGCTGCCAAATATATATCATCCCAACCATCACCATTAAAATCAGCAACAAGTGGTTGTGCTGTTCCACTTTGAATAAAAGGTAAATTGTCTTGTATAAGACCTGTACCCCAAAAAGATTCATCACCTTTAGCTCTACCAGTTTTTGATTGACCAAGAATAATTTGATAATTGTGTTGAGTTACTCCGGCTTCTGCTAAACAAGCACCAGCGTTTTTATCAGCTTTACAAACATATATCCCAAGATTTGGATCTAACTTTTGTTTAAATTTCTTATCAAGATTAAGAACTGTTACAACATAATCCTGCACACCGTCTCTATTAAAATCACCAGTCGCTATAAAATCATGCAGAGTAAACCAAGGTTGTGATTTATCATAAGCTAATAATTTAGCAAGAAATTGATCTTTGAGAATTTTTTTAGGGATGAGCCATTTTTTTTTATCACTATTAGCCTCTCCCCATAAATATTTCTCATCAAATCCCTGACCTGCCTGAAATGGTAAAATATTATCAGCTTTAGCAAAACTAAAAATAAACAAAAAAACTACAATAAAATATTTCATTTCTTTATTCCCATTCAATAGTAGATGCTAAAAATATCATTGTTTATCAACTATTTTAAAGCCATTTTTTAAATTGTGTAAGTTTAATGACCATCATATTTCTTAAGTAGATTATCAAAATTTCTTATTTTCTTATAAACATTACTTTTTTTATCGTATTCAACTCTCCAAAAAGGAAAGTTGGGGCATTCAAGTTTTAAATATTTTGTTTCTATAAGTGAATAATCTATTGCCAATCTTAGAAATATACCAAAAGTTACTGGACAAGTATTGTCCGCTTTACTTTTTTTAGCCAACTTTAGTCTAATATCTTTAAAGTTATACTTTTTGGTAGAGGGAGTTTTTTTAATAAATTTTATAATATCTTTTGGGGTTGATATGAGCATTAATTCTCCTTTTTTCATATCAGCAAAATTAAAATCTAATTTTTTAATTTTTGGTAAAAATTCTCTATTAAATTTCTTAAATGTTTTTAATTCATCAATTGATAATTTTGTAATATCTAAATTCATTCCCACTCAATAGTAGATGGAGGCTTACTAGTTATGTCATAGAGGACTTTGTTTACTCTAGGTACTTTATTAATTATATGAGTTGCTACTTCAGATAAAGTTTCAACATTAATCTGTGAAACATCTGCTGTCATTCCATCAACTGAATTAATACATCTTAAGACACAAGTCTCCTCATAAGTTCTCTCATCACCCATCACACCTACAGATTTAACAGGAAGTAAAACTGCAAAAGCTTGCCATGATTTGTTGTACAAATCTTTTTCAATGAGAAAATTAATAAAAATTTCATCTATTTCTCTTAAAGTGTCTAGTCTTTGTCTATTAACCTTTCCAATACAACGGATACCAAGTCCTGGCCCAGGAAAAGGATGGCGATTAACAAATCTCTGATCTAATTTGTAGAATAGACCTAATCTTCTAACTTCGTCCTTAAAAAGCTCTTTAAAAGGCTCTATAACGTCAAATTTAAGGTCTTTTGGTAAACCACCAACATTATGATGTGATTTGATAGTCACACTCTTTCCACCGTGGTAAGAGCGACTTTCTATAATATCTGTATATAGAGTTCCTTGCGCGAGATAGAAATCTTTTTGTGATAATTTTCTGATATATTTTGAGAATACCTCTATAAATAAACCTCCAATTATCTTTCTTTTTAGTTCTGGATCAGTAACATTTTTTAGTTTTTTTAAGAATATATGCTCTGCATTGATTATATTTAATTTTAAATTGAAGGATTTAAATACAGATTTTATATTTTTAATATCATATTTTCTAAGCAATCCATTATTTACAAATATAAAGTGAACGTTATCTAATTTAAGATATTTTGATATAGCAAATGCCAAAACTGTAGAGTCAACACCACCTGACACAGCACATACTATATTCGGTTTTTTTTCTTTAACATTAATTCTTAAATATCTACCAATAGTTTGGTGTAAATCATTATTTTTCCAATTTTCTTTTAGGTTACAAATATTAAATAAAAAATTCTTTAAAATTTGATTGCCAAATTCAGAGTGTGTAACTTCACAATGAAATTGTATTGCATAAATATTTTTTTTAAAAATAGCTGCTGGTATTTTATTTTTAGTTTTAGCAAGAATTTTAAAACCTTTTGGAATTTTTGTTAAACTATCTCCATGAGACATCCATACTTGTTGCTCAGAGTTAGTGTTCTTAAATAAATCACACTTTGATATCTTTATTATTGTTTTTCCGTATTCTCTTTGATTACTTTTTTCTATAACACCATCAAATTCTTTTGAGATATATTGAAAGCCATAACAAATACCTAAAACTGGAATAGGTATTTGATCTAAAGGAATATCAATTTTAGGTGCATTTTTATTTAAAACTGAGTCAGGACCCCCTGATAATATTAAAACTGAATGGTTTAAAATATTTGTTACATTGTTGAGATACTTTGGAGGATAAATCTCTGCATAAACTCCCAACTCACGAATTTTCCTTCCAATTAAATGTGTATATTGAGATCCAAAATCTATAATTAATACTGATTTACTCAATTTGAGCGATAATTTGGAGCTTCTTTTGTTACTTGGACACCATGAACGTGACTTTCATTAATACCAGAATTGGTCAAACGGACGAATTTTGCATTTTTTTTGAGAATAGTAAGGTTCTTAGAGCCCGTATAACCCATTCCAGACCTCAAACCTCCTGTCAATTGAAATAAAACGTTAGATACTTGACCTTTATAAGGAATTCTTCCTTCAATACCTTCAGGAACTAATTTGATAGCTTCATTAATTTCGTCTTGAAAATATCGATCTGCTGAACCTCTAGCCATAGCTCCAAGAGAGCCCATTCCACGATAGGACTTATAAGATCTTCCTTGAAATAGAAAAACTTCTCCAGGTGACTCATCTGTTCCAGCAAATAAAGAGCCTGCCATGATACAGTTGGCTCCAGCTGCAAGCGCTTTTACAATATCACCAGAATAACGTATCCCTCCATCAGAGATCATTGGAATTTTATTTTTATTGGTTATTGTAGCAATATCTTGAATGGCAGTAAATTGAGGTACTCCAACACCTGCAACAATTCTAGTAGTACAGATCGAACCTGGGCCTATGCCAACCTTAATTGCATCTGCACCTAATTTAATTAAATCTTTTGCAGCTTCAGGTGTAGCAATATTTCCTACAACAATAGGTAAATTTATTTTTTTTCTAATTTTTTTAAAAGACTCTAATACTGCTGATGAATGACCATGAGCTGTGTCAATGAATAAAATATCAACACCAGCTTTATCTAATTCTATAGCTCTTTGTAAGTCATTAGGCTTACTTCCTATTGCAGCACCAACTAATAATTGTCCATTTTTATCTTTAACAGAATAGGGAAACTTCTCTCCTCTTTGAATATCCTTAACAGTAATTAAACCAATACATTTATTGTTATTATCAGTTACAATTAGTTTCTCTATTCTATTTTCTTGTAATAATTTTTTTGCAAGACCAAATGAAGACATTCCTTTTGATTGAGTTTGAGTAATAGAAATTACTTTTTTAGTCATTAAATCTTTAACTTTTGTTTTTTTATTAATTACAAATCGAACATCTCTATTAGTAATAATTCCCTGAAGTTTATTTGCTTTATCGACCACTGGAAAACCAGATATATTTTGTTTTTCCATGACATTTAAAACATCTTCAATTGTATTGTTAGGACTCATTGTTATTGGATTATAGACAATCCCTGCTTCGTATCTTTTTACTTTTTTAACTTCATAACTTTGCGTCTCAATATCATAATTTTTGTGAATTACTCCTAAACCGCCATTTTGAGACATTGATATTGCCATTTTGGACTCTGTTACAGTGTCCATTGCTGCTGATATGATAGGAATATTTAGCTTTATATCTTTTGTTAGATTTGTTGAAATATCGACGTTATTAGGGAGAATAGTTGATGCTTGGGGTTTCAATAAAACGTCATCAAACGTTAAATATTCTTTAACTTGGGCCATGGCCAATATTAGTTTTTTTTATATTAAAATCAAGATCTGACTAGGATAGTTTTCTTCCGTCATTGAGACCAGCTTCGTAGTCTAGTGGATCTACATCATCTAAGCATCCTAGATTAATACCCATTCCGTTTGGATCAGTTCTTCTATTGTGGTGAGTGTATATCCCGCAATGCTTGCAAAAAAAATGTTCTGCTAAGTTTAGATTAAATTGATAAAGAGATAGATCTTCTTTTCCCTTTAAAAGTTTAAAATTAGATTTAGGAACCATTATCATTTTTGCATTTTTTCTAATACAAATGGAGCAATTGCATTGCATTATTTTTTCAAGATCAGAGTCAATCTCAAACTCAATAGCTTTACAGTGACACGATCCTTTATGAAGCACGGCTATTTTCTTTAAAGAAATTTTTTAAAATATTTTTAGTTTCACTCGCCGTTTCTAAAATAGACATATGTCCAGACTCTTCTAAAACGACTGTTTTTGATCCCTCTATATTTGAAGCTAATTCTAGACCCACTTTTTTAGGAGTCATTTTATCATGTTTACCTACGATACATAAAGTTGGGTGTTTAATGCTTTTAGCAGCAGCTTCACCATTAGTGTATTTATCGCAAGCATTAAAGTCTGCACCAAGAGTTCCGTCATTATTTGAAGATACTAGCTGACCACCCATACCTAAATGGCTTAATCCTGGAACAGGATGGCCACCTTTATGCCCTAAAGGTCCATGCACCCAATCCATCATAAGATCAACTGCTTTTTGATCTTTATTCAATGCTAAGTCTAAAAGTTCAGTGTTCATTTTCATTGACATAGATCCATTGATTAGTGCAAGTAAATCTAATTTCTCAGGATGTCTTTGTGCAAATTCTAATCCCACCAAACATCCCTGTGAATGACCGACGTACGAGGCTTTATCAATACCCAAAGATGTTAATAGGTCTGCAACCCAATCAGCCATCTCCTCGATAGTTTTTAATGGTGGTCCCTCTGAGTCACCATGACCGGGTAGATCTACTGCAATTGTATTGTAACCATGAAATGCAAAGTATCTTGTTTGAAGCACCCATGTGACATGGCTCAAACCACTACCATGAACAAATACAATCGAGGGTTGATTTTTATCTATTTCTCTTCCACTAGATGTGTAATATGCCTCTTTTCCGTTAACTTTAAGCTTCATTTAGAAGCTACAAGTCTCGGCTTTTGAGATGCTCTGAAACCATTTTCAAAGTCATTAATAATGTCATCCATGTCTTCCAAGCCAACAGAAAAACGTATCATATCTTCAGTTAGACCTGCCAACTCTAATGATTTTTTATCCATTTGAGAGTGAGTTGCGGATGCTGGATGAATGACTAGTGATTTTGCGTCGCCAACGTTAGCTAAATGTGATGTTAGTTTTAAAGAGTTTATAAATGCGTGACCAGCCTCTTTGCCCCCTTTAATTCCAAACGCTATCATTGAGCCGGCACCCTTAGGCATTAATTTTGCAGCAACTTTATGATCGGGGTGATCCGGTAAGCTTGGATGGTTTACCCAAGAAACACTTGGGTTGTTACTTAAGTAATCAACCATTATTTTAGTATTGGATAAATGCTTTTCCATTCTCACTGAAAGAGTTTCTATTCCTATTAAAATATTAAATGCATTTGTTGGACTCATACATGGACCAAAGTCTCTCATGCCCTCTGCCCTTGCTCTCATAGTAAATGCTGCTGGACCAAATTCTTCTGCAAAAGAAAGACCGTGATAACCATCATATGGTTCAGTCATTGTTGGAAACTTATCTCCCTTAGTCCAATCAAAGTCACCCTTTTCAACAATTATACCACCCATAGAAGTGCCATGACCTGCCATCCATTTTGTTAGAGAGTGTGTAATTATATCTGCACCTAATTCAAAGAGATTACACAAATATGGTGTGTTAAATGTTCCATCAACCATTAAAGGAATACCTGCGTCTTTTGCTATTTTTGAAATTTCAGGTAAATCCATAATTTCAATTCCAGGATTACCAATCAACTCACCCCATATACATTTTGTATTTGGTTGAATTGCTTTTTTGAAACCCTCTGTGTCTCTTGGCTTAACAAAAGTTGTTTCAATACCAAATCTTTTTAAAGTTAGTCTCAGTAAATTAAAAGAACCTCCGTACAATTGTGATGAGGAAACAATATGATCTCCTGCACTACAAATATTTAAAAGAGCTAGCATCATTGCGCTCATACCAGAGGCAGTGGCTAGAGCAGCAGAACCACCTTCTAAAGCTGCAACTCTTTCTTCAAGAACAGATATAGTTGGGTTGGATATTCTGCTATAGATATGTCCACCCTCCTCTAGATTAAATAAAGCAGCTGCGTGATCTGCATCTTGGAATAAGTATGATGTTGTTTGATAAATTGGAACGGCACGGGAGCCAAAATTTTTATCTGGCTGATGCCCACTATGTAAAGTTTTAGTGTTAAACTTATATGTTTTTGGATCGGTCATAATTTAAACATATCATAATTTTTATATTGAAAGTATTACAAAAAGTCTCAATTCATACACTTTGGCTCAAAACCAAAATTTCTATCAACAAAATACTGAGATTTTTTTGCTTTCCACATATAATTATTTCTGACATGTGTTGGGTCTCTGTCTGAAAAATTTTCAATTAACCAATCTAAAGAAATAGCCATTTGATGAACATGATAAGCGGCATCTTTTTGATCAGTTGAAAAATTCTTTAGACCGCTTGGATCTTTTCGTTCTCTGTACTTTTCAACATCTGTAAGACCTAAATTAAGAACATCTATAGTTTTAAAAATTCTTTGTTTTAACTCTGCAGGAAACTTATTGTAATTCCATACTTCTGTTATAGCCAATAAACCTAAAAGATTATTTACACCTTGTGAGTGATACCAGACATCGCGAACACCTCTGAAACTATTATTATGAATGTAGCCATCTTCATAAATTACCTTACTAGCTTTTTTAATACCTCTATCAAACCAAAAATCTACTTCTTCTAATTTATTTTTCCATGCTAGATAAGCTATAACAGAAATTGTACCATCTGCCATTTGGATAAAACCACGATCATCGTTTAAATGTTTATCAGCCCAAGGAAAAATATATTTTTCGTATAATTTTTGAATGTATTTATCAATTAAGATAAATTGTTCTTTTGAGAACTGGTCTTTAACCAAATATGCGTTAATTATAAAACTAGCACCATATATTTGAGCTTCGTGAACTTTATGTGGTAAGCATTTAGCTTTTGTATCTCCTTTTGAGCCGCCATAACAACTTTTAGGTGTTTTACCTTCTTCTTTGAGTTTATTAATATCTTCTAAAGTCATAGTGTTTAAAAAAACACCAGACTCTGCCCAAGCTGTCATAATTTGAGTAATTGAATCTGATTGTAGCTCCATATTATTAGAAATAATTGCATTAATAATAGATCCATGTAACAAGGCTAATCTTGATGTATGTTTTTCATGATTAACGGAAAGGCTGTTTGATCTATCTTCATGCTCTTTTTGCCAATCGTATTCAGTTAGCTTCATCAAATAGTTAAAATTTTTCTCGTTTGTAAGGTCAAGATCTAATTCACTATATTTTTCACCATAGCTTCCATCACCATGAACTCCTTTTATGGTGCATGTATTTGAATTCAATACATGTGCAAAAAAAAACTTTGGAATAACGGTGGTAGAATTTTTATCAAATTCAAATTTATTCTCCTCAACTATTTTTCCATCTTTGAAAGTTAAAGAAAATGAAAGACTTGGTATTAAAAATAATAAGATAAAAATATTTTTCATTAGTATAAGAGTATCTTAAATATAAATTAGTTTATCAATAGTTAGTAATCCATAGAGTTTGGTAAGCCTTTAGAGTAATTGTTGATTTAATATCAATGATTATCTCATTAGAAATTAAATCCCACCATTCGTTTGATGCTATTAGATTTAATTCTGACAAATCTAAATATTGGAATACATTAGTTACATTACTTACACAAAATATCGACTGTCTTTTATCATGACTCTGTCTCCAAAAACCAAAAAAGTTCTTACCTAAATTAAATGTAAATTGTGTAGCATTTGGATGAAATGCAGATTGGTTTTTTCTAATTTCAATTAATTTTGATAATTGATTATATATTTTTGAATTAAAAGTATCAGTATTTGCAAGTAATCCATCAATTTCATCATACTTCCAAGTTCTTCTATTTATAGATCGATTACTTTTTGTTTGCTCTAACTTTTCATAGTCATTTGTAGAGCCCAAAATACTATGTATATAAAATGCTGGAATTCCCTCGAGTCCTAGCATTATTGCATGGCAACAAATAAATCTTTCAATTTGCAAATGATCACTTCCTTGAAATGTACCTTTCATAGCATCTATGAGTGAGATATTTATTTCATAAACAGTCTCGGTGTTATCTGTTTTTTTTCTTTTGGTAGTTTTTGCTCCAAAATCGGTCATGATATCGACTAAGTTATTTCTTTCTTTTTCCGTTAAAATTCCCTCTGTCGGTCTTAGGCCAATACCATCATGAGAGGCTATGAAATTGAAATAAGAAGTGTGATCTTTTGCAGGAGGCATGCCCATAGACCATTTACGAAGAGCCGTGCTATCTCCCATCACAAGAGTCCACAGTAGCAAGGGTGGTAGAGCAAAGTTGTATACAGCATTTGCTTCATCGTTTTCACCGAAATAACTAAGATTTTCTAAATTAGGTAAATTTGTTTCAGTTATAAGTAAAGTATTTTTACTAAAAGCATTGAGAAGTGTTCTAATTAATTTCACAACTTCATGAGTCTGTGGTAAGTTTAGACAGTTGGTGTCATGTTCTTTCCAAAGGAATGCAATGGCATCTAACCTGAATACTCTAACACCATTTTTAAGATATAAATGAATTAACTTTATGAAGAAAAATAAAACCTCAGGATTTTTAAAATTAAAGTCAACTTGATCGTGGCTAAAAGTACACCATAAATAATAAATTTCTTTATTAATTTCAAATTCTCTAAAAAGATCTGAGCTTCTAGGCCGAACAACTTGTTCATAACCTTGTTTGTTTTTAAGTTTTATAAAAAAATTTTGTGTTTCAGTTTTATTTTCAATAAAAGATTTAAAATATTTACTTTCAATAGATGCATGATTAATAACTATATCACTCATTATCCTAAAATTTTTTGATAGTGATTTAATATCTTTCCAATCACCTAAATCAGACCTTACTTCTTCATAATCAGTTATAGAAAATCCATCATCTGAACTGTAAGGAAAAAAAGGTAGAATGTGTAAATTGTTGAATTGTTTTTTACAATACTTATCTAAGAACTTGCTTAGAGTTTTTAATTTATTATTTTTTTCTTCATATATTGAGTCACCATACGTAATTAAGAAAACATCTTTTTGAGACCAATTAGGTTCAGAAATACCTAGGTCTTTATTTTGAAATAAATCAAGAACTCTATTAATTAGTTTCAAAATTTCGTTTTGATCTAATATATCCTTGTAAATTATTTGGAAATGTATGTTTAGATTATTTTTTAATTCTTCTTGCACTTTAGGAGTTATCTTCCATGACGGCATCATTAAAAGATTTTAAAATAGTTGGGTCAGCGCTATCAACTCTTCTCCAAGTTGGTATATTTGGATTTTCACTTGGTGAGTCTAGGAATATTTTTCCTGCTTCGATAATATTTTGTGCAAAGAGTTCAACCATTTCCTCTTCTTTGTGGACATCGAAGTTTAATCCATTCATCTCTGCATCTGTTTTATAAATCTGAACCATATCAAGGGCTAATCTATAATATGTTGCTTTTAGTGTTCTAAACTTCTCATTAGAAAATACATGACCTTGGGTAGCTAATTTTCTAAATAAAGCTTTAGAAATATCTATTGTCATTTTAGATAAACCTTTTTGCCGATTATTTTTAGAGACCTCTTGGTGTTTATGTTCATAGGTATCTGCTATATCTACTTGGCAAATTTTATTATTAGCAAAGTTCCTATACATTTCAGAGAGTATTCCTATTTCAAGGCCCCAATCATGTGGAATTCTTATGTCATTCAATAAATTATATTTAAATGAAAATTCACCAGCCAGAGGATATTTAAATATATCTAAGAAATTTAAATATTCGTTAAATCCAACCATTTTTTGTAAGGATTTAACTAAAGGTGTAACTAGTAACCTTGTCACTCTTCCATTCATAGATTTTTGAGCTACCCTAGGATAAAAACCCTTACAAAAATCAAATGAAAATTTTGGATTAGCAACAGGGTAAAATAGTTTTGCTACTAAATTTTTATCATAGGTGACTATGTCACAATCATGCATTGCAACAGATCCTGACTCTTTCAGAGAAATTACAAATCCCATACAGTACCAAATATTTCTTCCTTTCCCCTTTTCAGCAGGAGCAAGGTCCATTTTAGATAAATGTTGATCTATTTTTTTTAATTTAGGTCCATCATTCCAGAGGATGTATTTTTTTTGAGGAAGTACTGAAAAAAATTTTTTAGCTTTTATAAATTCTTGTTTATTGGCTTGATCTAAACCGATAACAATATTTTTTATGTATTTAACTTTTTTTAAAGTATTCACAATATATGTTAAAGCTGGCTTTTCTAATTCTGAATACAAAGATGGAAGAATTAAAGTCATGGGTGAGACTTTTGAGAAGTCTAAAAGTTCTTTTTCTATTTCCTCTATAGGTTTCGAATTAAAATTATGTAGGGTAGCTATAACACCGTTTTGATGAAAATCAGGCATGGTTAAAAAATTTTATTCTCTAAAGTTTTATTTAATTTATACAGGACTTCACTCCAACCGTCAGGTGCTATCTTTGATGATTTAAAAACATTTTTTTTATTAAGACGCAATTTTGGATATGTGTCGGAGGAATTTTTTATCAGGCAGGAGTATTTACAAGAATTTAACATGTCAATATCATTTTTACTGTCACCCAGAGCTATAGTATTTATTGAGTATTTATCACGAAATTGAATATCATAAGCATGAGATATTAGCTTTTTAGCTATTCTTTTGTTGCATATAGAAGAAATTTGCATGAACCTACTCCCTTTAATCAAAACTCCATCTTTTTCAGATTTAAGATCTTTTTTAAATAGTTTTAATTTTGTTAAGTTATCTTCCCAAAGTATAATTTGACTTGCCTCACGATCTAGCATCATATTAGTGTTATTCAAATTCGTGTATTTTTTTAAAATCTTTGGTGAAAGATCTTGGGCAATAAAAAAATTATATTTTTTTTGTTTCAGTTTTAAAAATTGATACCAATTCTTTGAAGATAATTTAGCAATTCGAACACTCCAATATCTTCCAAATGAAGATGAGTTTTTAATTTTATTAAATCTTATTTTAGGGAAATATATAACAGCACCATTTTCAGTACTGAAAGGCATATTTAATAATTTTAATTCTTTAAGTAATTTTTTACATTCACTGTATGTTTTACTAGTATTAAAAATAATATCATTTTTGTTATTGATAATTGTAGATATCGTTTTCTTATTAGCTCCAAAGGAATAATTTTCATGATCAAGTAAAGTTCCATCAAGATCAGTAAAAATAAGATATCTTTTCATTTGTATGTAATTTTTTTAATTGATTGATTTTTATCTAAAGTTATTAAAACATTACAATAACTTGGTGTTTTTAATGACATCCATTTAGATAATTTTTCATAATATTTGATAAATTGATGGAGCTTTTTTTTTAGATGAATACTACTCTTTAATGATCGGAGATCTAATTCTTGTTTATATTTCCAATCAATTACAAATTCCCAATCTGGTAATTTTATAAATAAATAATAATTGAATTTTTTAAAAAGTTTTTGGTAATCAGTTAAGGCACTATTATAAGCAGTTCTCCAAATTAAATTTGAGTCATTCTTTTTTTCTAAATCATTAATGTTCACTTTTAAATATTTCATGTCGATTGGTTTTGAGCCAACACACCAACCCTCTAAAATTAGCAAATCTACTTTACTAATTTTTCTTTTATAATTTTTTTTGTTGTCAGTAACTTTATCAAATACAGGAACATAGACTGGAAATTCCTTTTTCATTAAATTATTTGTTACTTTATAGAGTAATTTTAAATTGTGAGTGCCAGGTACACCTCTAGTTTCAAATAAATCTGTGTTGAATTTTCTTGCTAATCGTTTTCTTTGAAAAGATGATAGATAAAAATCGTCAATACTTAATATAACAACATTCTTTGAGTAAAATTTCAGAAAAAATTTTTTAATTAGAACTGATAAAGTAGACTTGCCTGAACCCTGGGAACCTGCAATCATAAGTGTTTTCTTATGTTTTAAATGAGATAATAATTTAAGGTAATGATCTTTTATTTCCTTTTGACTAACTTTCTTTCCTGTTAATCTTATCAGTGTATCTTGTGTAAATTTTAGTTTAGCTGTAATTTCTGACATTTATAATGGATATTATTTTAGAGGATTTTTTACTAAAATTACATGTATCAGATAAAGTAAAAATAATCTTATATTTCGTTTAAAAAATTTATGTAACTTTAATTAACCTTTTACAGCTCCAGCTGTTAGACCACTGATTAATTGTTTTTGAAAAAACCATATAATCATAAATAAAGGGGCTGTCGCAGAAACAACACTTGATACTGCCCACATATAATTTCCACCGTACTCTACTGTGCCGAGATAAGCATTAATTTTAGGCACCATCGTATAATTATGCTGATTAAGTAACAATGCGGTGACTGTAAAATCGTTATACGCCAACATCATACTAAATAAACCTGCCGTAACTACTCCAGGCCACATTACTGGCATAATAATATACCTAAATGCTTGAAAATATGAGCAACCATCAATCAAAGCACTTTCATCTAATTCTTTTGGTACAGTTTTAAAAAAAGAGTACAGCAACCAAAGAGTAAATGGTTGGTTTATAGCTACCAAAACAATAATTGTAGTTGGAAGTATTCCCCATATATTTAATTGGAAAAAAGGAAATAAGTAGCCTGATACTAGAGTAATATGTGGCATAGCTCTAAATATCAAAGCAATAATTAGAATATAAAAAGTATATTTGAATGTTGACCTAGACAAAGCATAAGCGCCTAAAGTTCCAAGAAACAATGAAATTGATACTACTGATACAGTTACAATCATTGTATTCATTGTAGCTCTTCCAAATTCGCCCTCTGTCCATGACTCTAAATACGCTTTAAATGTTGTAGTAGCACCTGTTTCAATTAAAGTATTAAATCCACTTAAAGCATATGTCCAATCAGCTCTTGAGAAAAAATCTGCTTTTACTTTAAAGGAACCCCAGAGTGTCCAAATAAAAGGAAAAATTGATATAGTAAGCCAAAATAATATAAAAATACTATTTACGATTATTATTTGTTTTGAATATTTATTGATTGTTTGGTTCATTTATCTTTCAGTTTTAAATTCTTTCCAAGTTCTAATGAGCACAGGTGTAAGTAAAAAAGCTATCCCTAATATTGTTAACATTGACGTGGCTCCAGCAGAACCAAAAAGCATTTTATTTTCATTTCTTAAGTCTTGATAAATCATCCATGATAATGATTGAGCTACACCCTCAGCAGAAAAACCAATAATAGGTTCGAATACTCTAAAATTATCCATTAAACAGATTAGCATTATGAAAGTAGCCACAGGGTATAGATGAGGAATAACAATAAAACGAACGCGTTCAAATCTTGTTGCGCCATCAATGTAGGCTGCTTCTAAAGGATCTTGCGGGACCGTCTGTAAGGCTGCATAAAAAACAACAAATGCAAATGGAGTATTATGCCATATTCCATAAATAATCAGGGTTATCCATGTTAAATTACTCGAGGCTTTTAAAGACAGATTAGGGTCATCAAAAAGAATTTGGATGCTAGCTCCAATTATTCCTTGAGAGTCAATCATCCAAAACAATACTAAAGAACCAATTAAAGGTGTTACAATCATTGGTAAAATTGTACCAAATACAATTAGACCTTTTAGATTCTTTGCTAAAGTATTAACACTTAATGCTACTATAAAACCTAATACTATCACTGGTGGAGTAACAGCAAAACAAAATGTTAGTGTAAATAATAATGCTTTATAAAAAGGAAGATTTAAAACAATATCTTTGAATTCACCTATTGATGTCTTGTTATCCCATGCCTCTCTTATTTCATCAAAAGCTAAGTGATTTCTATCAGTATAAGTGCCAAAGCCATTAAATCTTCCTAATGGATTTTCAGCCTCTATTTTTTCTGTAGCCTCTACATCTACTCTAACATTTGTAGTGCACCCAAATGGATCACAATTTTCCACCTCCATAAGAACCTGTTCATTTTCAATATGAAGGGATTGAAAGAAACTAGAAACAATTGGTAAACCTATAAACAAAATCATTGCCAGAGCTGTAGGTAAAATAAACCAAATGAAAGTTCTGTGAGGCATTATATTTTTTTTGTAAAAAAGTGTGGAACTTTACTAAGATCCACACTTAATAGAATTTATTAGCTTTGGATTATAAAAAACCCTGCTCAGTAGCCTTAGCTATGTACGCAGCTTCAACATCAGCTAATGCTTTTTCGGCTGACTCATTACCTTGAAGAAATTCCACAAGTTCTGTGCTTAAAGCGCCGTGCATTAAGCTCATGTGTGGAAAACTAGGGTAAGGTGTTGTGCCTCTACTTGCTGCATCAACAACAGGCCCTGCTGTATCACCAGGTGTATAACCTTTAATCAACCAAACAGTTGCATTTGGGTTGTTATTGGCTAAATCAGTTGATGAAGCGGCTCCAACTAAAGCTCTAAATGAGGCCTCTGCATTTTCATCAGATGTATTTGTAGCAATTGCAATTCCATCCCACCAAAGAGTGGTTGCAGGTTTACTACCACCGCCTACAGTTGGTGATGGGGCTAATCTTGTATCAGCTTTGATATTTTGATCACCTTCGTCATCAAGTAAAGAAGCTGCGCCTGAGTTCCAAATATGCATTAATGCAACATTACCAGACTCCCATTCTTCTTTAACAGCGTTTGTATCTTGTGTTAAAAAGTCAGGATTACTTAACTCAGTTAATTTTTTAATCATATTCAGTGCTGCAACACCTTTTTCATTATTCACATTAGGTTGCGCGGAACCTGATTTAAAAAACTCACCACCATGACCAAGATACATATTTACAAACTCTTGACCAAGATTCCATCCTGATTTGAAAGCTCCTGCATATGGATTTTCCATTACTCCAGCTGCTTTAATTTTTTCAGCAGCAGCAATTACTTCTTCATAAGTAGAAGGAACAGCTATGCCTAAATCGTTAAGAATACTCTCTCTGTACCAAAGATGTTGTGCGTTAGCCATAAAAGCTACAGCATAAATCTTACCATCAATTGTAATCTTTTGATTATCATTTAAGTTTGACCCATATTTTGCAACTAAATCATCTAGTGGACGAATTAAACCGTCATTCATTAAAGGTGTAATTGAACCATTAGTAACTAATTTTGCAGAAAATTCAGCAGGGTTTGCTGATAAAGCAGCTACTTGTAATTTATTATGGTCAACAGAGTGCGTGACATTAAAATCCGCCTCTGGTCCAGCACAACTTTTTACTTCATCCATAAAAATTCTGTATGTAGTAAATTCGTTAGCTAAAATATTTATTGAACCGCTTGTTACACCACAAGGTGAATGGCTACCCGCAAAAACACTAGTAGATGCAAAAGAGATCAATAGAGCTATTATTAGTTTTTTCATTTATTTCCTCTTCTTTATGTTAATAAATTGTTAATTTTAATATACTAAATAAAATAAAATTTAAATGTAAGAGAAATGGTCGCGGAAATTATTATGATATTCTCTTTTATCTAAAACTAAGGCCCATTTGTTCGAAAACACCATGGTTATCGACCATCACATAATTATCCATAAATTTACCATTTTCTATTGTCCAAAAATCAGAAAACTGCATTTTAATTGCCTTACCAGTTGGTTTTACACCTAAATAAGTTCCGCTATGAGTGCCAGTTAAATAACCTGTCGCACTTATCCAATTACCTTCTGCGACAACAATATCATTTTTTACATGATAGTCTGGAAACGCTTCATAAAAAGGTTTAAGAACCTTATATTTAAAATTTTCAATACCGTGTATATCACCAAAACCTGGAGGTCCATGCCAAATCATATCATCATTCCAATATTTATGCTGTGCCTCTAAATCTTGTGCATTCAAGGCATCGTACATATTTTGCAATAGTATTTTACTTTCATTTAAATTCATTTTTTTTCTCCTAAAATTTGTATTAAGATTGCCAATTCATTGAAACCAGTCCATTCTTTTGTGATTTTATTATTTTTAATTTCCCATTGTGTAATGCCCCAAAGATAACACTCTTTATTAGATGGTTTTCCATAAATTCCATTTCCTTTGTGAGTTCCCACAGCGCCCCAACGAATTGATACTAAATAACCGTCTTTACTATTTCCCATCCAATATAAATCTTCAATACTTAGTGCAAGGTCAGGAAATGATGCAATTAATGAAATTATAAAATGTTTCAGCTTTGGTATTCCAACAAATTTTCGACTAGTTGATCCTTCAAATTTTATATTTTTTGTATAAACACTATCAATAGCAGAAAAATTTCTTCTATTCCAAATAGTATCAAAAACCGCATGAACAAATTCTCTAATGTTTTTAATTTTATCAGGTATCGCGAAGCTTATGGGGTTTAACTTTTTAATATTTCTTTTGGGTTTTGAATTTCTAAAATCAGGAGCAAATGGACCAATATTTCCTTTATTAGCAATTTGTTTTGCTACTTCATTTAAGTCTAAGCCTAATTGTTTTATTAAACCTGCAGTATCATAAACAACATTTTCGTAATATATTTCATTATTTTTTGCAACACAGTTTGCAATACAGAACAACCTAACTGATTTACCTGTTGGTTTGGCAAAATTGCTATAACCAGTGTTCGTGCCCGTAATTATAGTTCTGTGTGAAGTATGAAAACTAGTTTTGTCATCTCCTGCCCATATAACCTCATCAGCATATAATCGAATATTTGGGAAGGCGTTGTTAGTATGAACTGTATCAGAGACTATTTTTTCAGATCCGAATTGTAATCCAAGTTCATCCCAAACACGACATTTTGGGCTATAAGTATCATATATATAACCAATATTTTTTTCTTCCCATATGCTGTAGGTAATTCTGACAATATAATCAATTATATTTTTATATTGTTTTTCAAATCCCTGCATTGATTGAAATGGTAAATTTTTAGGGTTTGGATTTAAAGATTTAGCATTACCACCTCCGCCATAAGATTTAAGAGAGATATCAAAATTTTTAGGCATATGATGATCTTTTAAAGGGATTGGTTTTAAATCTTTAATTAAAGTTTTTTTCATAAATAAATTTACTAATACTATTAAATAAAATTCAAAGCAATAATTTTATATAAAATGAATATTATTATTTTTTCTTTTGTATTATAAATAGACTAATGTCCGATTTTCAGAAAGAAAAATCATTAGTATTAAATTTTATAAATGAAGTTGATAATGCTAATGAGGATAACTTAATTGAAATAATTTCTAAGTATACATCTAATAATTTTAATATGAAATGTACACATCCTTTTAACGAGATAATAGGCATTGAAGAATTTGTAACAAAATTTTGGTTTCCTATAAAAAAATCATTTAAGCCTATCCAAAGAAGAATGGATATCTTTTATGCTGGCACAAATTTAGTTGACAATCATTCTTCAAAATGGGTTGTGAATATGGGACATTTGCTTGGAAGTTTTAATTTTCCTTTTTTTGACATTCAACCAAATTTTAAGACTGTAATGTTATGGTATTGCGAGTTTTATAAAGTCGAGGATAACAAAATACAAGAAGGTGCCTTTTTTTTAGACATTTTAAAATTTATGCAACATTTAAATTTATCAGTTGTCCCGGAGTCAACGGGGATGATTGGCTTTAATCCGGGACCTAAAACACATCAGGGTTTATGCTTTGAAAAACAAAGTGAAATAGAAGGAAAGAAAACTCTTGAACTTATAATGAGAATGGCAAATCGATTAATTGGTGAGGGGATGAGGACAACAATTCCTGATTTACAAAAAGACTGGCATGAGGACATGATATGGTGGGGACCAGGGGGTATTGGTGCATCATATACCTATGATGGTTATTTAAAAGGTCACACGGGTCCTTTTGAGGATAATTTAGATTTTATAGATTTCTCTGGGCATATACTTGAAAACTCAGAGGGAAATTATGGTGGATGGTTTGGTTGGCCAAATTTAAAAATGAAACCAAAAGGTAACTACATGGGTTTCAAACAAGACACAAATCTTATTGGGGAGATGAGAGTTGTTGACCTTTATAGAAGAGATGGAGATAAAATAGCAGAAAATTGGATATTAATTGATCATCTTCATTTTTTAAAATGTGTGGGTATTGATTTACTTGAGAGAAATAAAAATGAAAATTCTAAATAAATTTAGAAGCGAGTTTAGTACCCTCCACTAGTGCAATAAGTTTTTCATAACAAATATTTTCATCAATTTTTCCAAAGCCTGCAAAAGTACTAAAGCCACAATCAGTTCCAGCCATTAATTGCTCTTTAGGCACTACTGTTGAATACTTAATTAATCTTTCAGCTACTACTTCTGGGTGTTCTACAAAATTAGATGTAGAGTCAATTACGCCAGGTACTAACACTTTATCTTTTGGTAATTTAATTTCTTCAAAGACTTTCCACTCATGTGCATGTCGAGGATTGGATGACTCAATTAGAAAATATTTAACTTTTGATTTTAAAATTATAGGTAATATTTTTTTTAGAGCTATATCATGAGTATGTGGCCCCTCATAATTACCCCAACAAATATGCATTCTAGTTTTTTCAATATCAACGTTTTTTAAAGCATGATTTAAACACTCAATTTGCATTTCAGCTTTTTTTAAAAAATCCTCCTCAGATAGATCTTTAAAATTCATATGCCTAGCTAGTGCTAAATCTGGACAGTCTAATTGAACATGAATATTTGCATTAGTAATTTGTTCATACTCATTTGCCATAATACTAGAGAGTTTATTTAAATATTCATCATCGCTAGTGTAAAATTTATTTGGCATAAAAACATTAATAACACCCGGTGATGCTGCATTCATAAATGCTTTTGCATGACCATACTTTTTTAAGGCGTTGCTAAAATTTTCAATATCATTTAACAAAGAAAAATTATCTTTTATTTTTAATTCATTGGTGCAACATGGTCTTGAATAAGTAGGTGTTCCTCCACTAATAGCTAACTTTTCCTTATAGTCTGGAAAATCGTCTAAATCGGCAGGTGCTCTTCGTTCACTTTCTCCTGAAAAACCATCAATTCTATCCTTAATATAAGTAGCATAACTAATCTTGCTCATCTCACCGTCACTTATGAAATCTAACCCAACTTCAAGTTGTCTTTTTACAATTTGTTCAACATTTGAGCTTAAAATATTTCCAAATAATTTTTTGTTGTATTCTTCACCCTTATCCTTGGTAAAGAGATATTCTGATAGTTCTTTGGATCTTGGTAAGCTACCAACGTGTGTTGTCAAAATTTTAGATGCCATAATAATTATGAATTGATAAATTTTTTATACTTATCTAAAAATTGTTTTTTCGAAAATTTTTTATTATTTCTAAAGAAATCAAAAATTATTTTTTCTTTTTTTATCATTTTTTTAATAGCCAATGGTAATTCAATTAAAAAGTCTCTTTTTATTATAACAGCACCGTGTAAGTCTGCGTGAATAAGGTCGTCAGGTTTTACTTTCATATTAAAAATATCAACATTGCAATTGATTTTATGAATTTGATTGTATCCATGCCCTACTCTTATTTCACCACTTAATATTTGAAACTTTCTATTTATCTCCTGTAAGTCCCTCATTGCTCCGTTTGTTATAGCTCCAACAAATCCAAAATTTAAATGTATAGATGCATTAAGTTCACCCCACCATGCACCAATTGTATTAGTCTTATCCTTATCCTCGATAACACAAATCTTTGGGTAGTTTCCTTCGAACATATACTCGTAATATTTATCTCTATTTTTAATTATATTTGTATTTTTCTTTTTTCTGGATGTAATAATCGCTGTTTTGGCAAAACCAATGATTGGTTTTAAACTTGGATTAATACAATGCATTGTTTTTTGTGTGTGTCCTTTTGATCGTAGAGTTGGATCTAATAATTCTAGTGAATTTGAGATAGTTGGAGTGTCATAATTTCTTATGTATTCAATAATTTTCTTTTCTCTTTTTGTTAGTAGTTTCAATTGTTATCCAGTTTTTAATAAAATTTGTTTCCAAATTGTTGTTTCATCAAATAGAACCCATTCATTTTTGATCCCTCTTGGACCAAATTCAGCCTGAGATATTCCCATTATATGAACATTTGCATTACTAGGATTAGAAAATAAACCAGGTCCTGAATGAATTCCCTCTAGTGACCATCTGATGGATGCCTTTTTATACTCATTTTTTTCCTCTAAATAGCATACATGTTCAACTTTAAAAATTGAATCCGGAAACATAGATCTTAGTGAAGACCAAAAACTCTTTACCTCATCTACCCCTAATGCTTTCTTGCCTCCAGGCTGCTCTTGATTGACTGATCGATCATAAACTTTATCTATTATGTTAAAATTATTATTAAATATTTCCTTTAAAATGTTAGCATAATCTATTCCAGTATTATTTGTTGAGATCGGTATTTGTATATATTTTACTTCATGTGAGGTATCGTTATTAAAGGGAGCTGGGCATTTATCTTTACCGCCTTGATTTTCAATTACTTTTGCTGCATGTTTTTTAGGGTCAATATTTAACTGCCGAACAATAGCACCCTGGTCTCTTACAAGCCATTCATCATAAACCTGGTTATTCTTGCAAGCGCAATCAGCTATTACTCGATACTTGAGAGTTTTACCAGTAGCTTTTCCATAAATACCATCATTTAAATGCGTCGCCTTAGATAAAATTCTATGTGATGATAAATATCCATGTTCTTCATTACCAATCCAAATAACATCTTCGCCTAATAACTGTCGATCTGGAAATTCATTCAAAGTGGCATAAGTAGCCTTCACTACAGCATCAGGGCCATATATTACACCGTCTGGAGATCTAACTGGAATACCCTCAGCATAATAGTCTCTAATTGACTCAACATCTTTATTTTCCCAAATTTGATATGTTATTTTAAATATATAATCTGGTAGATCTAAAAATTTATTATCAAAACCTTTCATTATTAGAGGTTTTTTTGTCGTATAATAAAGATACTTCCTTCTTGATTGCTAATATTTTTTAAACTTCTATTTGATCCTCTTGGAGACGAGAAAGAGTCGTTTGGTCCAATTGTGGTTTTTTGATCATTGCAAGTTACTTCCCATTCACCCTCTAAACATAAATAAACTTCAGACTCTTTTAATGTGTACGGATGAATGTGAGCATTCTTACCATTTAACATTGTCAAACCAAAGCCAGTATTATGGTCTATGTTTGGCTCAAAATCTTTGTTATGAACATTAAAATGGTCAAGGTAATTTAAAATTGAATTAGAGTTATAATGCTCATCATCTTTTAAATATTTATCCTTATTTTCATAACGTATTACATATTTTTCAATTTCTTCAGAAGTGTAATGATCGAAAGACTCTAGATCTTTTTCTTTAATAGGTTCAAGGGCAGCTTTTCCGTCTGGTATTTTATTTTTATCAAGATCAATTAAGGTATTGTCATTTAATAAAACCATTCCAGACTCTTTTGCTTTTTCTAAAACTTTTGGTGTCCATGTTATCACACCCGGATCATTTTCTCCAAGGACAACAAATATTAATGCGTTTTCATCACTTACATTTTGAAATCCTCGAAACATATTAGTGGGAAATGAAGCAACATCTCCCTTGTTTAAAACTACTTCGCCCTCTTTACCATCTGTGCCCCAATAAAAGCGCCAAGAGCCTGAAAATATCAAAAATACTTCTGCAGTCGTGTGGCTATGAAGTCCCGATCCATTCATTGGAGCGGCACTTACTGCACCGATATTGAAGCCATGTTCTTCAGCTATTTTAACGTTTTGCTTGGTATCCTCACTCACTCCAGGGCCAACTATAGAATAATTCAGTCTATCTTGATGCCCTTTGAGCTTCCCTTCTACAAATGGAACTTTACTTGGAATTAGTTCATTAAACTTTACCAAACGACTGTTAATATCCTGCGTCATTAATTAGAATTTAAATTTCCTCATTTTGTTAAATATTATTTAAATTGTGAAGTTAATCAAAGTAATATTTATTTATATTAGATAGGTGAGGCAATATAACTTGAGCGAAATTAAAAATTTTGATACCGGTATTCCAATTAAAAGTGGGGCAAAAATTATAAATTTGGACCCTAAAGAAAATATATTAAATAAAAAAAAAATTAGAAATCTTCTCAAAAAAATTTCTGAGTCCAAAGATAGTGATTTAAGTCAAAATATAAAGAATGCATATCATGAAAATGCTGAAATCTATGCATTCCACCCTGTAAACCATATAAAAGGCATTGATGAAATAATGAATACCCTTTGGAAACCTTTACTGAATTCTTTTCCAGATTTAGAGAGAAGAGATAATTTAATAATTGGAGGGAGTTTTCAAGATAGGGTTTATGTCTCAACTGTTGGTCATTTAACTGGCACTTTTGTCAATCCATGGTTAGGTGTTCCCTCCAATGGAAAAACTATTCATTTACGAATTTGTGAGGTTCATCAAATAGAAAATGAAAAAATAATCAATTCTCATGTGTTAATTGATATAATGGATTTTATAAGGCAAGCAGGTTTTTGGCCAATTAATTCATCTTTAGGTATAGAAGAAATGTGGCCAGGACCCATTACTGGAGACGGAACAACCTTTGAAAACCTAGACTCTGATTTATCAGCTAGAACTCTTGATCAGGGTCTTACGATGCAAAGAAGTTTAGATATAAAACCAGAAACTGAGACTGGAGCTACTAAAGATAGTGTCAGACAGAAATTAATTAACCATCCTCAAAAAGATTATTGGCATCCGAAAATGATGTGGTACGGACCATGTGGCATAGGCACTGCCAGAGGTTTAAAAGGTTTTATTGAGCATCATCAGCTACCATTTAGATTGACGTTTAAAGAGAGAAATTATTGGAAAATTGGCCATTACATTGAAATAGGTGATGGTAATTATTCTATGACAGGTGGTTGGCACAGTATTCAGGCTACACACGGTTCAAGTGATTGGCTCGGATATGAACCTACTAATAAATTAGTTACTATGAGAGTGATGGATTTTTATTTACATAATGAGGGTCTTATTAGGGAAAATTGGGTACCAATAGATATTGTCCATATTTTATTTCAATTAGGAATAGATGTGCTCAAATTAGTTCATAAGAAATAAAAATGACAGTTGAATTTATCAAAAAAAGTTTAAATGAAAAACAAAGAGCTGAAGAAAACAATAAAGTTAAAGCAGTAGTTGAGAACACTTTAAAAGAAATTGAATTAAAGGGAGATAGCTATGTAAGAGAATTATCAGAGAAATTTGATAAATACTCACCTAGTTCATTTAGATTATCTGAAGATGAAATAAGTAAATTAGTGGATGAAGTTTCTGATAATGACAAAGAGGATATTAGATTTGCACAAAAACAAGTTCGATCGTTTGCTGAGGCACAATTAAAAAGTTTAAATGAAATTGAAGTAGAAACTCAACCAGGTGTAATTCTTGGACATAAAAATATACCTGTTCAATCAGTTGGCTGTTATGTTCCTGCTGGAAAATTTCCAATGGTGGCATCAGCTCATATGTCTGTAGTCACTGCTTCAGTTGCTGGAGTTCCAAGAATAATAGCAACAACACCACCCTATCAAGGAAAACCAAATGCTGCTGTAGTTACAGCTATGAAAATGGGAGGAGCACATGAAATATACGTTTTAGGTGGAATGCAAGGTGTTGGAGCTATGGCTATTGGAACTGAAACCATAGAACCAGTAGATATGATTGTTGGTCCTGGAAACGCATATGTTGCAGAAGCAAAAAGGCAATTATTCGGTAAGGTTGGGATCGATTTATTTGCCGGTCCTACCGAAACAATGATTATTTGCGATGATACTGTAGACGCAGAAATATGTGCTACTGATCTTCTTGGTCAAGCAGAGCACGGTTATAATTCTCCTGCAATAATGATTACTAATTCAAGAGATTTAGCAACAGAAACAATAAAAGAAATAGATAGACTGCTCAAAATTTTACCAACAAAAGATACTGCTGGTGTTAGCTGGAAAGATTATGGTGAAATAATTTTATGTGAAAGTTATGATGAAATGTTAATGAAAGCTAATGAGATAGCTTCAGAGCATGTTCAAGTAATGACAGATAGAGATGAATGGTTTTTAAAAAATATGACATCTTATGGAGCACTTTTTTTGGGTGCAAGAACAAATGTTGCGAATGGAGATAAAGTAATAGGAACAAACCATACATTACCGACAAAAAAAGCTGGAAGATACACTGGTGGTTTATGGGTTGGTAAATTCATAAAGACTCATACCTATCAAAAAATTACAACCGATGAAGCAGCTACAAAAATTGCAGAATATGGATCAAGATTATCATATTTAGAAGGTTTTATTGGTCACGCAGAACAATGTAATGTTCGTGCAAGAAGATTTGGTGGTGTAAATGTAGAGTATGGAAAACCAATATCTAAGTTAAAAGATCAATAATATGTTATAGAGTTTATTTGAATTAACAAAATGGCTGAAATAGAATTACAATCAATAAATAAATATTATGGTAAAACTCATGTTATCAAAGATTTTTCTCTAAAAATTAAAGATCAGTCTTTTACAACACTCGTTGGTCCTTCTGGTTGTGGAAAATCAACACTCTTAAGAATGATAGCTGGTCTAGAGGAAATTAATTCAGGAAGCATTCTTATAAATAATAAATCTGTTAATGACTTACCACCAAGAGATAGAGGAATAGCTATGGTTTTCCAATCTTACGCTCTGTATCCGCATATGACTGTATTTGAAAATATGGCTTTTGGATTAAAGATAGAAAAGAAATCAAAGGATGAGATAAATAGCAGAGTTAAAGAGGCAGCTAAAATATTACAAATCGAAGAATTGTTAGATAGAAAACCAAAACAATTATCAGGTGGGCAACGTCAACGTGTTGCAATAGGAAGAGCTATAACAAGAAAACCGAAAGTTTTTTTATTCGATGAACCTCTTTCGAACTTAGATGCTGCTTTAAGAGTTCAAATGAGGGTTGAGTTGGCAAAATTACATGAACAACTTGATGCAACAATGATATATGTAACTCATGATCAAACTGAGGCTATGACACTATCAGACGAGATAGTCGTACTGGATGAGGGCAAGATTTCTCAATTAGGCAAACCTTTAGAATTATATAATAAACCAAATAACTTATTTGTTGCTGGTTTCATAGGTTCACCCAAAATGAATTTTATTCCAGCTAAATTTATTTCAAAAAACAAAAATGATATTGAAATAGAATTTTTAAATTCCAAATTTATATTTAATTATGAAAATGATATAAATTTTAAAAAACAAGAAATCATTGTTGGTATAAGACCTGAAAATATCTACGTAAGTTTTGACAATGATTACAACTGGCGTAGCAAAGCTTTTGTTGTTGAAAAACTTGGCTCAAGTACTTTTATCTACTTAGATAGTCATGTTGAACCTGTGGTGGTTGAATGCGACGGTGATATTTCAGTTAAAACTGGTGATATTATAAATGTTAAATTTAACTTTGAAAAAATTATTCTTTTTAATAAATAAAAATTATAATTGTAAATGTATATATGTATTTGAAAAATTTTAATTTAAAAAATAAAACAGCACTTGTAACTGGAGCTGGTAAAGGTATCGGAAAAGCATGTGCTATTGCTTTGGCACAAGCAGGTGCAGATTTAATAATCATAAGTAGAACTAAAAAAGATTTATTGGGCGTGCAAAAAAAAATTATTTCATATAAAAGAAAATGTACATTTTTTGAATGTGATTTATTTGATATAGAAAAATTAGATACTGTTTTTAAAAAAATTAGAAAAATTGATATTCTTGTCAATAATGCAGGAACAAATCGTCCAGCGCATTTTACTAAAATTAAAAGAGAAGATATGGATTACATGATAGATCTTAATTTAAAAATAGCTTTTCATGTTGCCCAATTATCAATCAAGAAAATGATGGTAAACAAAAATAGAAAATCTATAGGAGGAAGTATAATTAATATGTCTTCTCAATTAGGAAAAGTTGGCGCGCCTAACAGAAGCATTTATAATATGTCAAAATTTGGAATAGAAGGTTTAACAAAAGGTATGGCTTTAGATTTAGCTGCGAAAAATATTCGTGTGAACTCTATTTGCCCAACCTTTGTAGAAACACCAATGGTAAAAAAATTTTTTAAAGATAAAAAATTTAAAGATATGGTATTAAAAAATATACCTCTTGGTCGATTAGCTAAAGAGAGTGATATTGCAACTGCAACAGTTTATTTAGCTTCTAATGCATCTTCAATGATTACAGGGACATCTTTAGTTATTGACGGCGGTTGGACAGCACAATAATAATTATTTTAAATAAATTTTACAAGTAATTTGATGAAAGCAGTCATATTTGGTTCAATTGGGACCTTAGTTGAAACATCAGATATTCAAAGACAATCTTTTAATCAAGCTTTCAAAACATTAGGTTTAGATTGGTACTGGGATAAAGAAAATTATAAGAATTTACTTAAAAAATCAGGTGGAGCTAATAGAGTCAATTATTTTTCTAATTTAAAGAAAAAATTTGTTGACTCAAAAAAAGTAAGAGAAATTAAAACTCTTTTTTTTAATAATTATTTAGAAAATAATTTTATTAATCCTCGTGATGGGGTTTTAGAGGTAATTGAATACGCTAAGTTTAATGATATTAAAATTGGTCTAGCGTCAACAACCTCTATTGAAAATATTGATGCTATTTTTAAGACTCTTAATAAAAAAATAGAAAAGAAAGATTTTGATTTTATTGGAAACAATGAATTAATAAAAAACGTAAAACCTGACCCAGATATTTATATCAAGGCTCTTAATGATTTAGGCGTAAACCGAGATGAATGTATAGCAATCGAGGATTCTGTTGATAGTGCACTTTCAGCTTTTAATGCTAAAATTGAATGTGTTGCATTTCCAGGATTATTTCATTTGGATAATGATTTCAGTATTTGTAAAAAGTATTTAAATAAATTAGATATTTCAATTTTTGAAAATTAATAAATTAAGTTTAAATCTTCAAATAATATTGGTGGGTATATTTAATTTTATTTAATCTAAAAATTTGTCTAAAATTGAAAAAATTTTTTAAGTAAGGAGATAATCAATGGTCAATATGCTTGTAACAATTAATATTTCAAAAGGATGGGAAACTTGGTCTGAAATGGCCAAAGGTTTAGAGCCAAAAATGAATGAAGTTGGTTCTAAAATCATATGGGCTGGCTGTAATGCTGACGAGAGTTCTGTTTATGTATTAGTGGAAATGAAAGATCCATCTTTCATAAAGTCTTTTGGAGAAAGAGAGGATATAGTGAAGATTAGAGAGACTGCAGGGGCAGATGTTTCATCAACAACACCTATAGCACAAATAAGTAATTACTTCATGGGTTAAGATTTTTCAATATTGTATATCTGACATTTTCTAAAAAATATTATTTTAAAAAATTTTTATTTAAAAATCTTAGGTTGCAGATGGCGCGCTCTGCAGGATTCGAACCTGCGACCCTCTGCTTAGAAGGCAGATGCTCTATCCAGCTGAGCTAAGAGCGCATTTATTGGAATATTTACCACTTCAACTTTATATTTTCTACTTTAATATGCATTAATTTTTAAATGAACAATATTTTAATAAAAGTTGAAAATTTGGTGAAAACATTTGGTGGATTAGTTGCACTAAATGATTGCTCCTTAGAAATTAAGGATAAAGCTATAACAGGAATTATTGGACCTAATGGATCTGGTAAAACTACTTTATTTAATGTAATTACTGGTAATCTTAAACCAGATACTGGTAAAGTTTTCTATAATGGTGTTGAAATAACAAATGAAGAGTCGCACGACTTATTTCATTTAGGTGTATTAAGAACATTTCAAATAGCTCATGAATTTTCAAATATGACAGTTATTGAGAATTTAATGGTAGTGCCGGGTAATCAAAAAGGTGAAAAGCTTCTGTATTCGCTGATGAATAGTCAAAAAATTAAAAAAGAAGATGAATTAATTAAAGATAAAGCCATGGAAGTATTAAAATTTTTAAAAATTGAACACCTTAAGAACGAGAGAGCTGGAAATTTATCGGGAGGTCAAAAAAAACTTTTAGAGTTGGCAAGGACAATGATGGTAGATGCTAAAATAGTTTTTTTAGATGAAGTTGGCGCTGGAGTTAATAAAACACTCCTTAGAGACATAAGTGATTCAATTTTAAAACTTAATCAAGATAAAGGTTACACATTTTGTATGATTGAACATGATTTTAACTTTATAAGCGAGTTGTGTGACCCCGTAATTGTTTTAGCTGAGGGATCAGTTCTTTTTAAAGGTTCAGCTGAAGAGGTTAAGTCAAATGAACAAGTTATTGAGTCTTATTTAGGTAAGGGATTAAAAAAATAATGTTTTTTTCTGCTTCAAATTTAACTGGTGGTTATGGAGGTGTAAATATTATCGAAGAGTGCTCTTTTAGCGTTAATAGAGGTGAAATTGTGTCCATTCTAGGTCCTAATGGTGCTGGTAAATCGACAGCAATGAAAGCAATGCTTGGTATACTTGACTTAAAAAATGGAAATGTCGTACTTGATGGGAAAGACATCACAAAACTCAAAACACAAGATAGAATAAAGCTAGGTATTTCCTTTGTACCTCAAATTAAGAATATATTTACAGAATTAACAGTAAAAGAGAACTTAGAGATGGGTGCTTTTTTAAATGATGCTAATTTATCAACGAGATTAGAGGAGATGTACGATTTATTTCCCATAATTAAAGAGAAAAAGGATCAATTTGCAGGCGAATTATCAGGTGGTCAAAGACAACAGGTTGCTATCGCCAGAGCTTTAATGACTGAGCCAGATGTTTTAATGTTAGACGAACCAACTGCAGGTGTTTCACCTGTAATTATGACAGAATTATTTGAACATATACTAAATATAAAAAAACAAAACATAGCAATACTAATGGTTGAGCAAAATGCCCGCCAAGCTTTAGAAATATCTGACCGAGGTTATATTTTAGTGACAGGAAAAAATGCTTACGAAGGGAAAGGCGATTATCTTCTAAATGATAAAGAGATTAGAAAGGCTTTTTTAGGAGGGTAAATGGATTTTTTAAACTCAATCATACTTCTAACAAATTTTATTATTGTGCCTGGAATAACTTATGGATCACAGTTGGCTTTGGGCGCGATTGGGGTAACTCTTATTTATGGTGTTTTAAGATTTGCTAACTTCGCTTATGGGGATTTAATGGCTTTTGGAACAATGATTGTAATCCTTGTTACTTGGTTTTTACAATCAAAAGGAATTACCTTTGGTTTACTTCCAACTGCTTTACTAGCATTACCAGTTGGTATCCTATTGACAATTGCAGTGAGTTTATTTTTTGACAAAACAGTATTTGAATATTATAGAAATAAAAAAAGTGATCCCGTAACATTTATAGTTGTTAGTCTTGGTATAATGTTTGTTTTAAACGCAGTTGTTAGAATTATCATTGGACCAAACGATATAAACTTTATGGATGGTCATAAGTTTATTATGAAAGCTAGAGAGTTTAAGCAAATGACTGGATTAAATGAGGGACTTGCAT
This sequence comes from uncultured Alphaproteobacteria bacterium, assembly GCA_902574995.1. Lineage (GTDB taxonomy): Bacteria > Pseudomonadota > Alphaproteobacteria > HIMB59 > HIMB59 > HIMB59. Next base: position 76,805 of record CACGPP010000005.1, read on the forward strand.
TAAAATCAACACAAGTAATAACATTGATTACGACAATTATTACTTGCTCCATACTTTTTTATTTTTTAAATAAAACAAAAACAGGCAAATCTATGAGAGCTTATTCTAATAATGAGGATTTAGCTTTGCTATCAGGCATCGACCCTAAAAAAATTGTTTTACTGACCTGGATAATTGTTTCTATTTTAGCAACTGTCGCTGGAACTTTGTATGGATTGGATAAAAGTTTTAAGCCATTCACTTATTTCAACAATCTTCTTCCTATTTTCGCAGCAACAATTGTTGGCGGTATTGGAAATCCTTTAGGTGCATTTTACGGGGGATTTCTAATTGCTTTCTCTGAAATAGGCCTTACTTATGCATATAAAAAATTTTTTAAGTACATCATGCCTGAAGGTTTAGAACCTAGTACACTAATACAATTTATCTCTACTGATTATAAATTTGCGATCTCTTTTGCAATATTAATTGTCGTTCTTATTTTTAGGCCAAATGGTATCTTTAAAGGAAAAGTCATATGATCAAAAATTCTGAGTTTAAAATTTGTTTCTCAGTAATGACTGTTTTAACTATTTTAGTTGGTCTATTTCAGTCATGGGGCATTGCATTATCAATGTTAAATCTCTGTCTTATCTCTGCTGTAATGGCGATGGGAGTAAATATTCAGTGGGGTTTTGCTGGTTTAATTAATTTTGGTGTAATGGGTTTTTTGGCCATTGGAGGGTTAGCAACTGTTTTAATTTCAGTTCCACCTGTTCCTGAAGCATGGAGTGCTGGCGGTATTGGAATTTTAATTTCTGGTTTATTTTTATTAACAGTTGTTTTTAGTGTTTTAATAATAAATAAAAAAATACCAAATCATAAATATAAAAATTATTTTATATTCGTAATCATAATTTTATCTATACCATTACTTAAATTTATAGCTGGTCCATCAATTAGTAAAATTGAGTCAATTAATGCAGCGACATCAGGTTTTTTAGGTGGAGCTAATTTGCCAATTATATTTTCATGGTTTGTTGGAGCAATTTTATGTGCCCTTGTAGCTTTTGTTGTAGGTAAAGTTTGTTTAGGGTTAAGGTCTGACTATTTGGCAATATCAACTTTACTAGTCTCTGGAATAATAATAACGATTGTCAAACATGAGGAGTGGCTATCAAGGGGGGTAAAGAATGTTATTGGTTTGAAGAGACCAGTTCCATATGAAGTGGATTTACAAAACTCTGAGTGGTTTATAAAACTCGTTGAATTTTTAAATTCTTCAAAATTATCAAATGTCTTGGATTTTGATGAAAGAACTTCTTTACTTAATGAACTCGTAATCTCCTCTTCTGGAGTTTTTGTAAAGCTATGCTTTAGTCTAATTTTTTTAGCTGTTGTATTAATAATTCTATATTTTTCTGAGAAAGCTCTGAACTCTCCTTGGGGTAGGATGATGAGAGCCATAAGAGACAATGAAGAGGCTGCTAAAGCCATGGGAAAAAATGTTGTAAAGCAACACCTTTTTATTTTTATGTTAGGTTCTGCGATTATTGGATTTGCAGGTGCAATGTTAGTTACCTATGACGGTCTTTTCACTCCATCAAGCTATCAACCTTTAAGATATACTTTCTTAATATGGGTTATGGTATTATTGGGAGGCACAGGAAATAATTATGGAGCTATATTAGGGGGTTTTGTTGTTTGGTTTATTTGGATACAATCAGCTCCTTTTGCACTGCTTGTCATCAACATATTCACTAATCATTTAGATGAAACAAATTACATTAGAGAACATCTGGTAAATAGTGTTCCATACTTTAGATATTTAATGATGGGTCTTGGACTTCTCTTAGTTATGCGATATAGACCTAAAGGCTTACTTCCGGAGAAAATTATAAAGAATTGATAGCATCTTAACCCCACCTAAAAGATGGGGCTAAAAAATAAAAATTACCTTTGAGCTACGTCGGTAAATTTACCGCCTTCGATTCCTTTTTCAAGGAATGCTCCAAATGCCTCTCCTACTTCTGTAAAGTTAACATCTGTCGCCCCATCGTAATCAACTGCAAATCCAGCACATGCTAGTTCAAGACCCTTTTTAAGTTCTCCAGCATAAATTTTTGTACCAGGACCATTCGCTACACTCATAATGTTTGCTGCAATTGATGCACTGTCATCAGACTTACCCTTACACATTGCAAGCATAATTAATGCAGCAGCGTCATATGACTCTCCAACATAAACTGATGGATCAACACCGTTAGCCTCTGCATAAGCCTTAAATTGCATTGCACCAGCACCAAGAGAACCTGGCATTGAACCAAAGGAACCATCAAGATCAGTTCCAAAAGTATCAGTCAGTGAATCACCAATCATACCATCAGAAAGTACAAATGTATCAAAAGCGCCACTATCTAATGATCCTTGGATAATTTGATTACCACCTTGATCTAAGTAACCAATAACGACTAATGCATCTCCACCAGCTGATGAAAGTACACCTACTTCAGCACTATAGTCTGCCTTATCGCCTTCATGAGCAGTTTTAGCTGTAACTTCAATACCTCTAGCAATTGCTGCAGCTTCATAGACATCTGCTAAGCCAACACCATAATCAGTGTTAACATATGTAATTGCAACACTTGAAATACCTCTGTCGCTAGTAATGTCTGCTAAAACCTCTCCACCTCTTGCATCTGAAGGAGCTGTTCTAAAAAACAAACCGTTATCTTCAGCAGTAGTCAATGCAGGTGATGTTGCAGATGGTGAAATCATTGGTACTCCATTTGGAACAGCTACATTTGAAAGAACTGCACCTGTGACACCAGAACAGTCTGCTCCCATAATTGCTGTAACACCTTGTGAAATTAAAAATTCAGCTGCAGATGCTGCCGCTGCTGAGTCGATACATGTTGAGTCAGCTCTAATAGAGCTAACAGTTGAACCACCTAATAATGCGCCTGAGTCTGAAGCTTCATTAAAAGCTAGCTCAGCGCCTGCAGCCATACCCGGCGTTAATGATTCAATAGGTCCTGTAAAACCTAAAATAATGCCAACTTTAACTTCTTTAGCGTATGACGTGCTAAACATAAATAAAGCAAGCAGAGTAGTAATGAACTTAATCATTTCTTTCCCCCTTATTAATTAATAATTATGCTGTGATAATAGTATTATATTTAAAAAAAATGAATATTTAATTACTAATGTGTCCAGGAAGTTTTTCTATTATTTGAAAAATTACTGGCATAACTCTTTGGTTTTACTGGTTTATAGGTTTGATCAACGACTTTGTATTGATATGAGTTCTTTTGACACCACAAGATAGCATCATCTAAGCTGTCAAAGTTTAATTTTAGTTGTTTAGTTGTGTTTTTTGAGCTATTCCAGCCCATTAATACATCCTTTTGGAGACTAGGATCAAACTCAAACTCGATAATCCACATCTTTGTTTTTTTTAAGCCTGATTGCATATTAGTTTTTGAAGGACGCTTAATTGTTACTTTTTTCATTTTATATTTGGTCGGGGAGACAGGATTCGAACCTGCGACTTTCTGCTCCCAAAGCAGACACTCTACCAGACTGAGCTACTCCCCGAGTATTGAATATATATACTTTTGTCTTATAAATAGTCAAACAGTTAAATCTCATGCAAAAAGTTACTAAAATAAAAAAATTACTTATATCAAACAGCTTCTTCAAGTTTTGGAAATATCAATTTTTAGTTCGTAGTTATAACAAGAAAATAAAACCTTATAAGATTTTTAGAGAAATATTAAATGTTGGAGATGTCGTTTTTGCTCTTTGTTTTAGTCCTGAGGAGAAAAAGTTTTATCTGATCAAGCAATTTAGACCTTTTTACTTTGTCAGAAATAAAACATTAAAATATGAAATTGTAGGAGGATTAGTAGACAAAGGTGAGTCACTAATTACTGCTTTAAAAAGAGAAATCAAAGAAGAAATAGGAGTCAATACAAAAAAAATTATAAAATTAACTACCTACTGCCCAGTTCCAGGATACTCTGATGAAATAGTTCATGTTTATTATGCAGAGGTAGAAAAAATAAAGCTAAAAAATTTCTATAATAGAAATGAAAATGAGGAAATTAAAATTTTTAAATTGAGTCTTAATGAATTAAAAAAAATAAATGAGAGTAGATCTATAGAAAACGTCTTAACAAAAATTTCTATTTATGAATATTTTAAAAAATTTAAAAAGAGTTAACGTTATTTATAATCTTGTTTTCTTTTAAAAAATCAGCAACTTGATTTGCTACATCAATTGCCACATTAGATTGCGCCTCTTTTGAGGAAGCTCCTAAGTGAGGTGTAAGAAGTAAATTTTTTGTTCCAAACATTACATTGTCTGTTGCAGGTTCATTTTCATAAACATCAATTGCAGCACCTGCAATAATTTCATTATTGAGTGCATCTTTTAAATCAGTTTCATTAATCAGACCGCCCCTAGCACAATTAATAATCACTGATGTGGGTTTCATTGTTGATAATGTTTCTTTGTTAATCATATATTTTGTTTCATCATTCAATTTTGTATGAAGAGTAATGATATCAGCTTCCTTAATTAAATCTTCTGTCGAGACCTTTTTAACATTAAATTTTGATAAATCATCATCGCTTGCTGATTTAGAATTAGTAATAATTTTCATTCCAATTGTTGAGCATATTTCTGCAACTCTTTGGCCTATGTTGCCATAGCCTACTATTCCAAGCACTTTTCCTTTTAACTCAGTACCAAGAAATTTAGGTTTTTCCCATTTTCCTTGATGAGTTGAGTCATTAGCTAGATGAATATTTCTCATAATTGAAAACATTAAACCGACACTTAACTCAGCTGTTGCCTCTAGATTTCCCAGAGGTGTATTCATCACTAGAATTCGATTTTTTGTTGCTTGATCAAGGTCAACATTATCGACACCAACTCCCGCTCTACCAATAACTTTAAGGTTCTTACAGTTAGAGAGTATATCTGAGGTTAGTTTAGTTGCAGATCTGATTAAGATGCCATCATATTGATCAATCACACCTTTAAGTTCCTCAGGAGACATCCCGGTTTTAATATCATAATCAATTTGTTTTGACTTTAAGACATCTTCTACCTTGTCACTCATCTTATCAGAAATTAAAATCTTCATTATTTATACCTTCCCATTGTTTCAAAAAAAGACCATTCGATCCACGGTAGAACTTTTTCAATGTCAGAGGCTTCAACAGTTGCACCTCCCCAAATTCTTATACCTGCTGGTGCATCTTTATATGCATTTATATCGTACCCAGCCTCCTCTTTCTCTAATGTAGAGCATATTTCTTTTACAAGTTTTTTTTGATTATCATCATCTAAAGCTACAAAGTCAGGATGTGTAAACTTAAAACATATACTTGTTGAAGAATATGTATTTGGGTCAACAGCTAAAAATTCAACCCAATCTCTCTGATCAATCCATTCCTTAATGACTTGAAGATTTTTTTTTGATCTAGATATTAATTCTTTTTGACCACCTATTTCAATACACCAATTCAATGCGTCCAATGCATCCTCCGCGGCGAGCAAGGAGGGAGTATTTATAGTAGCTCCTTCAAAAATTTCTCTGGAAAACTTCTTATTTTTAGCTAATTGAAAAATTTTAGGCATTGGCCAAGATGGCTCATAAGTCTCAAGTCTTTCAACTGCTCTTGGTGATAAGGCAATCATACCATGTGCAGCCTCTCCTCCCAAAACTTTTTGCCATGACCAAGTCACAACATCTAGTTTTTTAAAGTCCATATCCATAGCAAAAACTGCTGAAGTGGCATCACAAATAGATAGACCTAGTCTATTATCTGGTATCCAATCTGCATTAGGGATACATACACCTGAAGTAGTGCCATTCCATGTAAAAACAACATCTTTATCAAAATTTACTTTTGACAAATCAGGAAGTTCACCATAGTTATCAGTTTTATGAACTGTTACATTGCCTAATTTTAATTGTTTTGTAATATCTTTTACCCATGTTAATCCAAAAGTCTCCCAACCACATACTTCTACATCTTTTAGACCAAGAAGGCTCCACATAGCCATTTCTATTGCACCAGTATCAGAGGCAGGCACAATACCTACTAAATAATCATCTGGTAATTCTAAAACTTGCTTCGATTTAACAATTACTTCATTGAGTTTTGCCTTACCACTTTTTGCTCTATGCGATCTACCTAAAACGGCATCATTTAAAACTTCTAATTTCCATCCAGGTCTTTTGGAACAAGGTCCTGAGGAAAAGAATGGATGATTTGGTTTAATGGTAGGTTTTTGCATAATTAATATCTCTCCTTAGTGTTTATGAACTATTCAATAATTTTGTAAAAAAATAAACCATCTAGTGGTTTAGGTTCGAACCAAGTAGCTTTAGGTGGCATAAATTTTAAATTTCTAGAGTATTCTATGACTAAATCCATACTTACTGGTCTCATTAATGTCGATAAATCTGTTATACCCGTATCAACTTGATTAATCAAATAATCTGTGCCTAATGAGGGTGGGACGAATTCGACCCTTTGATCATTAGTCTCGTCCTGAATTTTCAAAATTTCTTTCAAAACAAACTCACCAAAATCAATGCAGTCTGCGCCATTTGTAGAAAAATCGTTTTTTAAGTCTATTTTAAAATACTTACCTTGATAGTAGATAACGAAGAAACGGTCTATCTTTTCATGATATTTTAGCTCTTCAACATGGAAATATTTTTTCAAGTCAGTCACAAACGAATCTTTATTGTAGGTATCAGGGAATTTAATACTTCTATTATATGCTAGGTTTAAGCATTTAGATTTTGGAAAAACAATAGATAGAAATTTAGTTTCTTTATCAACATCTAATTGAGCAAAACCCTCTATTCTATGATGGCCATCTGCAACAAAAAGTTCCTTAAAATTTATACCAGTGAAATCAGTTTTAGTTTTATATATTGAGTGAGTATATTTTCCAGATTTAAACTTTATTAATGGTTTTTTGTCGTGATGAATATCAAGATTTAAATCTATATTTTCATCATCATAAAATAGGTAGATGGGACATAATTGGAATTTTACTTTAGATAATTGATCAGCTCTTTCTTTACCTTTGCTTACTAAAATTTTTTCATGAGGCTTTATATTTCTATTTATGTAGTCTTGTATATTTAACAGAGAAATTAATCCTGTTTGAGTATGACCATCAGAGTCAATTCTGTATAAAAAATATTCACTGTCTGATTTGTATATAATTTTTTCATCAATAAGTCTCTGGTAATACTGCTTTGATAAATTAAAAAATTCTTCATCAGAAAGTTTCTTATTAAAATAAATATCTGGTCTCAGAATTTGCAAAAGATTGAGCTTATGAACCTGATCAGAAGTAAAATTGTAATCAATAATATCTGTACTTGGTGAAATAATTGATTGTAAATATTTATTGTTAAGTACATAAGTATTTGGTAATAATGGCTTCATTTATGAAAAGAGACAAAGCTCCATATTATTTTGCATTGTTAATAGCTTTGATAATCTTTTTATATGGGATACTTTCAGTATTAATTAATTAATCCTTTTTGTTTGTTGTATTTGGAAGGTTCTTTTCTTTATACCAAGAGGATTTATCTGGTATGTTTCCATCCCATAAATAACTTTCATAATCAAATTTTGGCATACCTTTGTCTGATCTCTCATAGTAGAGCCCAAACTCTCTGCAATATTCTGATAATTGATCAGCTTCAATTTCTAGTATATTTAATTTTTCCCATTTTTTTGATGATACAACCCATTTAAAACCCTTAGATTTTAACCAATCCTTGTGATAATAGGTTTCGGAACCTGAAACCGCGAATGTTATATTTTCACTCATAAAAAACCTCTTGAAACAATTTGTACGGATAATATGTAAAAATAGATAAGTTTTCAAAAGATTTTTTTGAATTTATAAAAAAATTTAGATCTTTGTAGTTATAAATAGGTTTATTAAGCTTAATTTGCTTCTCTTTAACTGTATTGGTTAAATTTTTATCAAAATTGCTAGTTAATATTACATTAATTTTTAACTTTTGATCTATCTCAATATTACACTTAAGATGTGTTAATTTATTGGTTAACTTATCAAGAGCACTTTCAATTTTAAAAATCGATATTTTTTTTTCACGATACTTATAAATTAAGTAAAAAAGCTCTGGGCATAATTCAAATAAAACATCTTTTCTATTTAAACTATTCTCAAGTTTATTTAGATCTTGGAAAGATTTTGTAAAAGAAATAATATTTTTTTTAATCGAACATAAATATAGCTTTTTTATATTTACTTCATCTATTAAAAAAAGATTATTAATCAAATTTGTGTTTATCAATCTATTGAAATAAATTAAATCATTTGAATTAGTAATAATCGGGTAATCGGTTATAACTTTAATATTATTTTTTAGACAAAGATAAATATATTCAAATTTAATACCTGGGGGCAAAAAATTTAAAATAAAATCAACATTTTTGTCATTTATAAGATCTTCATATGAACCATAATATTTGTTGATATTGTTAGCATCTGCAAATTTCTGTGCTACTTCGATACTCCTTGAACTATTTGCATATAAATTTAGTTTTATAGATAAGTTATTATCTTTGACAAAATCAATTGATTTTTGATCTGAACTCAAAATGGCTAAATTGCTTTTCATTTTAATTTTATTATAATCCTTGAATGAAACAGGTTTTTTTAAGCTATCACGATATACATACTGATTGTATAAAATTAGCAAAATTAATAAAAAAAAAATATAAACCTAAAAAACTAATTCTCATATCTAGGGGTGGCCTCATACCAGGGTCTATTATTGCTAATTATTTAGGAATTCAGGATATTGATGTTATTGCTCTTAAAACTTACTCAGACAGAAGAAAAAATAATGATATTAGGATTTTTAAAAGAATTAAGTCTGAGAAAAAACTGGTTGTAATTGATGATTTAGTTGACAGCGGTGACACAGCAAAAATAGTTAAAGATATGATGCCAAATTCAAAGTTTGTTGTTTTATATGCTAAGACTTCAGGAAAAAAACAAGCCGATCTTCATTTATATGATTTTAAAGATAAAGACTGGCTTGTTTTTCCTTGGGAACAGGATTAAATATTTATTTTATTCTATTGAGGCACCTCTCCGTCTATACCTTGAACATAAAACATCATAGAGGCCAACATACCATCGTCAGCGACTTCGCCCTCTTTGACAACAAGTTCACCAGCTTGATTATAAATAGGACCTTCGAATGAATGAAGAGTTCCATTTTCAATTGCTGTTTCCATACTTTTTGCTTCCAAAATTAAGTCTAATGGTAAGAGTTTTGTGTTATAAGGTGACATTTCTACCATACCGTCCTTAAACCCCTGCCATGTATCTTCGGAAGACCATGTGCCATCAACAACCGCTTGCGCTTTTGCAGCATAGTAAGGTCCCCAGATATCCTCAATCGAAGTCATATGAGAATTTGGGCAGAATGCTTCTTGATTTGAGGCTTGACCAAAAGCAAGTACTCCAGCTTTTTCGGCAGCTTGGCACGGTGCATATGAGTCAGTATGTTGAACTATTATATCTGCACCTTGGTTTATCAAAGTGTTCGCTGCATCAGCCTCTTTTCCAGGATCATACCAAGAATAATTCCAAATAATTTTAATTTTTACATCAGGATTGACTTTAGAGGCAGCTAAATAAAATGCATTAATTCCTCTTATAACCTCTGGTATGGGAAAAGAAACTATATATCCAATAGTATTAGTCTTAGTCATTTTACCAGCAATGTGTCCAATAATAGTTCTACCCTCGTAAAATCTTGCAGAATATGTTGAAACATTATCCATTCTCTTAAACCCAGTAGCGTGCTCAAATTTGACATCTGGAAACTCTTTAGCTACCTCAAGAGTTTGATCCATGTAATTGAAAGACGTTGTGAAAATTAGATCATGACCTGATGCGGCTAATTTTCTAATAGCTCTGACTGCATCAGCATTTTCAGGGACATTTTCTATGTAAGTTGTTGAAATTGAGTCTCCTAGCGCATTTTCCATGTAAATTCTGCCTTGATCATGCATGTATGTCCATCCGTGATCACCTGGAGGTCCAATATATATAAAGCCAATTTTCTTTTGATCAGCGTGAACTGCAGATACAGAAATTACAGCTAAAAATGAGAGAATAGTGAGTATTTTTCTTAACATATTTAAATCCTATCTTTTAAAAATTAATAAAATTTATTATAGAGCTAATTTCATTAATAAATAATGAATCTAGTTAATAATAAATATGTTATTAATTTATAACAAAAAAGAAATAGATGCCCTTTATATGAAAAAAAATAAGTGGATAACCTATTGATTTTTTTCAAAAGGTATATTTAAAGATGATGGCGCACTAAGTTTAAGTCTAAGTTTGTTGGATGAAATAAAAACTAACACAATAATCGTTGCCAAATATGGCATCATGTTAAAAAATTGACCTGGTAATTTAACACCTATGGCTTGTAAGTTCATTTGCATAATCGCAACGCCTCCAAAGATATAAGCACCAACTAATAACCTCCAAGGCTTCCACGTCGCAAAAACAACTAAAGCAAGAGCTATCCAACCCCTACCAGCAGTCATACCCTCTTGCCACATTGGGGCATAACATATTGAAATATAATAACCTGCTAGAGAACTCATAACACCACCGAAAATAATAGTTAAATATCTTGTTTTTATAACATTATATCCCAAGGCGTATGCTGAGTTATGATTTTCACCAACAGCTCTGACTATGAGGCCAGTTTTTGTTTTTGATAAAAAATAAGCAACAAAAAAAACTAACAAAAAAGATATCACTATGAAATAATAAGGATTTAATCCATCTATGGGTGTTCCACCAAATTTTTTACCAAGCATTGCACTTAATCCAATACCAAAAATAGTTAATGCTAATCCAGTCGCTATTTGATTAGTCATAAGGTTTAACACTAGAAAAGCAAAAATTCCTGACAGAATTACTCCAGATATTATTGATAAAAATAAGGAATAAAAATAATTACCAGTTATTACTAAAGTAATAAATCCTGTTACTGCTCCAACTAACATCAATCCCTCTAATCCGAGATTGAGGACGCCACTTTTTTCAGTAACCAACTCACCAATTCCAGCAAAAACAAGAGGCGTTGTCGATATTAAAACTATATTTAAGATGCCTATAATTAGCTCGATACTCATTTAATAAATACCTTATATTTATTTAAAAAATCTGTGCCTAACAAAAAGAATAGAACTAAACCCTGGAATACAAAACCTACTGCAGAAGGTATCTTAAGAAATAATTGTGCATCCTCAGCGCCTAAATATGTTAATGCAATTAGTAAGGAGGATAAAATTATACCAAAAGGATTCAATCTACCCAAAAATGCAACAATTATTGCAGTAAAACCATAATTAGGAGAAATATCTCTATACAATAAACCTATAGGTCCTGAAACCTCAAATAGCCCAGCTAATCCTGCGCATGCTCCACTTATAATAAATGTATAAAAAATTAAATTTTTATATTTAAAACCAGCATATTGAGATGCTTTTGAACTCAAGCCAGTAACTTTCAGTTTAAATCCAAATAATGTTTTGTTGTAAATAATATAAGTTATCAAACAAATTATTAATGCAAAATAGACACCAATGTGAACACGAAGGCCATCAATTAATACAGGGAGTCTTCCAGCATCAGGAAAAGGCATTGATTTAGGCAAACCATATCCTGCAGGGTCTTTCCACGGACCAACAACAAAATAATCCAGAATATAAAGAGCCACATAGGTTAACATCAAACTAGTTAAAATTTCATTTGTATTAAATTTTGTTTTAAGAATAGCGGGTATAGTTGCCCAAAATGCTCCTCCTATAGCGCCAAATAAAATCATTAATGGAAGTAAAAAAAAACTTGTCGAGTCATTAAATAATAGTCCAATACCACCGCCAAATATTGCTCCCATTGTTAATTGCCCCTCAGCTCCAATATTGTAAATATTGTTTTTGAAACAATAAGATAATCCTAAAGCAATAATTGCAAGTGGTGTAGCTTTTACAAATAATTCCGAAATACCGTAAGAATTTGAAATAGGGCTGATAAAAAAAATTTTAAAAGACTCAATAGGACTTAAATCCAAAATTAAAAAAATAAATGAGCCAAAAAATAAAGTTAAAGCTACTGCAACTAATGGTGACAAATAAAATATTAAATTTGAGTAATCTTCTCTTAATTGTACTCTAATCAAAAAGACCACCCATATACTTGCCTAATTTGGTGATATTTATATTTTCTACATTTAAGGGATTTGACAGAGACCCCTCATATAAAACCGAAATTCTGTGACACACTTCAAGTAATTCATCTAAATCGTGTGAGATAATAATAATAGATACTCCCTTTTGTGATAATTCTACAATTGTTTTCTTAATAAATGCTTCAGAACCTGCATCTATGCCCCATGTAGGTTGAGATAGAATTAATAGCTCAGGATTTGACATAATTTCTCTTCCAATGATAAATTTTTGAAGATTTCCTCCAGAAAGTTTACCGGCTTTGACATTAAAAGAGGGGGTATCCACATTAAAATTTTTTATAACATCACTTGCATAAGAGTTAATCTTTTCAAAGTTTATAAAATCACCTTTCTTGAATTCACTTTTATGGTTCATGCTTAAAAATATATTTTCAGATAAAGACATCTCAGGTACTGCACTATGGCCTAGCCTCTCCTCAGTAACAAATGAGATAGAAAGAGATTTTCTTTGAAAAGTCGATAAATCATTAATATTTGAATCTTTAAAAATGATATCTCCACTAAATTCATAATCGTTTTCATTAAGTAAAATTTCCATTAATTCTTTCTGGCCATTTCCTGCTACTCCAGCAATTCCAAAAATTTGTCCTTTTTTTAAATTTAAATTAATTTTATTTAAATTAATTCTAAAAGGGTCTTTAGATTGAGTTGATAAATTTTTAATATTCAAAATTTCCTCAGAAAAATTAATGTCACTTACCTGTTTTGCTTTAGATACTTTATAACCTAGCATTTTATATCCTAAAGTTTCAGGATCCTCATTTTGAGTCGTAATTGTGCTTACAACTTTTCCATTCCTCATAATTGTTACATAATCAGACAAATTTATAATTTCTTCTAATTTATGAGATATGAAAATAACTGTTAAACCATCTTTGACTAAATTTTTTATAATTATAAATAATTTACTAATTTCATCTGGTGTAAGAACAGAAGTAGGTTCGTCCATGATTAAAATTTTTGGGCTATTCAATAATGACCTAACAATTTCAACGGATTGCCTCTGACCAACAGATAGAGAACTAATAGGAGAATTTAAATTTAAATTAAAACCGTACTTATCGCATATTGTCTTAGACTTCTTTTTTAATCTAGTTAAAGATATATTTTCATTCATACCAAGTATTAAATTTTCAGCTACAGTAAGTGACTCAAATAAACTGAAATGTTGAAAAACCATATTTATACCTAAGTTTTTTGCAGTAGATGGTGAATTAATTATTGCTAAATCAGAATTTATTAAAATTTCACCACTATCAGGTTTTACATGTCCATATAAAATTTTTACTAATGTTGACTTTCCTGCACCATTTTCACCTAAGATTGCATGAATTGATTGCTCTCTGATTTTAAATGAAACATCATCATTGGCTATGACTCCGGGATAGGATTTGTGAATATTTTTAAATTCGACTATGGATTGCATAAATATTAATAGATTCGTTTTTTTTAAGATTAAATTGTTTTTTTTAATTTAGGATAAAATTATAAATATAAAGGTTCTGAATCATAAGATGACCAAAGATACCACGTTACAATAGTTGAATAATTTCGCCATTTGTTAGAATGAAAAGAAAATTTGGATAAATTTTTATCTCTATAATATTTCTTATAAGCATTGATGAAACCAAGGTCTCCTATTGGCATTATATTAGGTAAACCTAAATAAAATATACAAAACATTTCAGCAGTCCATTTACCAATGCCAAAAATTTGAGTTAAATTATCATTAACTTTTTCAAAATTACTTTTACTTAATTTTATATCAGTTACTAAATGGTAATTTTCTAAAAGTGAAATTAAACACTTTTTCTTATTTTTACTTAAAGGTAAATTTTTTATTCTGTTTTTGTTTGTTTTAAAATTTTTAAAATTTATAGGACCTATTATGCTCTTAGAGTTTTTATAAATAGACATAGCAGCAGAAACAGATATTTGCTGTGAACATATAGATTTAAATAGAACATCAAATTTATTTTTATTTGTTTTTAGTTGGTGATTTGGATTATAGTATACTTTAAAGATAGGGTCATTCTTTAATAAATAAGCACAACCTTTTTTCCAATAAATCATTGATCATTAAATGACTTGACTAAACTTGAAGTATCATATTTTTTATAAATTGTATTTTGTAAACTTTTATACTTATTAAAGACACTTTTTGTAAGATTTAAGTTTAATTTAGTTTTTTTTGCTTGTTGCAAAACATATTTTAAATCTTTGGTCATTAATTCTGTAGAAAAACCAAAATTAAATTTATTTTTGGTAAGTGTTGGATACCTGTTAGTAAATTGCCAAGAATTAGCTGCACCATTTTTTATAGCATTAAAAATTTTTTTTTGATCAAGTTTATTTTTTTTGCTGAAGAGATAAGCTTCTGATATTGAGTATAAGATACCACATATTAAAATTTGATTAGTAAATTTAGTTAATTGACCTGATCCTAATTTTCCCATATGAGTTATATTTTTAGAGTAAAAGGAAATTATTCTTTTTGATTTATTAAAGTTTGACTCAGTTCCACCAACCATTACTGATAAAGAAGCTTTTTTAGCGCCCTCTTCTCCACCTGTAATAGGAGCATCTAAAAATTTTAGTTTTCTTTGTTTAAACAACCGAGAGAGTAAATCTATTTGTCTTAATGATATAGTTGAGTGATCAATAATGATTGAATTTTTGTGAAAATTTGACGTTTTTACAAACTTATTAAAAAAAGAATTTACTGCATGATCATCTTTTAAGCAAGAAATAATAAAGTCAAATTTAATATCATTTTTAAAATTATAACTTTCAGCTATAAATTTTTTTTTCCATTTAAATTCAACTGATTTAGTTCTATTGAATACGAATAGTTTGAAATTTTTATTTTTGGATAAATATCCAGCCATATGGAAACCCATTTTCCCAAGTCCAACAAATAAAATCTTATAAGTTGGCATAAAAAATTATTTTTTTTTCTAATTTTGAATAATCAAATTCCATATTTGGAAGATTTGTTTCAAAATTTAATAACTTCAAAAAACTCATTGCTGGAAATAAATCCCAAATTTTTGACCCGTACACGGTTAAAAAAGATCTTTCACCCTCTATAGCTTCAATAACATCGTAACCTATAGATCTTGATCTAATTTTTTCTGTGTAAGAGTTAATAATATCTTTAAAATAAATTTTTGCATGCTCGCCCAAAAATCCAATTTGATTGGTATATAATCGGGGCTTTATTTGTTTATGATTTTTAAAAATTAAATTGTTATGAGTATGGTAAAATACATCTCCAATGGGATCATATATTATAGCAAATTCACATTGAGTTGATTTTATAAAAGATAGCATAATAGCAACTTTATTAATACCGTTTATAAAATTTCTTGTTCCATCAATAGGATCTACTGTTAAATATTCATTTTTTCGAATTAACTCTGAATTTCCCTCTTCTGAGATGATATTAGAGAATCCAATATTTTTAAAATATTCAATTAATTCATTCTCTATAATCACATCATAGCATGTAACTTTGGAATTATCTTCTTTAGTTGACACCTCACTTTCACTTAGTTTTCCAATATTTGGAATGATTTTTTCAGTAGCAACTTTCTTAAGAAAAGTATGAGTTTCTAAAAAAAAATTATGCTCAATCATCATTAATTATTTTTTCTAAAACATGGGAGTCTTTTTGTGAGACGCATAAAATTAATATATCGTTATTTAAAGGAATATGATCATTATTTTTTAATTCCAAAGTTTCATTTGTCAATGTGCAGACATGATTAATAACTTTAGATTTTTTGATATTTTCATATATTTCATTTTTATAATTTATTTCATAAATTAGATACTCATCTTTAAATATAGAATGGTAAGATAAAAGAGAACCTTTAGAAATTTTTTCAATAATTCTTGATGTTGTCAACTCCCGAGGATTTATAATAACATCTATGCCTAAATCATTAGCAAAGGATGAGTAAGATTCGTTGTTTATCACAGATATGACAGATTTAGTGCCTCTTTTTTTTGCAATTATAGAAAGTATTGTATTTATTTGATCATTATCTGTAACGGTTATAACTAAATCAGAATTATTTAATTTTATCTCCTCATAAAGTGTCTGATCAAGAGCATCTCCATGAAAAATTGTTGTATTTTTAAGCATACCAGCTAAATAATTACATCTATCTTTGTTTAGCTCTAAAATTTTTAAGTTAATTTCTTGATCATCTTGTTCAATTAAAGTGGATAAATTTTGACCAATATTCCCCCCACCAACAATCAATACATCCAATACATAATCTTTAAAACCAAAGAACTTAATGAGATTATTTATATATCTTCTCTTAATTAACAAGTATAGTTGATCTGAGATAGATATATTTTTAAAATCAAAGTTTATTTTATCCTCTTTACTGTGACCTAGATAACAAAGATTATTTGTTTTAAAAAAAAATTTTATTTCTTCAAAAGTGTGATTTTTAAATAAATCAGAGGACTGCATTCCAATTAATAAATAATCTTGTGTTATTAAAGACTCACTGAAAAAAGCACCAGGTAAATGAATTTTCTCAAAAATATTATTTGAAACCTCCCATTCAGGAGATATGATATGATCAAGAAATTTATTGGACTCTATTAACAATGATTTATTTTCTTCTAAAATTAAATTTTGGTTTCTAACCCTTGCTATTGATTTATCAACATTTAAAAATTCTTTAGCAAATTTACTTGTTATTATATTTTTTTCATCACTTCGTGTAACAGCTATAAAATAATCAATTTTCGTGTCAAAATTCTTGTAGAAAGAGGGGTTTAAAGGGTCATCATAAATTGTTTTAATGTCAAATCTCTCAGCTAAATTTTTTAATTCATTTGCATCATCATCTAAAAGAAATACATTTTTTCCTTGTTCAGATAACTTTTTAGCAAGATTTGCACCAACAATTCCGGAACCCAATATTAGTATATTCATTAATCTATTTTTATATTTAGTGATTTAACTTTACGATACAAAGATACCCTATCGAGCTTAAGCATTTTAGCAGTTAAAGTCATATTAAAGTTATTTATTTTTAATTTTTGAACTAAGTAATCTTTTTCAAATTTATCCTTTGCTTCTTTAAAATTTAAATCATAAAGATCTTTACTATTAGTAGAATTATTCATTAGATCTTCAATTAGTTTTTTTGATACAAATAAACTATTGTTATTTAATAATCCTGTAATATTTTCAGATAAATTCATGATTTCAAATATATTTCCAGGCCAAGTATGATTTAATAATAATCTCTGTACATCATTATCTATCTCAATTCTATTCTCAAACTTTTTAAGTGCAAAAATATTCAAATAATGTTTAAAAAGAGGAAAAATTTCATCTTTTCTTGTAGTCAGTGGATTCAATATCACTCTGTGATCAATATTGCTCACGAATGGATCTTTCATATCTAATTTTTTACTATCGAATATTATTGATGCATTTATTTTTTTACTTTTTACTAAATTTAAATAATTTAATAATTCAACTTGGTTAAAATTTTCATAATCGTTTAAATAAATAGTGAAATAATTATGTAAAGAACTTAATTTTAGTAGATCAGACTCGTTCATTAAATTTTCATTTAAATTAACAAATGTATCAGGATTATTTGAAGACAAATTCATATGAATAGTATTTGCAAGAAAGTTTTTTCCAATACCATTAGGCCCTATTATCAAAATAGAAGAATTATTTTTTATCTTTGATATTGTTTTAAAAACATTATCAATATAGTTACCGTAACCAATGGTGTCTATCTTAGAGTGAAAGGAAATTTTGTTTCTATAGTTATTTATTGTAACGCGTTGTTTTAGTTCGAGTAAATTTTTTTGGATTATATGAATTAGTTTTTTAGTTTCAAATGGCTTTTCGATAAAATCATTCGCTCCTGCTTTAACAGACTCTATTGCGTTATCTATATTTGCATGACCACTAAAGGAAACAATTACTAAATTTTCATATTTATTTTTTAAATATTCAATAATATCTATCCCTTGTTTTGTACTATTTTTTAGCCATAAATCGACTAATACAACATCATAATCAAAATTTCTTAATTCAAGATCAACAAATTCTTTATATGAATTTGAATACGTGACTTTATAACCATATTTAGAAAGAATAAGTGAAATTTGTTTACAAATTTCTAATTCATCATCAATTACTAATATTTTTGTCATAAAAAATTATTTCAATTTTAAATCCTGAATAACTGTTCGTTGTTATATTCATCTTATAAGAGTTGTCAGTAATTATTTTATTTATTAAAGATAACCCCAGTCCAGATGAATTTTTTGTTGAAAAATATGGTTTAATAAGATCGTTGATATCGCCATCAAAACCTGGTCCATTATCAAAAAAAGTCAAAATTAAATTTTTATCACTTTTTTTTAAAGTTATGTCAATTGTTGGATTAATTGTTGAATTCAATGCTTCAATGGAATTTTTAAAAAGATTGTTAAAAATAATATCTAAGTAGGAATGGTCAAAATTAACAAATAAATTATTTTCAATATTGTGTGAAATTGTAATATTGTCATAATTCCTTTTATATTCCTCAATATATACCAGACAAATTTCTGATAAATTTAATTTTGTAATGTTTGCTTTTGGCAATCTTGCATAAGTAGAAAATTCATTTACAAGGTTTTGAATTAAAAAAATTTGCCTTTTAATAGATTTGATTGAATTTATTAATTCTTCATCTTCAAGTTGGCTTTCAATAAACTCTGTTGACAAAAGCATAGGTGTCAAAGGATTTTTTATTTCATGAGAAATTTTTCTAGCAAGGTCTGCAATGGCATTATTTTTTTCAGCAAATATTAGATCAGTATAATCATTAAAAATTATAATTTGATCAAATAAAGAATTATTATCAATAAATATAGACTTAACAAAAAAATATTTTTGAATATTCTCTAATTTAATTTCTAAATTAATTTCATATGATTTTCTGTAAAAATTTTGAGTATTGTTAAAGTGATTTGTGAGTAATTCTGTGAAGTTTTGAAATGATGTTTTTTTTTCACTACTAAATATAGAAGATGCAGAATTTTCAAAAATCATAGATTTATTATTTAAAACAAAGATGCCATAAGGTGAATTTTCTATAATATTATTTATAAAACTTAGTTGATCGTTGATGGTTGCATTAACATCTTGAAGATTATTTCTTTGATTTATTATTGTTTTACTCATCTCATGAAAAGAGTTAGTTAACACAGAAATATCATCTTTATTATTCGATTTTTTAAATTCTAATTGTTTATATTTTCCTTTTCTAAGGTCTATTATTGAATTATTCAAGTCTCTTATTGGTTTTGCTAATCTAAAACTAAAATTTGTTCCAATTATTATGAATATAAAAATCAAACTTGTTGAGAGAATTATATAAATAGTAAAAAAGGTTATTTGAATATCTTTTTTATTATTATCAATTGAATTTATAGCTTCGTAAGATTGTACAATGTTTTGATAGTAATTTAATGTCTCTAAATCAATATTTTTAAGTAATAATAAATAGTCTGAGTTATTTAAGTTAATTTTGGAGAAAAGTTGATCATTTGAAAAAAAAATAGTGATATCGTTTTCACTTTTCTTACTTGCATCCATTAAATTTTCATCTGATAAAAATATTTTTTCGTCAGAAATATGCTCTATAAATTGATTGCTATTATTATAATTATAGACAGTTGTGATATTAAATCTTTGTATAATATCCCTATCTATTAATCTTTCAGCAAGAACATAATTTCTTATAAACTTTGAGTCTGTTATAAGATCTCTTTCAGTTTGGTTAAT
>CACGPP010000006.1 GCA_902574995.1 uncultured Alphaproteobacteria bacterium
TCGTATTATTGGAAAAATACAAAAAAAAATCTAAATGTATATAAAAAAAAGCCAAAATTTAAAAAAATGACAAATAATCACATAATACGACAATTTGAGTTTTTTAATGAAATCAATGAAAATCTTGAGTTATGTTCTCAAAAAATTCTTAATATTTATGAGAACTATGATCAAAGTATTGAATATAAAGACGATAAAAGTCCATTAACAGAAGCAGATTTAGCATCACATGAGCACATCTCTGATTTATTATCATCTATTTCAGCTTACCCCATAATTTCAGAGGAGGGTGATAAAAAGTACACTGATGAGCCAAAATACTGGTTAGTTGATCCTTTGGATGGAACTAAAGAATTTATCAATAAGAATGGTGAATTTACAATTAATATTGCTTTGATTAATAACAATTATCCTACCCAAGGGTTTGTTTACATTCCAAAAGATAAGACATTATTTTTTGGGGGTCTTAACAAAGGTTCGTACAAGTCTTTAAAAAACAACATCAAATCTATTTCTGTGCAATCACCATCCGATAGATTAAAGATTGTTACGAGCAGAAGTCATTTCAATTATGAGACTAAAACTTATTTATCTCAGTTTAATAATTTTGATGCTCTACAAGCCGGTAGTTCTTTAAAGTTTTGTATGATAGCAGAGGGTTTAGCTGATTTATATCCTAGACTGGGACCTACTTCTGAATGGGATACTGCAGCAGCGCAAGCGGTTGTAGAGGGAGCAGGTGGTACTGTAAAAGACCTAAAAGGTAATAGGTTGAAATATTCAAAGAAAGATATAATCAATCCTCATTTTATAGTTAGAGGTAAAATCTAAATTTACTTACTAGGGTTTTTTTCTTTATAAGTTTTTTCTAAACTTATGTCATCAACTTCAGTGTATATTTGAGTTGTAGATAACGAACTATGTCCTAATAATTCTTGAATTATTCTTAAATCTCCACCATTTTTTAATAGGTGAGTTGCAAAACTATGTCTTAATGAGTGAGGTGTTGCTGTTTTTGGTAGCCCTAAATTAACTCTGGCATTCTTCAAATCTCTTTGGAAAGCCGAGGCTTTAAGCGGATTACCTCTATCTCCCACAAATATCGAAACATCGTTTGGCAAATCATATGGTATTTCTTTTAGATAAAATTCTATTGAGTTAGCTACAATATCAAGAACTGGCACTAATCTCTCTTTATTACCTTTGCCCAAGATGGTAAGAGAATTTTTATCAATTAAATGGCTTTTAGTAATAGATAGGGCCTCATTTATTCGTAGCCCACATCCGTACAAAAGATAAAGCAAAGCTATATTTCTTTTTTGAACCCAGCTTTTTTTTGATATTTTTTTTAATTCTTCAATTAAAAGCTCAATATCTCCTTCTGCTATGGGTTTAGGAAGGGATCTTGGAATTTTTGGATTTTTTAATAATTGAACCTCGCTATAAGCAACTTTATACAAGTCATTATTTAGAGATGAATACTTAAAAAAATTTTTAATAGAACTAATCGCTCTTCTCCTTGATCTTGCTGATAATGGTTTTTTATAAATATTTTTATATTTTCTATTCTCACTGAGATCTGCCAACCAAGCCCTAAATGTTTGCAAATTTAAATCTTTTAAATTTGATAAAGATACGGAATTTCCATTATAGAATTTAAAGAAAATTAAAAAATCACACACATCAAAGCAGTACGATCTATATGTATTTTCCGAGTGACCTTTTATGTCTTTTAAATAACTAGCCCATTTATCAAAGTCTTGTATTGAGGATTTATCTATTTTTAACTGTTCTAACAGTTCAATAAAATTCATTACATTATATTATAAATTAGAATCAAAATTTAAAATGGATTATTACTACCAAGTTATGCCGATAGGGCAAATAAATGAGAGCCTGACTTATAAATACTCACATTCTATTGAGTTAGGCTCCATTGTTGAAATTCCTTTAAGAAAAAGAAAATCATCAGGAGTCATTATATCTCAAACAAACATTAAAGATTTAAAATTCGATCTCAAAAAAGTACTTTCAATAAGTAATTATTATAAATTTGCTGTTTGCACAGAAAATATTAATTTTTACAAGTATGTGTCAATACATTGCTTCATAGATTTAGGTATGGTTTTGAAAATGGCAATACAACAATTTCCTAATACACAATTAAAAAATTATTATCTTTTTAAAAATAAAATTTATGAAACTCAAAAAAATCTTATTGATAAATACAACCTATCAAAAAAAGATTGGCAGAAATTATTAGAAGAAAAAAAAATATCCCAAACTACAGATAGTTTTATTTTTGATGGCATGGCGCAAAATATTTCTTTAAACCCTGATCAAGAAAATATTTTTAAATCACTTCAAATAAATAAAAATAATGATTTTCAAGTTCACCTTATAGATGGTGTTACAGGTTCGGGTAAAACAGAATTGTATTTAAAAGCTGTTGAGTCAAATTTAGTCAGGGGAAATCAATCTTTAATACTTTTACCAGAGATAGCTTTAACTGAAGAATGGTCTAGAAGATTTTATAAATACTTTGGTTGTAAACCCTTTATTTGGCACTCCAAACAATCAAAAATTCAAAAAGCTAGAATAATCAGATCTCTTTTATCTGGTGAACCATGCGTTTTAGTTGGAGCAAGGTCATCAGTTTTACTTCCTTTCAAGAATTTAAAATTAATTATATGCGATGAAGAGCACGACTCATCTTATAAACAAGAAGACGGCCCAAAATACCAAGCAAGAGATATGGCCATATATAAAGCAAAATGTTCAAAGGCTTTGTGTCTTTTAATAAGTGCGTCCCCATCATTAGAGAGCCTTCATAATTCTAATCAGAGAAAATTTCATATTCATCATCTTTCCAATCAATTTCATAAAACTCAATTACCTTCAGTTGAAATTGTTGACATGAATCAATCAAAACCTAGCTCTAGGGCTTGGATATCAAAACAAGTATTTGATGAAACAAATAAGATCCTAAAACAAAAAGGACAAGTTTTATTTTTTCTTAATAGACGTGGTTATGCTCCATCTAAAATATGTGTAAGTTGTCATACACCAATACAGTGTCAAAATTGTGCGGTAAATTTAGTTTATCACAAAAAAATTGATAGACTCATTTGTCATCATTGTTCTAATTATTTTGAGCCTAACCAAATATGTAAGATGTGTTCATCTGAAAAATTTATATCGATTGGTATAGGGTTAGAAAGACTTCAAGAGGAGATTACTCGTCTTTTTCCTGGATATTCAAATCAATTATTTTCTAGTGATACATTAAAATCAAAAAAAAATAAAAAAGAAATCATTGAAAATATTTTTAATTTAAAGACTAGTCTGTTGATTGGCTCACAAATAATTGGCAAGTCTTTTCATTTTCCAAATTTAAAATTAGTAAATATTATTGATGCAGACTCAAGTCTGTATAGTCCTGATTTCAGAGCTATGGAAAAAACATACCAGCTTTTGCAACAAGTAGCAGGGAGATCTGGAAGAGAGGGTAATAGGGGTAAAGTATTAATTCAAACCTACAATCCTAAGCATTCGATTTACAATTCTCTTAAGAGCCAAAGTAGAGATCAATTTATAAAATTAGAACTTCAAAGAAGAGAAGATAACAATTTACCTCCATTTTACAAAATTGTTCAAATTCAATTAATTCACCCTAATGTCTCAGCAATAAGAGAGGCGTGCCAAGAAATTCTTGATATATCCAAAGAGAGTAGACTTAATATTTTAGGACCTGTTCCTTCATTGATTCCTTATAAAATGAGGCACTTTCATGAGAATTTTTATTTTAAAGAGAGGACATATAAGGCTTTGAGAAAAAAAATAGGCATCTTAATGTTAAAAATAGCCCCTAAATACAGGCGTTTTATAAATATTGATATTGATCCACTATCAATTGCTTGATGCGTCATTTGTATGATGCCGGTTAGCCTAGTGATGTGATAAAAAATTGTGGTTAACTATACAAAATGACCAATAAAATCGCATCTAAAAGGTATTCCACTGCCTTGTTTGACTCAGTCAAAAACGAAGAATTAGATGCCTTACTAAAAGATGCTCAAAGTTTATCTAAAACTATGGCCGACAGCCAAGAGTTATCCTTACTTTTAAAATCACCTTTGACCAAAAATGAATTAAAATCAAGTATTCTTTTAAAAATAATCCAAGGATTGCCATCTGAAAAAATTTTATCTGGCCTTGTCAACACACTAAAAAAAAATAAAAGACTTAATCTATTTGAAAATGTTTTGTCTGATTTTCAGGATGTTCTTTTTGAAAAAAGGGGATATCAAAAAGCTAAAGTAACAACATCTCATGCTATTAATGATGAAATAAAAAATAGTATCCAGGATTTGTTACACAACCAATATGGTTCCAAAATTAATTTAGAGTTCTACGTAAACAATTCTTTACTAGGAGGAATGACTGTAGTGATTGGATCAAAGATGATCGACCTAAGTATTCTTAATCAAGTTTCTAAATTTACCAACAACGTGAAAGGAGACATTTAATGTCAATAAAAGCATCGGAGATCTCTTCTATCATCAGAGATCAGATTAATAACTTTGAAAGCCAAGCAGACATTTCAGAAGTAGGAACTGTCCTAAAAGTTGGTGATGGAGTTGCTCAAGTTTATGGTTTGGACAATGTCCAAGCAGGTGAAATGGTAGAATTTACTGGAGGTGTCCAAGGAATGGCACTTAACCTTGAAGAGGACAATGTTGGTATTGTTATTTTTGGTGATGATAGAGGTATTAAAGAAGGCGATACTGTTAAAAGAACACAAAAGATTGTTGAGGTACCTGTTGGAAAAGGCTTGTTAGGAAGAGTTGTCGATGCTCTCGGAAATCCAATTGATGGTAAAGGTCCTATCCAAAGCAGTGAGTCTAGTAGAATAGAAGTAAAAGCACCTGGTATTATTCCTAGACAAAGTGTTAGCGAACCAATGCAAACAGGGCTTAAAGCCCTTGACTCACTAGTACCTGTTGGTCGAGGACAGCGTGAATTGATTATTGGTGATAGACAAACTGGTAAAACAGCTGTTGCTATTGACACCATAATTAACCAAAAAGAAATCAACCAGTCTGATGATGAATCAAAAAAATTATATTGTATCTATGTAGCTATTGGGCAAAAGAGATCAACAGTTGCTCAAGTTGTTAAAACACTAGAGGAAAATGGAGCTATGGAATACACCATCGTGGTTGCAGCTTCAGCTTCTGATCCAGCACCGCTTCAATTTTTAGCTCCGTATGCAGGTTGTTCTATGGGTGAGTTTTTCCGTGATAATGGAATGCACGGTCTAATAGTTTATGATGACTTATCAAAACAAGCTGTTGCGTATAGACAAATGTCTTTATTGCTTAGAAGACCGCCAGGGCGTGAAGCGTTTCCTGGTGATGTTTTTTATCTTCACTCTCGTCTTCTAGAAAGAGCAGCTAAAATGAACGATGAGAATGGTGGAGGTAGTTTAACAGCACTTCCCGTAATTGAAACTCAAGCTGGTGATGTATCTGCTTTTATCCCAACTAATGTGATTTCAATTACAGATGGTCAAATTTTCTTAGAGACAGAATTGTTTTTCTCAGGTATTAGACCAGCAATTAATGTTGGTTTATCCGTGAGTCGTGTGGGTTCCGCAGCACAAACTAAAGCTATGAAAAAGGTTGCTGGTAAAATCAAATTAGAGTTAGCCCAATATCGTGAAATGGCCGCTTTCTCTCAATTTGCATCAGACCTTGATGCCTCTACCAAACAGTTACTTGCAAGAGGTGAGAGGTTAACAGAACTATTAAAACAAGATCAATACGTCCCGATGTCTGTGGCTGATCAAGTTTTAAGCTTGTACTCAGGTGTTAGGGGTTTCTTGGATAAAATTGAAATATCCAAAATCACAGATTTTCAAGTTAAGTTTCTTGAGGGACTTCGTGCCGATCATTCAGATATTTTTGACGAAATTAATAATACAGGTAATTTCAGCGATGAGTCTGATAAAAAAATCGAGGATTATTTAGAAAAATTCACAGCCAATTATAGTTAATGCCAAATTTAAAAGAATTAAAGAATAGAATTTCAAGTGTTAAATCCACTCGAAAAATTACATCTGCGATGAAGATGGTAGCTGCAAGTAAGTTACGCCGAGCTCAAGAATTAGCTGAGTCATCGAGGGTCTACGCAGATAGCTTAAGTTTTATTCTTTCATCTTTGGCTGGAAATACTAAAAATAGCGCTGACTTACCAGAAATCTTAACTGGTAGAGAAAATTCAAAAATTAGTCTTTTAATAATAAACTCTTCTGACCGTGGTCTATGTGGAGGCTTCAACTCAAATCTTTTTAGAAACGCAAAAAAATGGATTAGTGATCAACAAGGACAAGGTAAGTCTGTCAAAATTATGACTGTTGGCAAAAAAGCATCCAGTTTTTATAAAAAAACAGACTTAGATATAGTGGCTAGTTTTGAAGATTTAAATTCTAATGATAGACAACTTCAGGTATCAGAGGAAATAAAAAATAAAATTATGGAACTATTCGAAAATAATGAAATAGATGAAGTTTCTATTCTATTTAATAAGTTTGTTTCTGCGATTTCACAAGAGCCTACATATCAATCGTTGATACCTTTAAGTAATGATGAAACTAGTGAAGATGAGAGTGAATCCATTAATGCTATTTTTGAATTTGAACCTGATAAAAATGAACTTTTAGAGTATCTGGTTCCAAGAAATTTTTTAACACAAATTTATAGAAGTGTTCTTGAAAGCTCTGCGTCTGAGCATGCAGCAAGAATGACTTCCATGGACAACGCAACAAGAAATGCAGGAGACATGATTGATCGGTTGACACTAACATATAACCGAACAAGACAAGCATTCATCACAAAAGAACTTATCGAAATTATTTCTGGAGCAGAAGCTGTTTAGGAAAGGAGCAACAAATGGCAAGTAATAAGGCAGGAAAAGTCACACAGGTATTAGGGGCTGTAGTTGACGTCGCCTTTGAAGGAGAATTACCCCCAATTTTAAATGCATTATCTACAAAAGTAGGTGATCAAGATTTAATTTTAGAAGTAGCGCAGCACCTCGGTGAAAATACTGTTCGAACTATTGCTATGGACGCAACGGAGGGTCTTCAAAGAGGCCAAGAAGTTCAAGACAATGGTGATCCTATTTCTGTGCCAGTCGGACCAGAAACGTTAGGTCGAATTATGAACATCATCGGTGAACCTATTGACGAGCGAGGTCCAATTGAATCAAAAAAATCTCTTCCTATTCACAGAGCAGCTCCTGATTTTGTTGATCAATCAACCGAAACCGAAGTTCTTGTTACAGGTATTAAAGTTATCGATCTTTTAGCACCTTACTCTAAGGGTGGAAAAATTGGTCTTTTTGGTGGTGCTGGCGTTGGAAAAACTGTTTTAATCATGGAATTAATTAACAACGTAGCTAAAGCCCATGGTGGATACTCTGTTTTTGCTGGAGTGGGAGAAAGAACTCGTGAAGGGAACGATCTTTACCATGAAATGATTGAGTCAGGTGTTATCAATCTTGAGGGCGATACTTCAAAAGTGTCTCTAGTTTACGGTCAAATGAATGAACCTCCAGGAGCTAGAGCAAGAGTTGCTTTATCAGGTTTAACACAAGCTGAATATTTTAGAGATGAAGAAAATCAAGACGTCTTATTCTTTGTTGACAACATCTTCCGGTTTACACAAGCTGGATCAGAGGTTTCGGCTTTACTAGGACGTATTCCATCAGCTGTGGGATATCAACCTACCTTGGCTACAGATATGGGCGCACTTCAGGAAAGAATTACGACTACTAACAAAGGATCAATAACATCTGTACAAGCGATTTATGTTCCTGCTGATGATTTAACTGACCCTGCACCTGCAACATCATTTTCTCACTTAGACGCAACTACTGTGTTAAACAGATCAATTGCAGAACTTGGTATTTATCCTGCAGTGGATCCTTTAGACTCCACTTCTAGAATCTTGGAGCCAAGAACTCTGGGTGAGAAGCATTATCAAGTTGCAAGAGATGTTCAAAAAACTCTTCAAACCTACAAAAGTTTACAAGATATTATTGCAATCTTAGGTATGGATGAATTATCTGAAGAAGATAAGCTCGTTGTATCAAGAGCTAGAAAAATTCAACGTTTCTTGAGCCAACCTTTCCATGTTGCAGAGGTGTTTACCGGCTCACCAGGTAAGTTTGTTTCTTTAGAGGATACCATCAAAGGTTTTGATGGATTGGTCAAAGGTGACTACGATCATATTCCTGAAGCAGCTTTCTATTTGGTTGGAACAATTGAAGAAGCATTAGAAAAAGCTAAAAAAATGGCTGAGGAAGCAACGAAGTAGTTATGATTAATTTGAAGGTCGTATCCCCTCAAAAAGTGATTTTTGAAAAAGAAGTTGAAATGGCAGTTTTGCCAGGAGCAGAGGGTGATTTTGCTGCAATGCCTAATCATTCTCCGTTCATCAGTTCTTTGCGACCTGGTCAAATGGCAATTATGTCTTCAAACAAAGTCGATGAGAGTTTCTTTGTGTCAGGTGGTTTGGTTATGCTTAAAGAAAAGGTTTGTGAGGTCTTAGTAGATCAAATAGAGCCATTGTCTGATGTTAATAGCTCTAACTACCAACAATCTAAAACCTATCAAGAACTAGAGGGTAATGAAACTGCTTTGGGTACGTTTGAACAAGTGGTAAATAATCCGCCTTATAAATAGTCTTTAAATTCTTTTAATAATTTTTCGTAAATTGCTTTTTTAAAAGGCACTATGTTGGGAACCAAAAAATCTGGTTTAACCCATTTATAATCAGAAAATTCAGGGTGAGATGTTTCAATATTTATATCTTTCTCACTGCCTTTAAATTCATACAAGAACCATTTTTGACGCTGACCTTTGTATTTACCTTTCCAAAGAGTTTTTGATAAGTCTTTAGGTAAAGAATAGTAATACCAGTCTTTGCTCTGTGAGATTAATTTAACTTTATTTTTTTTAATACCAACCTCTTCTTCCATTTCTCTAAGAGCTGCCACTTCAGATTTTTCTTTAGGATCAATCCCACCTTGTGGCATTTGCCAAAATTCTGAAGGGTGGTCTATTCTTTTTCCAACAAATATTTCTTTATTTTGATTAATAATCATCATACCAACATTTGGTCGATAATCTTTGGGGTTTATTTTCATTAATTTAATACAGCTATGGTTTTGACTGCATCAATGGCACGAGATAGCTGATAATCTCTTTCAAGAATATCATCAGTTGACTCTTCCTCCTCACTTTCTTCATTTGTCTCATTATCTAAAGCTTCTCGATAATCTGACTCTCTAAACGTAAAGTTATTATCAATCACATTTAGTTCAGCTCTAGGCACTACAACATCCGGCTCAATACCAACTGCTTGTATTGAATCCCCACTTGGTGTGTAATACTTTGCGATGGTGAGTCTGATTGCACCGCTGTCAATAGGTATAATGGTTTGCACAGAACCTTTTCCAAATGACTTTATACCCATAATTACTGCTCTATCATGATCTTGTAATGCACCAGCAACAATTTCAGATGCCGAAGCAGAACCCTCATTGATTAATATAATCAATGGTTTTCCATTAATTAGATCTCCTTTTTTAGCAGAGTAAACTTGAACATCTTTCTTTTCTCTTCCTCTGATTGAAACTATTTCTCCTTTATCAAGGAACATATCTGTAACTGATACAGATTCATTTAATAATCCCCCTGGATTATTTCTTAAATCCAGAACATAACCAATTGGAGCATCAGTACCATCTTCAAGTTCTTTTATACTTTTTTTTAATCCTGTTGTTGTTTGCTCATTAAATTGAATTATTCTTATGTATCCTACATCGTTAATCAAACGATGTTTAACAGATGCAACTTTAATTATATCTCTTTTAATATCGACATCGAATGGATCTTCGGAAGATCTAAAAATTGTTAAAGTTATAGTGGTCCCTGGTTCACCTTTCATAATATCAATTGCTTCCTTTAAAGTCATATCGACTACTGATGTGCCATCTAAATGCGTTATATAATCTCCAGCTAAAATTCCAGCCTTATAGGCAGGGGTATCGTCAATTGGAGAGACTACTTTTATGAAACCTTTATCTGTCGTGATTTCGATGCCTAATCCACCAAAAGAACCTGATGTGT
Source organism: uncultured Alphaproteobacteria bacterium (assembly GCA_902574995.1). Lineage (GTDB taxonomy): Bacteria > Pseudomonadota > Alphaproteobacteria > HIMB59 > HIMB59 > HIMB59. The sequence goes on from CACGPP010000006.1 coordinate 10,199, forward strand.
CCATCTGCATTTCTTTATAAATTTCTTCACTCATAAAACTTGAATGAGGATCCAGAGCCTGTAGCATCCCATTCAAAGCTTTCTCTATTAACTCTTTATCAGTTACCTCTTCAACATATTGATTTTTTACTCGGTTATAAACTTCGTTGAAAATACTTAATTGTTTATAGGTTTCTTTAGTATCAGAAAAACTGACATTCACATTGAATATTAAAATTAAAATAAAAAATATTTTGAGCATATTTGATTTTTTAAGAGGCAGTATTGATCGTGTTGAAGTCTTCAGACCATAGTTTTTCCAAATCGTATATTTCTCTAACTTCATTTCTAAAAATATGCACTAAAACATGTCCTGCATCAATGACCGTCCAGTCGCAAAGGGGCTTTCCTTCTGGTTTATTGCAATAAAGTTTATTTTTCTTAAGGTATCGGTAAACCTTATCTGAAACTGAGTCTACATGCTTATTTGATCGCCCGGATGCAACGATCATGAACTCAGCGAATTCTGCCTTTCCTTTGAGAGAAATAACTGAGATATTCTCAGCCTTATTGTCTTCAAGACTGTCGACTATAGCCTTAACAGAAGGGTCTTTATCGTGATTAAGAATTTCGTAACTCACTAGATGACATCTCTACACCTATATTATCAAGAATATGGAAACAAGGAGTAGAGCAGTTTATAAAACTATTTAAATTAGGCATAAATAAATGGGAGAATTGCTTTTGGACTGTTGAATTTTCAATAAATTCATCATATCTCGGTCTATAAATAACGCAAATACTAATATTTTTTAAAATCCACTCATATTCTTTCCATTTGTGAAAATGACCAAGCTGATCAAGCCCTATAATTAAATAAAAAGAGCTAAGGTCACATTTAGTCTTAATTTTTTGCAACACATCATAGGTACATTTCATTTTATAACGATGTTCAAAGTCAGAAACTTTTACTAACGGCTCTTTAATTTTTGATCGGATATTTGATAATTGAGAATTTATTGAGTTTAAATTTTGATTAGCTTTAAGAGGATTTTGATAAGTGGGAAGGATAAATAGTTTTTTCAGATTTAAACTTTTTATTGAACTTTCTATTACATGAACGTGTCCCTCGTGTAAGGGATTAAAAAATCCACCATACAGTCCAATCTTTCTATTCATATATTTTCCTCAAAAATTTTTTAGAGACACCATTTTCCTCGAGGAATTTGTTTAGAATATCTATAAATTGTAATTGTAATTTTGAACTTGTATGAAATAAAATCGGCACTCTTTGTTTAAAAAAATAAAGTAAAGATATAATAAATTGCAAATCGTTTTCTTCCTCTATATAAACTACACCTTTGTTTATCAAACGCTCTTTGTTATATTTAAAGAAAAGGTTATTAAAGGGCTCACTTATAAGAGTCACTTTATTAATTTCATTTAATTCTTCTTCATTTAAAAAATTTAAACTTTCTAACTCATATATTGAAGATTTGATTATATGATTAACATCCTCTTTGTTCAAAGAGCTAAGATATTCGATCTGAGATTTTAATTCTTGAAAATTATTACGGAATTCCATTAAGGCCTAGTGGTGTGATTGCCTATTACTTGATATTTAAATGTTGTTAGGTGTTTTGCTCCTACTGGCCCTCTCACATGAAGTTTGTCAGTAGAAATACCTATTTCTGCTCCAAATCCGAATTCTCCACCATCAGCAAATTGAGTGGAAGCATTATTCATTAAAATGGCACTTTTACAGTTTTGAAAGAAATACTCTATAGATTGTTGATTGTTACTTAAACAGCTCTCGGTATGTCCACTAGAATATTTGTTTATATGCTCTACACATTCTTCAACATTATCAACTAGTTTTACTGTAATTTTCTTATCTAGATATTCAGTTGACCAATCTTCTTCTGTTGCATCTCGATCGATTGAATAAATATCTTTGAGTCGACTACATCCAATAATTTCACATCCTTGTGATTTTAAATTATCTAAAACAGATGAAATATCTTCTGCTGAATTATTAGAGTGTATAAGTAAAGTCTCTGTTGCACCACAAATCTCTGGTCTTCTCAGCTTTGCATTTGCTATGACCTCAGTGGCTTTATCTTTATCATATCCTTCATCCCAAAAAGTATGACACAAACCTTCCAAATGTTTAATTGTAGGAACTCTTGAATTTTTAGAAATTGTTTCAATTAACGATTTTCCCCCACGAGGAATAATCACATCTACATCTCCTTCAGCTTTTAACAACTCTTCAACAAAACTACGATCAGTATTTTGAATAAAACAGACAAGATGAGTATCAAAATTTAAATCTTTTAAAGCATCTTGAATGCACTCATAAAGTTTTTTATTAGTTTCGATACACTCAGAGCCTCCTCTAAGAATAGAAATATTTCCAGATCTAAGGCAAAGACATGCAGCATCTATTGTGACGTTAGGTCGAGACTCATAAATAATACCAACCACACCAATAGGCACTGTGACTTTTGTAAATTGCAACCCATTAGTGGCATTGGTCCAACTTTCTAAAGTTTGATCAAGGGGATCTTGCATTTGGGCTATTTTCTCAACATCACGAGAAAGTTGATCTATTTTCTCTGAAGTCAAAACTAATCTATTAATCATAGGTGCAGAAATATTATTTGATTTAGCTCTTTCTACATCTGCTTGATTAGCTTTTAGAATTTCATTTTTATTAGACAATAGAAAACCACTAATATTCATTAAGATTCTACTTCTATCCTCTGCAGATAGTTTGGACATGGCACTCGATGCCCTCTTCGAATGGTTTAAAATTTCTTGAAAATAGTCACTCATCTCGATCTCACCAAGTTATCTTTATGAACTATCTCATCCTCTCGGACAAAACCAAGAATTTCACTGAATTCTGATGATTTTTTACCTTTTATTTTATCCATTTCCTGAAAATCATAATTAATCATACCCCTAGCTAATTCTTTTCTATTGTAATGAATCGAAACAGTATCACCACGATAAAACTTTCCATCGATTGACTTTACACCGATTGCCAACAGACTTGAATTTTTCTTGAGTGCTTTTGAGGCCCCTTCATCAATATGAACAATTGCTTTTTGTATTGGTCTATTCCAAATCCATTGCTGGCGACTTGTCAGAATATTTTTGGAAGGATGAAACCATGTTGAAAATTGAGGATCAATCTTACTCAATGGATTATTCACCAAACCATTTGATATGATCATGGTGGATCCGGATTGAATACAGAGTTTTGCAGCATTGATTTTTGCCAACATCCCACCTGAGCCAAACTCACTTAAATCTTTATCAATATATTTTTCTATTTGTTGATCAACCTCTTCAACAGATGTAATCAGTTTAGCTTGCAATGATTTTTTAGGATTTGCAGTATACAGACCATTGACATCAGATAATAAAATTAATAACTCAGCTGAAAGGGCATTTGCAATCATAGCTGAAAGTTTATCATTATCTCCAAAACGAATTTCTTCTGTCGAGGTAGTATCATTTTCATTAATTATTGGAATAACATTTAAATCCATGAGGGAGTAAATTGTATTTCTGATGTTCAAATATTTTCTTCTTTCGTTTAAATCTTCAGCTGTTATTAAAATTTGAGAACTTTGAATATTTAATTTTGCAAAAGCTTTTTGCCATTGTTGCGAGAGTTGTATTTGACCTATTGATGCAGCAGCCTGTTTTTCATGCAAATTAGTCAACTTTTTTTTTGAGAGTATATTCCTACCTAAAGCGATTGCACCAGATGAGACAATGATTATCCTAGAACCTCTCTTTTGGAGTTCTTTAACATCTTCAATGAGGGAGTTTAGCCATTTTCTCCTCAGCACATGCTTTTCGTTAACCAGAATATTTGAGCCAACTTTAATGACAATAACTTTTGATTTTTTAGCTAATTCTAAAAATTTTTTATTCATCTTGTAAATATTCTAAACATAAATTTGTTAATTGATCTAATTGATGGCCTGTTGCAGCTGAAATCAATTTAACCTCTTGATTTAAAGTCTCAAATTCTTTTTTAATTTCCTCAACCCTTTTCTGATCAGCAATTTCAATCTTATTTAGTGCAATAATTTCTTTTTTTTGTTCTATTTTACCCCCATAATTTAAAAGTTCTTGTCGAATAACTTTATAATTTTCAAAAGGTTTTTCTTCAGTGATATCTACGACGTGAATTAAAATTTTACACCTTTCAACATGGGATAAGAAATCATGACCTAGTCCTTTCCCATCACTAGCATGTTCTATGAGTCCAGGTATATCTGCTAATACAAATTCAAGATCTTCTTTTTGAACCATTCCGATGTGTGGATGAAGTGTTGTAAAGGCATAATCAGCAACTTTTGACTTAGCATTCGTTACAAAATTTAAAATTGAAGATTTACCTGCATTTGGCATTCCCACCAAACCAACATCAGCTAATATTTTCAGCTTTAATCTGACAGTTGACTCTTGTCCTTTTTCTCCTTGTTGGAACTTACGAGGTGCTCTATTAGTAGAACTTTTAAAGTGAGCATTGCCTTTGCCTCCCTGACCTCCTCTTAAAAAATGATAAGTTTCATCATCTTTTAAAATCTCATGAATTTTAATACTCATGTCTTCGGTGTATATCTCAGTTCCACAAGGGACGTCTAAAATAAGATCTTTACCGCTTGCGCCAGTTTTTAATTGTCCAGCACCACCCATACCATTTTGTGCATTATGATGTTGGTTAAAACGATATCTTTGAAGAGTGTTGATTCCTTTATTTCCTCGAAAAATAACATCACCACCTTTTCCACCATTTCCACCATTAGGGCCTCCGTACTCTACAAATTTTTCTCTTCGAAAACTAAGAGCGCCGTGTCCACCATTTCCTGATTTAATATATATTTTTGCTTTATCTATAAATGCCATAACAGTTTAATTTGAAGTTTTTTTAAGTGGGTTTAGTTAACGCAAACAAACTGTCTGTTTCGAGATTTTTTAAACAGAACTTTGCCTTCAACTAAGGAGAAAAGAGTATGATCTTTTCCAATCCCAACATTTTCGCCCGGGTAAAATTTTGTACCACGTTGACGAACAATAATATTTCCAGGAATTACGTGTTCGCCACCAAACTTTTTAACTCCAAGCCTTCTACCAGCCGAGTCTCTTCCGTTTTTGGAACTTCCACCTGCTTTTTTTGTTGCCATATTTCTACTTTTTTACCTCAGTTGTTTCTTTTTTCACAGTCTTTTTTTCTTTAGCCTCGACCTTTTTAGGTTTTTCAGCTTTAGCTTCAACTTTTTTTGTTTCTGTTGCTTTTACTTCAGTTTTTTTTGGAGATTCAGCCTTGTTTTCAACTTTTTTTGGAGTTTCTGCTTTTGGCGCAGCTTTCTTAGCTGGCTCTTTAAAGCTTTCTTCTCCAATGGCGGACTTGATTGCCATGACCTTTAATATAGAGATATATTGACGATGACCTTTAGTTCTTTGAAAATGTTTTCTTCTGTTTTTTCTAAAAACTCTAATCTTATCGTCCCTTGTCTGGTACAGTAATTTTGCAGATACTTCAGCACCTTTTACAGCTGGAGAACCAAGTTCAAACTTATCTCCATTTCCAACTGCAACGATATCTTTAAAAGATATAGTATCACCAACGTTACCCTCTATTTTATCAATCTTTAAAACATCTCCTGGAGACACTTTAAATTGTTTACCAACTGATTTAAGAACTGCGTACATAATAAGTCGGTCAATATATATAGGTCTTTATTTATGTCAATAGTCAAAAATGCAATAAAATAGGGATTTATTTGAGGATTAGTTTTTGATTAATTTATTTTGCAAGACTTACACAAAACATAAAATTCAAGGTTATACCTTGTGATTTCTAATTGATTATCCTTAACCAGATCACTGACACTATCCTTTAAATATTTATTTTTAATCTCTTTTACCTTTCCACATCTCTCGCAAATGGTAAAAGCGGTATTGCTCGCACAGTTTGAGTTATTACAAATTATAAACGAGTTAATACTCTCAATTTTGTGAATTTTTCCTAATTCAACCAATTTATCTAAAGCTCTGTAAACTTGAAGAGGTGAGTTTAAACCCTCTTTCTTCAGACTGTCTAATATAAAGTATGCCTTTAAAGGTTCACCACTGTTTTGTAAGAGATCAAGAACAATTCTTTGATTTTTGGTCAAACTTTGATTTTTTTTAGAATGTGTATGTGTTGAACTCATCTTAATTTGACAATTCTATTTTTTTTTTTGAAATTAGCAATTTTTTCAGAGGTATTAGACTTAAGATAAAGACACCTAAGGTTATTGCTAGTATAGTTGGACCTGTCGGAGAATTCCAAATCATTGAAGTTTGTAATCCGAGTACAACTGAAACAAGTCCTATAACTGAAGAAATTATTGCCATTTGTATAGGGGTAGATGATAAATTTCTAGAGGCAGCAGCAGGTATTATTAGAAGACCTGTAATTAATAATATACCAACAATTTTAATTGAAATTGCTATTACGCTGGCAATTAGAATTGTAAAAATAGCATTAGCTAGATCAGCATTTAAACCTTCTGCTTTAGCTAATTCTAAATTTACAGTTGCAGCAAATAGAGGCCTCCAAATTAGTATTAAAACTATCAAAACAATGCTTCCACCAACCCAAACAAACAAAACATCAGTGATGTTTACTGATAAAATATCACCAAAAAGCAGACCCATAAGATCAATTCTTATAAACGAAAGTATACCTAATAAAACTAAACCAATTGCTAAAACTGAATGTGCTAAAAGACCTAGTAATGCATCATCAGGTAGATTGGTTCGTTTTTGTAAGAAAAGTAGTGACAAAGCAATAAAGCAAGAAACAGCAAAAACTGCAATGATCAGATTAAAATTCATTGCATGAGCGATAACTACACCCAACAATGCAGAGTGGGCGATTGTGTCACCAAAATAAGATAATTTCCTCCAAATAATAAAACATCCAAGTGGGCCTGTAATTAATGCTAAACCAATACCTGCTACAAACGCTCTGATAATAAAATCATCAAACATTATTTATTTTTATCCGCCTCTTTTATGCTTCCATCAGGTAAATGATGATGATCATGATTATGCTTATACAGCGATAAAGTAGGATCAATATTACTACCAAATAGCTTAATGTATTCTTGATCTTTTATAACTGAACTGGGAATACCAGAACAGCAAACATGCCCATTAAGACAAATAACATAATCAGTTTGAGACATAACTACATGTAAGTTATGCGATATCAAAAGAATGCCACAATTAATTTTTTTTACAATTTCTTGGATTGTTTTGTATAAAGCAATCTCTCCAGAATAGTCTACCCCTTGAACAGGTTCATCTAATACAAGAAAATGGGGTTCTTTAGCTATGGCACGGGCCATAAGTAATCGTTGAAATTCACCTCCTGATAAATTTCTTACATCTTCATTAATTAGATGTTGGATACCAGTAATTCCAAGTGCATCATTGATTTCACTAGTTTTATGTTTTGTTACTAAATTAACAAAATCTATTGACCTCAAGGGTAAAGACCAATCAATTGAAATTTTTTGTGGTACATATGAAATTCTAATATCTTTTTTAATTGTGTTTGTACCTTCATCAGGTTTTAAAATATCTAAAGACATTTTAGCAGTAGTTGATTTACCTGACCCATTGGGTCCGATTAGCGTTACAATTTCTCCTTGTGAGACTTTTAAGGAAACACCCCTCACTAACCATTTTTGATTTCTAAAGACCCCACAATTATTTAATTCAACCAGACTGTTATTCATTTTTTAATTTGACTTATTAATAGTGTTATATTATTACATATGTAATAGTATAACATTAGAGGTGGTAATTAATATGAATTTGTTCAAAAGATCAATATTTTTCGGACTTTCTTTTTTATTTTTAAGTTTTAATTCTCATGCAGATGTGAAAACGGACATTAAAGTAGTCACTACAATAAAGCCTTTGCATTCTTTGATATCAAGAATTATGGAAACAAGAGGAGAACCTCAATTAATTATTGAAGGTACAAATAATCCTCACACATTTGTTTTTAAACCATCTCATGCAAAAATGATTGAAGAAGCTGATATTATTTTTTGGATTGGCGAGGATTTAGAGGCATTTATGGAAAAACCTTTAGACTCACTTGCTGAGAAAGCACAAGTTATTTCATTTATGGAGCTATCATCTATAGAAAAATTAAAATTTAGAGAAAAAAATATTTTTGATGATCATGATGGCCATGAAGATGAACATGAAGGCCATGAGGATGAAGATGATCATGGTCACAAGGACGACGATCACGATGATGATCATGATGGCCATGAAGATGAACATGAAGGTCACGATGACGATCACAAGGACGCACATGCGCATGCACACGGTGAGTTTGATCCACACATTTGGCTAGACCCAGAAAATGCTAAAGAAATGGTTAAAATTATCCGAGACGAATTAATTAAAATAGATCCAGATGGTCAAAGACAATATTCAGTTAATACTGCAGGGGCAACATTGGAACTAGATAATTTAATCAATAGTGTAGAAAAAGAATTATCAAAAGATATTAGCTATATTGTATTTCACGATGCTTACCAATATTTTGAGAATAGATTTGGAGTAATTCCTGCTGGAGCATTGACTTTAAATCCAGATGTTTTACCAGGAGCTAAACAAATAGCAGATATACAAGATGTTATAAATGACAAAGGTATTAAATGTATTTTTTCTGAACCTCAATATAATCCAAAAATAATTGAAACTATCGGGAATGATATGAAAATTTCTACTGGTGTAATGGATCCTTTGGGAGCTTATATAGATGCTGGACCTTCAATGTATAGTGATCTAATTAATGGAATTGCAAATTCAATTAAAGATTGTCACTAATAAAATTTGAAATAAGTTTCAGAAAATTGAAATATTCATAGAAACTTAAAGGCTAAAAAAAAACTAATTTACATGTCTTTCTTATAGGCATTTTATATGCCTATGAGAAAAATTAAAAATAAAGTTTGTAATCTTAGAATAAAAAGACTTGTCGAGGAAAAATATTATCCAATATCATTTATTGATAGAGTAAATGTTATTTATCAATTGAACTCTCAAAAAAAAAATAAAGTGAATGTCACTAACATGAGTAAGCCTTGATACAGCTAACTAAACAAAGTTATTTAAAACTCATTTCAATCTAATAGTGCTATTTTGTCTTTAATTTTTATCCTGAAAGTATTGATAAATAATGAAATTTAACATAGTTTAACTCTGATGAACTTATCAAACGCTTGTAAAAAAGACATTGATGTGGTCTTAGAAAATTGTGGCTGGAGACAGACCAAACAGAGAGTGGTGCTTTTAAAGTCAATTTTTGATGGAAATCATAAACATTTTTCCATTAATCAAATTAATGAAATTTTAAAAGACAATAGAAGTTATTTTTCTCTGACTACTCTTTATGAAAATCTAAATACCCTTGTTGATAAAGGATATTTAAAACAAATCGTTGTTGATAAACAATCATTTTACGACACTAATACTACCGATCACATACATGTTTATAATCAAGAAGAAAACCGAATCTATGATTATGACGATTGCAAAGAGCTTCACAAAGATCTTCCTATACCAGCTTGCTTATCACTTCTTGAAGAATATTCACTAGTTATAAATTTAAAAAAAAAGTAAATTTTTAATCTGTAGTTCATTTCAGAAATAGTTTTTTTTTATTCATTTGTAACATTCATTTTTTTTTGTATTTAGATTTTTTCAATTTGAGATTAGTAATATGATATGAAAAATTTAATTTCTTTTTTAATAAAGATTTTAGTAATTAATTTCTTTATTGGTTTTAGTGGTGCACATGCGGATGATTTATTAAAAATTTACTCAGAAAGACAACCAATGTTAATTGAACCTCTTTTAAATGAATTTGAGAGTCAAACTGGTATTGATGTTGAATGGATATATTCCAAGAAAGGCTTAGTTCAAAAAATTATTTTAGAAAAAGATAAGCCTGTAGCTGACGTATTCTTAGCATCAGATATATCAAGATTAATTGATGTAGCTGAAGCAGGAGCCTCAATTAAAATTAATAATTCTTCTGCTGTGCCCTCTCATCTCCAAAGTGATAATTGGATAGGCCTTACTCAAAGAGCAAGGATTATATACGTGAATAAAGATTTAGGTCTTAATGATATTACTTATGAGGATTTAGTATCTGAAAAATATAAAGGAAGAATATGTACAAGATCTGGTTTTCACCCATATAATGTTTCATTGTTTGCATCTTTGATGGCTCATCATGGTGAGGAGTGGTTAGAGAATTATTTGATTAATTTAAAAGCAAATTTAGCTAGAAAACCTCAGGGTAACGACAGAGACCAAGTCAAAGCAATATATGCAGGGGTTTGTGATTTAAGTATCGGCAACCATTATTATTATTTCAAGATGCTCAATAATGAAGAACAAAAGATATGGCTAGAGAAAGCAACAATTGTTTTTCCTAACCAAAAGGATAGAGGAACTCATGTTAATATTTCTGGTATAGCTTTACTTAAAGAAAGTTCTAGAGAAAAATCTGAAAAACTTTTGGATTTCTTAGTTAGTCAAAAAGCTCAGGCCATATACGCAAATGACAATAATGAATTTCCTGTTTCACCCGATGTACCTTTATCAGATGGTGTGAATGAATTAGCAGGAGGTGCTAAGTTTGACAATATTGATTTATTAAAAATAGCTGAAAATCGAAAAGCTGTTATTAATATTTTAAATAAAATAAATTACGACGAGTAGTAGATTTTTTATATTTCAAAGGTTGGTCGCTTCAAATAGGCCCGATGCACCCCATTGGTTAGGGTGCATTTTTCATAAATGAATGTGAAATTGTAGCAATCGCTTCAGTTGAATAAATAATCTTTATAACTAAAATTTGCTTATGAATAATTCTGAAATACTCAGTGTTTTATTAAATTCTGATAAAGAATTAATAATTTATAGAAACTCAGATAAAAATAATTTCGAAATATATACGGATTTTGCTGAAAAAGTTAATTTAAACATAGGTAATTTAGATAAGTTTTTAAATAAATTAGAGCGATTTAAATCAAATAAACCCTATGATTGTTATATTGGCTTCTTCGGTTATGAATTACTTTGTAAGAATATTAATTTAAAAGTAAACAAAGATAATTCATCTTTTCCTGAGGGAGTTTTTTTTCGACCACAAACTAAAATAATCTTAGATAAACAAGTTAAAATTGTAACCAAATCTAAATCAAAATTACTAAAAGACCTTAAAGCTTTAAATAAAACTACTTTTTCAAATAGCAATAAAATATCTGTAAGTCCAAACGTCCAAGTATATGAAAAAATCTTTAATAAATTTAAAAAAAATATAAGGGCTGGTGAAACCTATCAAATAAAAATTGCTCAAAAATATTCGAACAAAAAAGATTTAGATGTAGTGAATTTATTTTTCAATTTGATGAAGAAAAATCTTAGTCCAGAGTCTTTTTGTATTAGAACAAATGATTTTAATATAATTAGTTGCTCTCCTGAAAACCTTTTTAAGGTAAAAGGAAAAAAAATAATCACCTCCCCAATAGCAGGAACAGTAAGTAGAGATAAGGTAAAATCAACAAAAGAGGCTAGAAAGTTTTTTGAAAATAATCAAAAAGAGGACAAAGAACATAATATGATTGTTGACTTAGAAAGAAATGATTTAAGTCGTATAACTAAGGCAAACACTGTCAAAATTCAAAATTTAAAATTTGTTCAAAAATACCAATATATTTTCCACAATGTCTCTGAAATTTCAGGAACACTTCTTGATAATGTAAGGTTATCTGCAGTGATTAAGGCGATGATGCCCGGTGGCTCAGTTATAGGTTGTCCAAAAATTAATACTTTAAAATTACTCAATAAAGAGGAGAAAGAACCAAGAAGAATTTATACTGGTTCTTTTGGTTACTATCGCTCTAAACAGGATATGAGTTTTAACATAATAATTAGATCTATTTTAAATTTTCAAAAAAATAATGAGGTATTTGCTGCTAGTGGTGTGATTTTAGATAGTACTGCAAAAAATGAATACCATGAAAATTACTTAAAAGCTAAATCGTTATTGGATTTATTAAAATGAACTTACTTTTAATTGACCACGAAGACTCCTTTACTTATAACCTAGCACATTTGTTATCAGGATTTGGTAATTTAGAAGTAAAAAATTTTTATGACATTAAAGAAAAATCTATAAAAAAATCTGACATCATTATTTTTTCTCCAGGACCAGGGAAGCCCTCAGATTACCCAGTATCACTTGATATTTATAATAATTATAAATCAAAGAAAAAAATAATTGGTATTTGTCTTGGTTTTCAACTTATTGCTAATGGAGAGGGCGGAACTATTTCTAAGCAAGAAAAAATATTTCATGGTTATCAGACTTATATTAGAACGAATTCAAAAAGTTTAAGATTTCCTAATAATGCTTTATATCAAGTAGGTAGATACCATTCTTTAAAACTAAAAGAGCCATTTAATTCCTCTTCAATGCATATTACAATGAGATGTGAAGAAACTAATGTTGCAATGTGTTTGGAAAGTCATAAATATGATATTTGTGGTTTACAATTTCACCCAGACTCGTTTTTGACTCCAAATGGCAAACAATTTATTCGAAAAATCATTCAATATAAAAAATAATTCATATTACTCCTCACAATTTAAGCCACTGTGGGGTCAAAAAGGTGTTTTTACATCCATACCTGTAATTGGAAAAACACCAAGGTTAATAGGTTTAAATAAATATTTGAGAACTTTTAACACAACATGTCGGGATTATAAATTTGCTACCAAAATAGATTTAAACATTATCAGAAGTTTAGTAGGAGCGGATTTAAAGAAAATCAAAAATTTTAATCACTTATTGAGAATAGCAACTAATGGAACAACATTATCAATTTCGTTTAGAAAGAGAACAACAACTAAAGACAGTGTCATTGGATTTATAAAAAAATACAAAAGAAGAGACTTTAAAAATAAAAACTTATTTTACAAAAAATTATTAAAATTCATGAGTGAAATAAATTACTCTGAAAATGAAATTATATTACTAAGAGACGATGAAATTACAGAAGGAGCAGTCACAAATTTAGTTTTTGTAAAGAGAGATAAAATTTATATTCCCAAAACTGGGTATTATCATGGAAATACATTGAAGCTTATTGAAGAAATATCAAAATCGAAATTTATTAAAAGAAAAATTTTATTAGAGGATCTAAAAGAATACAGTGAGATATTATCGATTGGCTCTGGTAGAGGTATTACCTCAATAAAAAAAATTCAAAGTGTTTTATGGAAGAGAGCGTCTACAAAATATTTTCAAAAATTAAAAAAAGATTATGAAACTATGATAAAAAGGAATTATTATGAAATTTAATCAACATTCCTTTGCTTTGAAAAAGCCTTTACTAGTAGGTATATGTAATTTTACACCTGACTCATTTAGTGATGGGGGAAAAACATTTTCACGATCTACTGCATTGAAACATATAAATGCAATGGTTAAAGATGGTGCACAAATTATTGATATTGGTGCCGAAAGCACTAGACCAAATAGCGAGCCAATTACATATATTGAAGAAATAAATCGTTTATCCAAAATCTTACCATATTTAAACTATAAGAAATACCTTGTCTCTGTGGACTCGTATAAAATTGAGTCCCAAGAGTATGCACTGAAAAAAGGTGCTCATATCATTAATGATATTAATGGAGGATCAGAAGAGCTATTTAAACTTATAAAGAAATATAACGCAGGACTTTTCTTAATGCACAAAAGAGGAACACCAAAGGAAATGCAAAAAAAACTTAATTCCAGAATAAATATGGTAAGAGAATTTGATTATTTTATTAAAAAAAGATTGAAAATACTTAATAATATGAAGATTAATCTCAAAAAGGTATGGTTTGATCCTGGTATAGGATTTGGCAAAACACTAAATCAAAATTTACAATTAATGAAATCTTTGAAGAAATTCAGTAGTGCAAATATCCAAGTATTATTGGGATCCTCACGAAAAAGTTGGATAAATCATATTGATACATCAAATGCTGATGAAAGGATTGGAGGATCTTTAGCTTCTGTGGCGCATGCTCTCAAACAAAATATTCACACATATAGAATTCATGATGTCAAAGAGACAAATCAAATGATAAAAGTTTTGAAAGCATTAAATAAATGAAATTTTTTATCGAAATAGAAGAGCTAAAAGTTGACACAATTATTGGGGTGTTCGAAGAAGAAAGGTTAAAACCCCAAACTATATTAATAAGTATAAAATGCCAGTTAGACATTGATCATAATCAAGATCTTGACAATATTGAAAATGTTACAAGTTATTCAGATATCAAAAATGAAATAATTAAATTTGTTGCAGCCTCTCAATATAAAACATTGGAAAAATTAATTACAGATCTTAAAAAACAACTAGATGATAAGTTTCCAATTCAAATAGAAAAATTAGAAATAAATAAAATTGAGATTGCTAAAAAATACAATGCAAAAAAAGTTAGCGTATCGATATAAATCATATATTGCTATCGGATCAAATATAGGCAATTGGAGAAGTAATTTTAACAGTGCATTAAATTTAATGAATAAATTTGGTCATGTTAAAAAGGTTAGTAGAGTTTATTTTACCAAGCCTTTTGGTTTAACCGCCCAAAAATATTTTCATAATGCTGCCTTTTTATTTCTCACTAATTTATTTTTTAATGAGCTATTTATAAAAATGAACGCTGTAGAAAAGCTGATAAAAAAAAATAAACTTCTAGAGAATGGGCCAAGAAGAATTGATTTAGATCTTATTCAATTCGAAAACTTGAAAGTTAAAAATCATTTAATATCAATTCCTCATCCTTCCTCACATTTAAGAGATTTTGTTATACAGCCAGTATTAGACCTCAATCCTAATTTTATTGATTTAAAAACCCAATATACTTACAAAAGACTCATCAATAACTTAGAGGAACGATTTATTATTAAGAAATCTCGTCAAACCCAAGATTATCAAGGATTTTTTTAAGCTTTTCCTCATCCACACTATTAGATTGTTTTAAGCCTGTTGAAATATCAATTCCATGAGGAGATATTGTTTTAATTGCCTCTTTTATGTTATCTATATTTATTCCCCCACCAAGGTAGAGAGGTTTCGCAAAGATCTTTAATTGATTGATTTGTTTTTCACATTCCACAAGAGATTTTTTTTCAATAGTATCTTTTCTGTAAATATTTAAATCATAATAAAAACTACTTATATTATTTAAAATCTCTTCAAAGAAATTATAGTCAAAATTCTCATAATTTACCGAAATTGAAATTTTTGCATCTGTTTTATTATTCAGCAATTCAATTTCTTCATTTTTATATTGATTAGATATGCAAACCTCTTTTATTGCTACATCATTTACGATACTAATTACTTCTTGTATCTGTATATTTCCAATCAATAAAATTGGATTTAATTTTAAATTGTAGGATGCAATAGTCAGTTCTTGAATTTCTTTAGTACTAAGTGTATTTGGGCCATATAAGTAATCACTTACAAGGCCCACCCTACTTACAGAGTACTTTTGAATTACTTCTAAAGATTTTTGATCTGTAATACCACAAACTTTAAGTTGGATATTACCATAATTGAACATTAATTAATTATTGTTCAATTCAAATCTATCGGCATTCATTACTTTGTTCCAAGCTTTAACAAAATCAATTACAAACTTTTCCTTGTTATCATCTTGTGCATACACTTCTGCATAAGATCTAAGTATAGAGTTCGATCCAAATACAAGATCCGTTGAGGTTGCCGTCCATTTAACATTATTTGTTTTTCGATCAATAATCTCATAATGTCCATTAGACGCTTTCCATTTATTACTCATATCAAGCAAGTTAACAAAAAAGTCAGTTGTAAGAGCACCTACCTGGTCAGTAAAAACACCATGCTTATTCTCACCATAGTTAGCACCTAGAGCCCTCATACCTCCAACAAGTACAGTCATTTCAACTGCAGTAAGACCAAGTAAATGAGCTCTATCAAGCAACAACTCTTCTCCTCTTACTTCATAATTATCTTTTTGCCAATTTCTAAAACCGTCATGTATGGGTTCTAATTGAGAAAATGACTCAGAGTCAGTCATATCCTCAGAGGCATCTCCTCTTCCTGGGTTGAAAGGAACAGGAACGTTAAAACCCGCAGCTTCAATAGCTTTTTCTAGACCAACATTTCCAGCTAAGACAATTGTGTCTGCAATGCTAGCGCCTGCTTCTTTTGCAAGAGGTTCTAATATATCTAGCACTTTTGATAATCTTTGAGGCTCATTGCCTTTCCAATTTTTTTGTGGTGAAAATCTAATTCTCGCTCCATTAGCTCCCCCTCTTAAATCCGACCCTCTAAATGTCCTTGCACTATCCCATGCAGTTGAGACTAGTTCTTGAACAGTTAATTCTGAATTTCTGATTTTTTCTTTGAGTTGTTCCACATCAAAACTAGGTGTTCCAGCGGGAACTGGATCTTGCCAGATCAAATCCTCGTTTGGAAGGTCGTGTCCTATGTATCTAGATCTTGGACCCATATCTCTATGGGTAAGTTTGAACCAAGCTCTTGCAAAAGCATCACAAAAATACTCATGATCATTATGAAACTTTTTGGATATTTCTAAATAAATTGGATCTTTGATCATTGCCATATCAGCATCTGTCATGATTGGGTTATATCTAATTGATGGATCTTCTACGTCTACAGGCTTATCTTCTTCTTTAATATTGATAGGTTCATATTGCCAAGCTCCTGCAGGGCTTTTTTTAAGTTCCCACTCATATTTAAAGAGCATGTCAAAATATCCATTATCAAATTTTGTTGGCTCAGTAGTCCATGCACCTTCAATTCCAGATGTCACCGTATCTCTTCCAACTCCTCTAGAAGTATTATTCATCCAACCAAGGCCTTGTTCGTTAATTGCTGCCCCTTCAGGTTCTGCTTCAAGATTATCAGCATTACCATTACCATGCGTTTTACCAATAGTATGACCTCCTGCAGTAAGAGCAACAGTCTCTTCATCGTTCATAGCCATTCTTGCAAATGTCTCTCTAATATGCTGAGCTGTTTTTAATGGGTCAGGGTTACCTTCAAATCCCTCTGGGTTCACATAGATTAAGGCCATGTGATTTGCAGCAAGTGGACTTTCTAACGAAGAGGCATCTTCTTTATCTGAGTGTCTATCAGATGCTAATGCTTCTGTTTCTGGTCCCCAGTATATATCCTTGTTTGGGTGCCAAATATCCTCACGCCCATATGAAAAACCAAATGTTTTAAATCCTGTTGATTCATAGCCAATGTTTCCAGCTAAGATCATAAGATCAGCCCAGCTAATCTTGTTTCCATATTTTTTCTTAATCGGCCATAAAAGTCTTCTAGCTTTATCTAAGTTAGTATTATCAGGCCAAGAATTTAAAGGAGCAAATCGATGATCACCGGTTCCACCGCCACCTCTCCCATCAGCAGTTCTATAAGTACCAGCAGAGTGCCAAGCAAGCCTAACCATTAATCCTGCGTATGTCCCCCAATCAGCTGGCCACCAATCCTGACTTTCTTTCATTAATTTATGCATATCAGCTTCTAATGCTTTAAAATCTAATTTTTTTACTTCTTCTCTATAATTATAAGTACCATTAAACGGTTTTGTTTTTTGATCATGTTGATGGAGAATATCTAGATTTAAATTTTTAGGCCACCAATCAGTTGATGACTTCTCCATATTTGAATTAGCTCCGTGAGCAACGGGACATTTGGCTTCGCTCATTTTTCTCTCCTACTTAATTAATATTGAAGTCATTAAAATTTAACCTGTAAGTAAGTCAACAATACGAATTGTCTCTGTTAATAATTTACAAAAATCCTTGAAATTATTTGCTTTTAAAGAACTGGTTATACAAAATGTAGGCAGCAAACATTCCAATAACTTGACAACTAATAAAAAATATTACAGTGGAGGGATTGATACCCGTAAATGACTCAGTAAACATTCTAGCAATTGTTACAGCCGGATTTGCAAAACTTGTAGATGATGTAAATATAAGAGCTGCTGTAATATAAATACCAACATTAAATGAAACTACATTTTTACCATCTGCTCTAGATAAAAGTATGACCAATAATAATCCAGTTGCAGCAAAAAATTCGGAAATATATATATTTGCCCCACTTCTTATATTTGAAGAAATCTCAATTACATTTAATCCAAAAATATAATTAGCAAAAAGTGTGCCTAGTACAGCTGCAATGATTTGTATTAGTATATAAAGAAATAAATCCCTAGAACTCAATTCTTTTTGTAAGAAAAATATAATTGAAACAATAGGATTAAAATGAGCTCCAGAAAAATTTGCAAATATTCTAATTATAAAAATTAGTGTGAAACCTATTACAACAGCATGACTAAATAAAATTACCATTTGATCATTCGTATATTGCTGTCCCGCTATACCAGATCCAACAATTGATACTAATAAAATAAATGTGCCTATAAATTCAGATATGTATTTTTGCATTTTTAAAGTCTTAATGTATCATTGCTAAGTTTTAAAGAAATGTATTATGAATTTTTAGTTACATACCTTGATGCACCATTTCTATTGCTATCTGCTGTAACCACTGGTTTGATAATTCGTATTTTTTATAAACAGTATATGAATACAAAGCTACCAATGAGGGTAGTTATTTCTATAGCTCTTTTTCTTATTAATGCGATTATTTTAGTTCCTGGAATTGTCTTTTTATATAGATGGGTAATGTTATGTGGTTTTTACCAACCAAGCGGCGTTTTTGAAACAGGGTATGGTTGTAGTGGGGACGTTTTTAGTCTACTTGTTCCAGGGCTTTTTTTACTTTCGTAAACATTTCATCGACCTGATTTTCTTTAATTATTAAAGGTGGAGAAAAAGCAAGCGTATCTCCGTTAGCTCTTACCATTAAGCCAAGATCCCAAGCTTTTTTCATAGCTTCAAACCCTCTTGCACCAACAGCGTTACCTTTAGGCTCTAATTCGAGTGCAGCAATCACTCCTAAATTTCTAATATCGATTATATGTTTTGTTCCCTTCAGGCTATGAGCGGCTTCTTCAATAATAGGAGCCATATGAGCAGCATTATCAAATAATCCCTCTTCTTGATAAATATCTAGTGTTGCTAAGGCTGCAGCGCAAGCAACAGGATGACCAGAATAAGTATATCCATGAAATAATTCTATTGGAGCATCTGCATTTTCCATCATTGACTCATAAATAAAGTCTTGAACTATGGTTGCACCCATAGGGATGGTGGCATTTGTAATGCCTTTTGCACATGAAATAATATCTGGTGTTACACCAAAAAACTCAGAGCCAGTTGCTTTTCCCATACGGCCAAAAGCAGTTACGACTTCATCAAAAATTAATAAAATGTCATGTTTTGTGCAGAGCTCTCTTAATCTTTTTAAGTATCCTTTAGGCGGAGGCAGCGCACCAGTTGATCCAGCAATTGGCTCAACAATTACAGCTGCAATAGTTGATGCATCATGCAATTGAACAAGACGCTCTAAATCATCGGCAAGTTCTGCTCCATGTTCAGGTTCACCTTTTGAAAAAGCATTTAATTTTAAATTGTGGGTATGGCGTAAATGGTCAACACCATTTAGCATTGATCCGAAGTACATTCTATTTTTTACCATACCACCTACACTTATTCCTCCAAAGCCCACACCATGATAACCTCTTTCGCGACCTATTAATCTAGTTTTAGATGAGTGTCCGCGTGCACGTTGATAAGCTAGCGCAATTTTCAATGCACTATCTACTGCTTCAGATCCTGAATTAGAAAAGAAAACATGATTCATTCCTTCAGGAAAAATCTCTGCTAAACGATTAGCTAGTTCAAATTGTTTTGGATGTCCAAATTGAAAAGGTGGAGAGTAATCAAGATTTTCAATTTGTTTATTTACAGCTTCTTGAATTTTTTTTCTACCATGACCAGCGTTTACACACCAAAGCCCTGCAGTGCCATCTAAAATTTCTCGATTATCGTCACTAATAAAATGCATATCTTTAGCACCGACTATAATTCTTGGATCTTTCTTAAATACTTTGTTAGGAGTGAAAGGCATCCACAGCGGTTCTAAATTATTTGGCTTATTCATTTTCTCTCTTGATTTTTATAAAGATACATTATTCCCTCACAATTGCTTCAGCAAGGGTAATAATGTCATCTTTTAGGGTAGGGAGAGGGCAGCGTGGACTGCCCTCATAACAATCACATTTTTGATCCGATGAAACCTGCTATGAACCAAATAATCATAACTATAAAGGGGTAGTGTCCTGTAAACATATCTGCCATTTAAACCTCCATGATTCCTTTAATTAGGTTATAGGATTTCATTATAATATGCAATATTTGCATATTTATAGACAAATTTTGTTAATTTATCCACATTTATTGTGAATTATGGGGATTAATTATGCATTTTTTTTATACCAATAAGCACCATTGTTATTTCTTCGTCCTTATAATAAGTATAACTAGCTTATGAGCGTTGTTTCGAAAACAATCAAATATTTACTCGATAAAAACATATCAGTTTCAACAGCAGAATCTTGTACTGGTGGTTTGCTTGCAGCAGAATTTACAGCTGTGTCTGGTATATCTAAAATTTATAAAACTGGTTTGATAACATATTCAAATGACTCAAAAATTAAAAATCTCAAAGTCAAACCAAGTACTATCAAAAGGTACGGTGCAGTCAGCCGTCAAGTATGTGCTCAAATGTGTTTACATTTGCACAAAATTTCCAAAAGTCAGCTAACATTTTCAACTACAGGTGTAGCTGGTCCAAACGGTGGTACTAAATCAAAACCTGTAGGTTTAGTTTTTATCGGATTATATTTTAAAAAAAATGTTTATATCGAACAATTAAATTTCAATCCAAAACTTTCTAGAATTCAAATTCAAAAAGGCACAGTGAAAGAATGTTTTCACATGTTAAATAATATTATAGATGAGCTATAAGCGAAATTATAATAGTTTACTACCTGATGATTTCGAGCTCAGTAAAGAATTTGAAAATATCATTGAGCAACTAGAAAGCACAAAAGATCATTTTTATATTACTGGTAAAGCAGGTAGTGGTAAGTCTACACTATTGGCCTACTTTCGATCTATAACAAAGAAGAATACAGTTGTTCTTGCTCCAACAGGAGTTGCTGCAATCCGAGTTAAAGGACAAACTATTCACTCATTTTTTGGTTTTCCACCAAAGGTTATTCAAACACGACATATAAAAAAAGTAAGACAAATCGAAATTCTTCAAAATTTGGAAACATTAATTATTGATGAGATATCTATGGTTCGTGCTGATGTTTTTGATGCGATTGATTATAGCCTTCGTGTTCACAGAAAAAAACTTACACAACCATTTGGCGGAGTTCAGTTAATAGTTTTTGGGGATTTATTTCAACTACCACCAGTTGTGAATATGGATGAGTCAGGACTTCTACAGCGCATTTATCCTAAAGGTCATTTCTTCTTTCACTCAAATATTTTCCAAGACGCACAATTTAAAACACTTGAACTACATAATATTTATCGACAAAAAGATGACCATTTTATTCATTTGCTTAACTCTGTAAGAGATGGCTCAATTACTCACACGCAGATCGAGAATATAAACGACTCTTTAACTGATCACATTGAGATGGATGAAGGTAAAATCATACTTACTACAACTAATGCTCGAGCGAGTAGCATTAATCAAAAATATTTAAGCCAGTTAAATCAGGAGGAGTTTTCTTACAGGGGACAAGCTACTGGCCAATTTTATAAAGAATTATTTCCCACCGATGAAATCTTAAAATTAAAAAAAGGAGCCCAAGTAATTATGATTAAAAATGATCCTGAAAAAAGGTGGGTTAATGGATCCATTGGTATAATTCATGATATCGCTCAAAAAAAAATAAAAGTAAAAATCAATAATAAAATATATGAGGTTAAAAAAGAAAAATGGGATCGTATTCAATATACCTATGATGATGATCAACAAGAAGTTCAAGAGGAAATAACAGGATCTTTCAAACAGTATCCAATGAGATTAGCTTGGGCAATTACAATTCATAAAAGCCAGGGACAAACATTTGAAAAAGTTATTATAGATATGAGTCAAGGTTCTTTTGCTCCAGGACAACTTTATGTTGCACTAAGTAGATGTATAAGTTTGGAAGGTATAGAACTGCTAAGACCTATTAAAAAATCAGATATCATTGTTAACAATCAATTGATAGGTTTCCAAGACAGATTAATTTAAGATGGGTAAAAAAATATTATATAGTATTGCAGTCTTTGGCATTATAGGTTTAGGCCTATATATTTCTTCGACATTTGAATACCATGAATACTATGAGGAATGTGAAAAACAAAGCAACACTCAAGGAGGTATAGAGTCTTGTGTTGATTTTATGATAGAGGAAGCAAAAAAATGATTTATCTCAAAGATAGTTATACAAAGAGCTTTGAAGAAAAAATTTTATTAGTCGAGGGTGACAAAATCATTACTCAAGATAGTTCTTTTTATGCTCAAAGTGGTGGACAACCCGGAGACAAGGGAGTACTTGAAATTAATGATAAAAAATTCAATGTTATCAACACAGTTAAACATGAGTTAGGTATTGCCCATGTTGTTGGCTCAGAAAATCTAAATCTATCTGGACAAATAAAAGGCCATATTGATTGGGATCATCGATATCGCTTAATGAAAATGCACACCACAATGCACTTAATGTGTGCAGCATTACCTTATTATGTTACAGGAGGATCAATTGGTTTAGAAAAAAGTAGGATTGATTTTGATTTAGGTGAAGAAACATTTGAATTTGAAACTTTAAATAAAATCATTAATGAATTTATTCAACAATCTCATTCTATTTCTTATCAGTGGATAACAAATGATGAGCTAGATCAAAAACCTGAACTAGTGCGAACCTTGTCAGTTAAACCGCCAAGAACAAATGATAAAATTCGCCTTGTTAAAATAGGAGATATTGATTTACAACCGTGTGGGGGAACTCACGTAGCAAATACAAATGAAATTGGCGAATTCAAATTTATGAAGTATGAGAGTAAAGGAAAAATGAATAAACGTGTTCAGTTTACTCTCATATAATGCACAAAGCATCTTTTAAAGATTTTTTACTTTTATTTTTATTAGCTGGTATATGGGGAAGTGCGTTCTTTAACATCAAAATTGCCTCAGAAAGCTATACACCAATGGCACTTGCCTTTGGTAGAATTTTTTTTGCTGCAATAGTAATGCTTGTTTACTGTTGGATAAGAAAAATTTCAATTGAAGCATTTGGAGAGAATTGGTTATGGTACGCAACTATAGGATTTGTGAATTTAGTTCTCCCCTTTTTTTTTATTTCATTCGGCATATTAAAGGTTCAAAGTAATCTAGCAGCAATCTTGATGTCTACGGCACCTATTGCAGCAACAATCTTAGGGCATTTATTTATTCAAAATGAAAAAATTAATCTTTTAAAATTTGTTGGAATATTAATAGGCTTTCTTGGTATCGTTTATTTATTTTCAGATAATATTCTAATCAATCAGTCAAATATCTTTTATGCTTTTATGGTAATCTTGGGTCCAGTTTGTTACACCATAGGTGGACTATTTTCACTCAAGCTAAAACATATAAAAAATGAAGTACTTACATCAAGTATTTTAATTTGGGCAGTTATTCTTTTATTACCAATTATGTTCATTTTTGAAAATCCAACAGAATTGAGACCCTCTCTTAATGCTACAATTTCTCTTCTGTATCTTGGTATTGTTGCGACAGCGATAGCTTGGTTAATGAGATTTTATATTCTTAAAAATAACGGCTTAGTTTTTCAATCACAAGTTGCCTACATCATTCCAATTTTTGGTTTGATATTTGGATATCTTTTTTTAAACGAAAAAATAACTTATAAAATTATTGTTGCCCTTATTGCTGTTTTAATAAGCACTTACTTAATTGAAAAAAGTAAAAAAAATAAGATTACTGATAAACTATCTTGATGTTATTTGCTTATAATATACTGTACGCAATCTAATTATGTCAGCAGATATCTTAATTAAAATTGATAATTTAAAAAAAACTTTTCAAGGAGGTTTAGAAGCCCTTAAAGGAGTCAATTTAGAAATTCAAAGAGGTGAAATTCTTGCACTTCTTGGTCCAAATGGTGCTGGAAAAACAACACTTATTAATGCCATATGTGGGATAGTCTTACCTACATCAGGAACCATTTCAGTTGATGGATATGATGTTGTTAAAGATTTCCGAAAAACTCGATCGATGATTGGTCTTGTGCCTCAAGAACTACATTTAGAAGCCTTTGAAAAAGTTTTTCAAAATGTTTCTTACACAAGAGGTCTTTATGGTAAGAAAAAAGATCCTGCATACATAGAAAAAATTCTTAAAGATCTCAGCCTTTGGGATAAAAAGGATAGTAAGCTTCGTGAGCTCTCTGGTGGTATGAAGAAAAGAGCATTAATTGCAAAGGCATTGAGTCATGAACCAAAAATACTTTTTCTTGACGAGCCTACTGCAGGTGTCGATATTAATTTGCGAAGAGATATGTGGAGAGCAGTGAAAGAACTCAAAGAAAATGGAGTAACAATTATTCTAACTACTCATTATATCGAAGAAGCTGAGGCTATATCTGATCGAGTATCTGTAATCAATAATGGCGAAATTATAATCACTGATAATAAGAATGATTTAATGCGAAAAATGGGTCAAAAGAATTTAACTATAGAATTTCAAGAGCCTTTTAGTCAAATCCCATCTACTTTAGAGTCGTATAACTTAAAAATGAATAATAATAATTCTTTAACATATTCATATGACTCTCATGGATCTTCGACTGGTATTACTGCACTTCTTCAAGACATAAAGTCGGCTGGTTTAAAATTAAAAGATTTAAATTCCTCCCAGACATCGTTGGAGACGATATTTGAAAAACTTTTGGAGGAGAGTGTATGAACTGGACAGGTATAATGGCAATTTACTTGCATGAAATGGATCGAATGAGAAGAACAACTGTTCAAAGTATATTTTCTCCTGTGATATCATCCTCTCTTTATTTTGTTGTCTTCGGTGCTGCAATAGGAAGTCGCATCCCTGTGATTGAAGATATCTCTTATGGTTCTTTCATAGTACCTGGTATGATAATGTTAGCTCTACTTACACAAAGTGTCTCAAACGCTTCCTCAGGTATTTTTTTTCCAAAGTTTCTTGGAACTATAAATGAAATATATGCTGCCCCACTATCAACAACAGAGATTGTTATTGGTTTTGTTGGTGCTGCTACCACAAAATCAATAATTTTAGGAAGTTTAATATTAGCAACAGGGTTATTTTTTGTTGAAATATATATTATGCATCCTTTTACAATGATTTTAATGCTCGTTTTAACATCTTTAACTTTTAGCTTACTTGGTTTTCTTATAGGGATGTTGTCATCAAATTGGGAGGAACTATCAATATTTCCAACACTAATTTTATCTCCACTCGTATTTCTTGGTGGATCGCTTTATTCAATAAACTGGTTACCAGAGTTTTGGCAAAACGTTTCTTTGGTAAATCCAGTTCTTTACTTAGTTAGTGGTTTTCGATGGAGTTTTTATGAAATGGCTGATGTGAGTATTACAACAAGTTTGATTATGATATTTACATTTTTAATTTTAAATATTTCTGCAATTATTTATATTTTTTCAAAAGGTTTCAAAATTAAAGATTAGAAACAGATGTCAAATAGGATCGTCTGGTTTAAGAAGAATCTAAGATACAAAGACAATGAAATTCTTATTGATGAAAATAAAAGATCTATATTAATTTACATAATTGAACCTGAACTGTGGAAGCAAAAAGATATGTCTTTAAGGCAGTGGCAATTTACATTAGAGAGTATAAATGAGCTTAAACAAAAATTACTCAGAAATAATTTACATTTAAATATCTTTTTTGGTGATGCATTAGAAATATTTAAGTTTTTAAAAGATAATCATAGCTTTTCAAGTGTGATTAGCGAACAAGAAACAGGTATTCAATGGACCTACCAAAGAGATAAAAAATTAAAAAAATTTTTTTTTCAAAATAAAATTGATTGGATTGAGTGCTCTTACCCAGGCGTTAAAAGAGGACAACATGATAGAAACCTATGGGCTAAAAATTTTAGAAACGAGATTATTAAAAATCCTAATTTTCCCATCATAAAACAATCAGTTAATTTAGAATTAACAAACCATGAATTACCAAAATTTTTTTATGATTCAACACCATGTCCATATAGGCAAAAGGGTGGATCTGTTGAAGCAGAAAAATTACTTCAGTCTTTTTTGAATAAAAGAGGTGAAAATTATCAATTTGAGATGTCTAGCCCAATAACTGCTGAAAAAAGCTGCTCAAGATTATCAACTCATTTAACCTACGGTACAATTTCACACCGCGCAGTTTTTCAAGAGGCTACAAAAAAAAGAGATCAAATAAAGCATACCAATAAAAATTTTGCTAAATCTATAAATTCATTTTTATCCAGGTTACATTGGAGATCGCATTTTATTCAAAAATTAGAGGATCAGCCATCAATTGAACATACAAGCTTTATTCCTGTGTATGATCAAATACGTGAAAAAGATGAAGAGAAATTAGAGGCTTGGATTGAAGGTAAGACCGGTGTTTATTTTATCGATGCGTGTATGATTTATTTAAGAAATTATGGATGGATTAATTTTAGAATGAGAGCAATGTTAGCTTCATTTGCTTCTTATAATTTATGGCTTGATTGGAGATATTTTGCTCCACGCTTGGCAGCATTGTTTACAGACTTTGAACCTGGAATTCATTACAGTCAAATACAAATGCAGTCTGGGACAACTGGTATCAATACTATTAGGATGTATAACCCTTATAAGCAAGCTATGGATCAAGATCCACTTGGCAAATTTATTAAGTCACAAATTCCTGAAGTAAAAAATTTTCCACCTGCTTTTTTTCATAATCCCCCAAAAAAAAGTTCGAATGTAAATTTGTTCGATAATGAGTTTCAAAAAGAAATTATAAATGTTAAAGAAACCGCTCAGTATGCTAGAAAAAAAATTTTTGATATTCGCAAATCACAAGAGCATAAAATACTTGCAAAAAATGTTTATTTTAAACATGGGAGTAGAGGAAGAAGCTAACTTAATCTATGTTTGGAAAACCCAAATAATTTTCATCACCTTCATAAATCTTTCCCTTATTCATAAAATCATGAATGTGGAAAGTCAAATTATTTTCATTTACAAAGATTATACCATAACTAGGCTCTTCCATTTTAAAATTTTCAACATCACTATCAAAGTCTAACTCTCTTGCATGTAACAATCCCCTCAAGCTAGCGTAAGGTACGTTTATCCATTTTCCACTTAATGGTCTATGACCATGGCCAAAAAATAAATATTTAATTTTAGATGAGTATTTGTCTAAGAATTTAGCAATAATTTCTTGATCTTTATCATTAAAAGAATAGTTATCCATCGACTTCATGAAAACATTCATTGGGTTATGGTGCATAAAAATTATATTTGAATTCGACTTAAAAGATAAAATCTCTTTTTCAAGCCAATTAGTTCTTTTAAGACAGTAATAACCTTCGTGAATGTTACTAATATTTTTATTGTCCCACACAGTGTCACAAAATATTAATTTATGATTTTTGATTTCTATTGAGGATTGAATAAATCCATCATCATCAATTTTAATCACACTTGATAGTTCTGCTTTTACTACTTCACGATTGTCATGATTTCCAATCATAATTACCGAAGGTAAGTCAAGTCTCTTCAATTCCTCTTTGAACAATTGATAGCTTTCTTTAATGCCGTTATGGGCAATGTCTCCTGTTATTACAACTAAATCAGCATTTCTGTGGTTTTTATTAACATCATTTACAAAAGCCCTAAATCTATTAACCGGATTCGCGCCATACATTGTCTCACCGTCTTTTAAAAAATGCAGGTCACTGACTTGAATAATTTTTAAATTATTATCATTCATTTCTAGATGGCTTTACTATTCATAATTTCATATTAACATAAAATAAAATCTTTATATTTAGATTAAATTAATAATTAATTTTTTATTAGATGAGCAATTTTGAAAACCCTGATTATATAGTAATTGGCTCAGGATCAGCTGGGTCTGCAATTGCATACAGGCTTGGGGAAAACCCTAAATTAAAAATTCTGGTGTTAGAATTCGGAGGAAATGACAACAGTCCTTTTATACAAATGCCTGCAGCTCTCTCATACCCAATGAATATGAGTAAATTCGATTGGGGCTACAATGCAGAACCAGAACCTACTTTAAATGGTAGGTCTCTTGTTTGCCCAAGAGGAAAGGTTATAGGAGGATCTTCATCAATTAATGGAATGATTTATGTTAGAGGAAACGCTGGTGACTATAATGAGTGGGCTGAAAGTGGGGCAAAAGGTTGGGATTATCCCGATGTCCTTCCATATTTTCAAAGAATGGAAGCAAGCCATGGAGGCAATTCAGAGTTTAGAGGAAAATCAGGTCCTTTAAACATAACTCATGGCAAAAGAGATAATCCATTACACAATGCTTTTGTGAAAGCTACCGAGCAGGCGGGATACACCTACACTGATGACTACAATGGCTTTCGACAGGAGGGTTTTGGACCAGCTGATATGACTGTTTGGAAAGGCTCTCGTTTTTCAACAGCAAAAGCTTATTTAAAGCCTGCATTAGCGAAAAAAAATGTACAACTCATAACAAAGGCTCTAGTCGATAAAATAATTTTTCATGAAGACAAAGCTAAGGGAGTTGAAGTATTCCATCGGGGCCAAAAAAAAACCTTTATTGCAAATATTGGTGTTGTTTTATCAGCTGGCGCTATCAATAGTCCAACAATTCTTCAAAGATCGGGTATTGGAGAGGGCAATGATTTAAATAGTTTGGGGATCAAGGTTATTAAAAACTTACCAGGTGTTGGTCAAAACCTACAAGATCATTTAGAAGTTTATTTTCAGGTTAAATGTTTACAACCAGTAACACTTAATAAATATTTAAATCCTTTTTCTAAATTGCTTATCGGCATGCAATGGATGTTTCTTAAAAGTGGGCCAGGTGCAACAAACCAATTTGAAACTCTTGGATTCATTCGCTCTGATAAAAACATACTATATCCTGATATACAATTTCATTTTCTTCCAGTCGCAATTAGATATGACGGAAAGGCGCCTAATGCAGGTCACGGTTTTCAATTGCATGTAGGGCCAATGCGTTCAAAATCTAGAGGTTTTGTAAAATTAAAATCTAGCAACCCATTTGACTCACCAACGATAAAATTCAATTACATGTCTCATGAAGATGATTTTCCAAACTTTAGAAAATCACTTAGACTTAGTAGAGAGATATTGAGCCAAGAGGCCCTAGTTCCTTTTAAAGGAGATGAAATTCAACCTGGCGATGACGTTGTTTCGGACGAAGGTCTCGACGAATTTATAAAAAATAATTGTGAAAGTGCCTATCATCCATGTGGTACCTGCAAGATTGGAAAAGAAGATGACCCTTCTTCTGTCGTTCTAAACGATTGTAAAGTAAAGGGTTTTTCAAATCTATACCTTGCAGACTCATCAATTTTTCCTCAAATATGTAATGGCAATCTTAATGCACCATCGATAATGACTGGTGAGAAAGCCTCAGATCATATCTTGGGAAAACCTCTTTTAGCACCATCAAATCTACAACCTTATACCCATCCAAATTGGCAAAATTCACAAAGATAAAATTAATAATCAGGTTAGTGCTTTTGTTTCTGATACTCCCATTAGCAGCATATTCTGATAAACATATTCCATACTATAATTCTCTTGCTCATGATGAGTCTTGGTTACGCCACTATCCAGAAAAGCAAGATTTGAAAAAACAAACAGAGAAGTTTCTCCTTACAGAAAAAAATATGCCTGTAAAGGTTATTGAAGAGTTCAGAAATAGTTGGAGTTCTTATACAGATTGGTACCGCATTGAATTATTTAATGGAATACAAGGTTGGATTGCTCACAATCAGTTATCTAAAAAAAGAACTTTGCTGATACTAGAGGATATTGAACTCTATGCATTGAAATCTTATGACCCTGAGTCTTGGATGACTATTCAAAAAGGAGTAATACTAGCACCAAAAATAGTAAACTTGTTAGAGGTAAAAGAAAAAATGGTGAAAATAAGTATAACTGAGAGCAATAAATCCTCTGTCAAAGGATGGATACCTATAGATGATAGATTATGGGGAGTATCTGATAAAGAAACGCAAATTTTAAATGATTAAATACTTACTATTTATATTACTCGTGGTACAAGATTTGATGGCTTATAGCGAATCGCCTTATAAAGTAGTTCATCAAACAGATAAGTATGAAATCAGATTTTATAAGGAGCGTCTAGTAGTCCAAACCCAATACACAAATCAAAATAATGGATTTCGAAAGCTCTTTAATTATATTTCTGGCAACAATAAACAAAGTGAAAAAATTTCAATGACCACACCTGTGAATGTTACTCAAATTGAAAATGAGTACGTCATGCAATTTTACTTACCGGATAAATACAAACCGAATGAAATACCTTTGCCATTAGATAATTCAGTAAAAATTTCTTCAATTGAGCCAGGTTATTTTGCAGTAATTAGATATTCTGGTTTTGCTTCCGATAAAAATTTTTATAAACATCGAGATGTTTTAAAAAGTGAGTTAAATACTGATAATATTGAAGTTATTGGACCTGCTATTAAAGCTACTTATGATGGCCCTTTTACATTGCCTAATCTTCGAAGAAATGAGGCAATCTATCAAGTTGATTGGAAGAATCCTCTTTAACTCACAAACACCAACTAATCAATTAAAGACATAGCCAAGCTTTTTAAATTATTTTAGTAATATTATTTAATGATTTTTTGCCAATATGACTGATTTTATTGGCCAATCTTGGATATTCACTAGTTGCATAGTTTCATTAACTTCTTAGCATTATTTTTTTTTTGATTCAGTATTTATAAGTTTCACAACTCAAAAATTAGAGAGGTATTTATGAAACTAATAACAGCAATTATCAAGCCCGATAAAGTTGAAGCTTTGAGACAAGCACTTACAGGTGTGGACATCCAAGGTTTAACTATTGTTGAGGCTAAAGGATATGGGCGCCAGAAGGGTCATACCGAACTGTACCGAGGCGCAGAATATGAGGTACATTTTCTTCCTAAATCTCGAGCAGAGGTTTTAGTAGATTCTGCAGACGTCGAAAAAGTCATCACAACAATTTCTGAAGCAGTAAAATCAGGAAAAATTGGAGATGGCAAAATTTTTGTAACTGAAGTGCAAGAAGTTGTCCGAATACGTACAGGAGAACGAGGCGCTGAGGCAATTAAATAAGGAGATCAAATGAAAAAAATATTAACTTTCTTAATCCCTACTTTGCTTTTCTCTGGAGTTGCAAGTGCGGAAGTATCTGCTGAAACAGCTTTTGTATTTAATACATTTTTATTTGTTTTTAGTGGAGTCTTAGTGATGTTCATGGCTTTAGGTTTTGCCATGTTAGAAGCTGGATTTGTTCGTAAAAAAAACACATCAGCAATTTTATTAAAAAATATAGCTTTATACTCAATTGCAGGAATCATGTTTTATCTAATCGGTTACAGTTTAATGTATGTAGATGTTTCAGGTTGGATTGGTTCATTAGGTGGTGCTTTTTACGATACTGCTGATGATTTAACTGCTGCAACTGAAGAGGGTGGTTACTCTTTAGCATCAGATTGGTTCTTCCAAATGGTGTTCTGTGCTACTGCAATTTCAATAGTATCTGGTGCATGTGCTGAAAGAATTAAAGTATGGCCATTCATGATATTTGCAGCATTTATGACAGGAATTATTTACCCAATCTATGGTTCTTGGACTTGGGGTGGTGGATGGCTCACAGAAATGGGCTTTTCTGATTTTGCTGGATCTACTATTGTTCACTCAGTCGGCGGATGGGCAGCTTTAACTGGCTGTTTAATTCTTGGTCCTAGAGCTGGAAAATATGGTGCAGATGGAAAGATCTCTCCAATCGCTGGTGCGAACATGCCTTTAGCATGTCTTGGTACCTTCATCCTTTGGTTTGGATGGTTTGGATTTAACGGTGGATCTCAATTAGCACTTGGTAGCGCCGCTGATGCTTCTGCAATGTCAATTGTTGTTGTAAACACAAATATTGCTGCATGTGGTGGTGTTGTGGCTGCAATTATTTTATCACAGCTATTGTATAAAAAAATTGATCTATCTATTGCATTGAACGGTGCTATTGCAGGTCTTGTTGCCATTACGGCAGGTCCAGATTTAAGCAATCACTTCTTATCTATGATTGTTGGTGCAATAGGTGGTATTCTTTGTACTATCGCTATCCCAATGCTCGACAAAATGAAAATCGATGATGTTGTCGGTGCAATATCAGCACACTTAGTTGCAGGTATTTGGGGAACATTGGCCGTAGGTATTTTTGGTAGCGGCGATTTCCTTGTGCAATTAATAGGAATTGTTGCTGCAGCTGTCTTAGTTGTACCTTTAAGTGGCGTATTCTTTTATATTCTAAAAGGAACTGTAGGCTTAAGAGTATCAGAAGAGACCGAAGCATCTGGTTTAGATAGTGCTGAATTAACAACAGTCGCTTACCCAGAATTTAAATAATCTTATTTATAGTACTCCTAAAAAAGGGGCACATTATGTGCCCCTTTTTCTATATTAACTCATCAATTAAACTTGTAATTTTCGAACTGTCAGGTTTGGTCATAGATGACCAACTTTTAACTAATTGACCCTCTCCATCAAAAAGATACTTATAAAAATTCCATTTCGGAGTTTCGTTATACTCTGATGTCATCCAACTGTATATCGGATGGGCATTTTCACCAACAACACTAATAATTTCTGATATAATAAATTTAGTTTCATAATTAACTAAACAAAATTCTTTAACTTCCTCATTATTACTCAACTCTTGATGAAAACTATTAGAAGGAGTTCCAATAATTACTAAATTCTTTTTAAAATACTCACGATGAAGATTGGATAGATTAGCGTATTGTTTTGTGAAACCACATCTACTAGCCGTATTAACAAGAAGAATGGGTTTACCTTTAAATTTATCAAGATTAACTATATTTCCATCAATATCTTGAATACTAAAGTTATATAAGTTTTTCGCCATAATGCTCCCTATGCTTGTGAGTAAAATACTCAAAGTTATCAAGAAAATTCTCATGACAATATATACTTACTTTAAGTTATCTGGATTTATAGATTTAAACTTTTGGTAAACCTAAAACTTCATTTTTTTTGATGTATTCGTCTTTGTAGGGAGGCCTACTAAATACCTCTTTAATCATTGGTTTAAAAAAATCTAGATCTTTATTTTCATATTCGGGATCAAAAGATTTTTGATCCCATCTTTCACAGAAATCTGCACAAGTTTTGAAATAAATATTATCTTTAAATTTATCCCT
This sequence comes from uncultured Alphaproteobacteria bacterium, assembly GCA_902574995.1. Lineage (GTDB taxonomy): Bacteria > Pseudomonadota > Alphaproteobacteria > HIMB59 > HIMB59 > HIMB59. The sequence continues at coordinate 43,877 of CACGPP010000006.1, forward strand.
AGCATTTTTATCCCATCCATAATGATGAGCATAGTAGATCATTTGAAAAATTCCATGATGCTCAATCACCCATGTTATTTCATCTCTTACATAAGGTCTTATAACTTCAGCAGAAAACCTATCGTGATTTTGAGGGGCAAGTCCATCTCCAATATCATGAAGTAAGGCACCAACAATCCAATCAATGTCAGCTCCATCATTATACGCTCTAGTAGCTGATTGGAGACCATGATCTAATCTTGTTATCTTGTAACCCTCCATAGTATTTTTTCCTTGTCTTGTAAGCTCTTCAATTATTCTTTCATATGTCAAAGAAACATACTTTTCCTCATATTTTTGGAGCAATAGATAATCTTCTTTATCTCCATCTTTCATATGTTTAAATTTTACATTTTTCTCAGTCATAAATTTGTCTCACTTAGATGATATTTTTCATGTAAATGTCTCAATTTTCCGTCAGTTGAATCAAATTCTAGATAACAACCTTGCAAATGTCTAGCTCCCTCACTCGAGTTATAAGAGGTTCTTCCATGAAGAAGTCTATGGTTGTCAAACATCATGACATCTCCTGGTAAGAGCTTAAATTTTATCTCGAAGTCAGTTGAAGTGTATAAGTCTCCTAATAATTTTCTCGCTTTGTAAAAACTCTCTAGTTTTTCATTTTCTAAAGGTGGCACGTAATCAACTCTAGTACTATACCTGACTTGCTTATAGTCCCCATCCTTGTCTAATTCAATTAACTCTCCCCAATTTTCTAAAATTATATCTTTATCTTGAAATCGGTAACGTAAATTTGTTTTGGTTAAACACTCAAATGCTTCTGGCTCATTTAATTTAATATATTCTGCAACTGAAAAACCATCAACAAGTGTAGAAAAACCACCACTTACTTCGTTTTTTAGACAGTGCAAGAACTGTATCCCAGGTGCTTCTGGTTTTCTGTAAGGGTTATCAGTATGAGGCGGTAATGCAATAGGTTTATAGGCTAAGTCATTTGGATTTGGTTTAGACATTACATCAAAAAATTCTCCAAAATTTGTGACCTTAACTGGGCCTATTGAATTTACAAATTTTAATAAATACTTACTTTCAGTTGGTACATTTTTAATAATAACAAATCCATATTTATAAAAATCCATAAGAAGATTATACATAGACTCTTTTTCAACCATATCTACTTCAAAAATAGCCTGAGGTATAACTTCTAGTTGAGAATTCCATAAAATTCTTTTTGGTAAGGGTCCTCTTTTATTTTTTTCTTCATCCATTTCAATCAAAAGATCATTTAAACGATATTGACCTTTTGCTCCATCACTAAATTCAACATCAAGTTTGAGATCTGATAATTTGCAACTTATAATTTTTAATTTTAGGTCAATAGAGGATGGCTCATATAATCTTTGATTTGTATCTAAATCAAAATACTTTTCACCCGGTAGTCTCTCTCTTAACCAAATGGGATGCAAATGAAATGTCTTATTTTGATGAATTATCTTAATAGTATTGTTTTCAAAATGAAAATCCATAATTCAAGCCCCAAGTATTAATAATTAAATATTTTGCTAAATTTAATTAATTGTCAATTAAGAAATTAACTCTTGATTTTAAATATTGCCTCAATCTCTACCGTAAAACCTAGAGGTAAAGAATTAACTCCTACTGCAGCTCGAGCATGAATACCAGTCTCGCCAAAAATATCTTTCATCATATTTGAGCAACCATTGATTACTAAAGGTTGCTGTGTGAAGCTCTCAATACAATTTACAAAACCTGTCAATTTTATTAATTGGTCTACTCTATTAATTGATCCCATTTCATTTTTTAAAGCAGATAATATAGCTAATCCACATAGCCTAGCGTGATTTTGAGCAGTCTCTAAATCAACATCAGCCCCAACTTTTCCTTTTGCAAAAGAACCATCCTCAAGTAATGGACCTTGACCAGATATATATGCAATATTATCAACAATAACGCAGGGTTTATAACTCCCAGCAGGTTTGGCAGGTTTTGGTATTAAAAGACCTAATTCAGCTATCTTGGCTTCGAAATCCATCAATTAAAAAATTACTCTTTTTCATCAATTTTACTAATCATTTGTTCAGTAGCAGTTTGCATTCCTATTGCGGAAGTAGTGCGTGGCACAATCATTGTTGGTGTATTTTCATCGTAAATTTCACTTGTTCGTCCAACCCTAATTCTTTGATAGGTAAATAGGCCCAAAAATACGTAAACAATTGTACAATAATAAAAAAGTCCATAGGCATTAAAATACGCCATAAATACAGATACTAAAATTGGCCCTAAAACTAAACCTAAAGCATGAACTAATGTAAGAGTTGAACTAGCAGAAACAACCTCATCCTTTTCTAAAAAATCATTTAGGTGAGAAATAACAACCGCGTAGTAAGGGAGAGATACAGCTGAATGTATGCCAACGAATAAAAGAAGTATATTAAATGAAAAAGTTCCAAAAATAATTACACAAATAGATGAAGCTAAAGCAATGATATTTAATATCAGTAAAATTATTCTCCTATCAAATGTATCCGATAATTTACCAATCGGATATTGAAATAAAGCTCCGATGAAAGTATTTACAAAAACAAGTATTGAAATTTGAAAAATACTTAAGCCTAACTTAGCTCCAAAAACTGCAATTAATCCAAATGATGCTCCATAAATCATACCAATACCAAAAGAACCGATAAAGGACATCGGAGAATTTTTATATAGATCTTTTAGAGATATGAACTTAGGTGTAGAAAATTCTGGTGCTGATTTTTTAGTAAGCAAAATTGGAACTAAAGCAAAAGAAATTAATAAAGATGTTAGAATATATAAGTGTGCCTCAGTAGTCTCTTTTAGATTTATTAGCAACCCACCTCCGCTAGTTGAGAAGTATAAAATTACCATGTAAAGCCCAATAAGTTTCCCCCTTGTTTTATTATCAGCACGATCATTTAGCCAACTTTCACAAACGATATATATTGCTGCCAATGAGAACCCTGTCAGTAATCTTAAAAAAAACCAAAAATATGGGTGAACATAAATCCAATGAAATAAAATCGTAATGGAAGCAATTGATGCAAATGCTGCAAAAACTCTTATATGTCCAACATTTTTAATAATTTTAGGACAAATACATGAGCTTGCTAGAAAGCCTATAAAATAACCTGTAAAGACATATCCAATTTCAAAATCGGAAAAATTAAATAATACTGCATTAATATTTAACAAGGTTCCTTGCAAAGAATGTGCAAGCATAATAAATCCAAAACCTGCAAATAGAGCCCAAGAACTATAAACGATATTTAACACCCGAGACTATTTAAACTTTTAGTTTAAAAAAGCAATTATTATTTATTGAAGGGGAGTCTCGTCATTACAGACTCAACCTCTTCGCCATCAACAAGAAGTGTCTGTTTTTTTTCTAAACTTTGATATTGGGTTTGTACCATCGCTATTCCAAGACAACAGCCAAAATCTGGACTAAAGCATGCGGCCCTTAGTTCACCTATTATATTAGTACCAATTTTTAAAGGTAACGCTTTTGTAATTTCAATTTTATCTAGTTTGAGTTTTAAACCAACTAAAGATCTCTTGACTCCCTCTTTGTGCTGTTTTTCTAACTCCGCTTTTCCTAAATAATCTATTTTGGGATTGAAAGAAACAAAAGAACCCAAACCACATTCTAGTGGGGTATCATCCATATTCATATCATTTCCAAATGATAATAGACCACCTTCTATCCTTTCAATTAAATTTGGACAACCTGGTCTTACATCTAAATCTTCACCTTTAGACATAAGGGTATCATAAAGATCTAGGCCGATTTCATCATGATCTACATAAATTTCAAATCCACCCTGTTTGGACCAACCTGATCTCGCAATTAAAAATTTATGATTTTGAAAATCAAATTTTTTGAAATTGAAAAATTTTAATTTATCTATGTCTTTAAACACTCTTGACATAAGCTCAAATGATTTTGGTCCCTGAACAGCAAGAATGTTAACATTAGGTTCAGTAATCTCGACATCAAGGTTCATACCAATTGCAATTCCTTTTGCATAAAGAAGTACATCTGTATCTGCTATTGACAGCCACCATGTTTTTTCACCAACTTTCATTATCAGTGGATCATTAATAATTTTTCCTTTGTCATCAATAATTGGAGCGTAATAGCAAAGATAATCTTTTGCCTCAGATAAATCTCTACACGTAATTAATTGTGTAAGTTTAGCTGCATCAGGTCCGTGAATTTGAACTTGTCTCTCGCCAGATACATCCCAAAGTTGAACATTTTTTTTTAGGTGCCTACTATCTTCCTCTATACCTTTAAAAGATGCAGGTAAAAGCATGTGATTATAAACTGTGTATGATTGTACACCATATTCCTCAATTCTTTTGGTGTAAGGGGTAGAGCGAAGTCTCGCACTTTTAGCAATTAGGTGGGTCATAAAATTCAGTGTAGTTAATATGTATTCTTGCTACAAAGCAATGATATTATTTTTATAAGACATTTAGCCCTAAAATAAATATTAAGAATGTTACTGATACAAGAGATATAAAGCTAAAAGTCATACCAATTAATATAGCAGCATACCCCTGATTAAAGATTTTTCTCAAATCAATAGAGGCTCCAAGGGCTGTAAGAGCTAGGCCAAATAGAATTGAAATTAATTTTTCAAGTATTGCTAAAAATTCTATCCATTTCTCATTATCAAAAAAGTATAAGTCCATAATTGAGCGAAAGGTTGCAAATAAAATAAAACCGACCACAAAAAGCGGAATTGAATTAAATAATCTAACAAAGATAGATTGACTTTTATTTTTATTATTTTTCGAACTTTTATTAAAAATTATTAATATAGGTATCAAAGCTAAAAGAAATAAATTTCTAATTATTTTTGTTATTGTAGCGATTTCTAAAGTCTTTTGATTTGGATGTAAATCACTATGAACCATTGCAGCTGCTAAAACTTGACTTGTATCATGAATACTAACGCCTAAAAAAATGCCTTTAGCTAAGTCTGTTAAAAAAAATAACTCCACAAAAAAAGGATATGTTAATACAGCTATACTTCCCCATAAAACCACTATTAGTACAGCCACGGCTACATCTTGATCCTTTGATTTTAATATTGTTGAGGAAGCCATAATAGCAGTGACACCACAAATGGATGTACCGATTGCTAATAATTTTGAAACCCCTTTTTGAGTTGGCCAAATTTTTTTAATAAAAAAATATGTCAGAAAAATCGATATTATTGTGATAATTATAACAAATATAGACTCCATACTGACTCTCCATAACTGAGTCAAACTTATCTTAATACCTAATAAGACAATTGCTAATTGAAGTATGTTTTTCTTAATGAATTCACGACCTTCAACAATATTAGAAGATAAGGAGAATATATTAAAAAAAAATATTCCCAAAATGAGCGATAGAAGACTTAATGGTAATAATGGTAGGTTAAAGACATATTCTAGGGGTTGCTTTAAAAATATTGCTAGTAGATAAATAAAAGTTATGAAAAATACACCAATTAGACTTTTATTAAACATATTGATTAATTAATAAAAATGTAAATTAAAGTTTTTATAGGTAATAACTTAATTTCTAATTTATTCTCTTGAACCACTTCTATGTTGCTGAATACGATGACCAAATGATTGGGAAACTCTGTCAAAAATAATAGCTAATGCAACAATTGCTAAACCATTAAATAAACCCATAGCAAAGTATTGATTAGTAATTGCTTTTAAAACGGGTTGACCAAGTCCCTTAACACCAATCATTGAGGCAATCACAACCATTGCCAAAGCCATCATGATTGTTTGATTAATTCCTGCAAATATTGTTGGAAGTGCTAAAGGTAATTGTACTTGAAACAATTTTTGTCTTGGATTAGCACCAAAAGCATCAGCAGCTTCCAAAACTTCTTTATCGACCTCTCTTATACCTAAATTTGTAAGTCTAATAATTGGTGGGATTGCATATATTACCACAGCTAGAAGTCCTGGAATTTTTCCAATACCCAATAACATAACTACTGGTATTAAATATACGAAGCTTGGCATTGTTTGCATGACGTCTAGAATTGGTGTGCAAATTCTTTGAGCACGCTCTGATTTTGCCATAAGCACACCAACAGGTATTCCAATTCCAATAGAAAGCATGGTGCAAACTCCAATAATACTCACCGTAGACATGGTGTCTTCCCACATTCCAAATATTCCAATAAGCAAAAATGCAAATAAAGACCCAATAGTTACAGATATCTTTCTACTACCAAAATAAATTACTGCCAAAAAACATATTAATACAATTGGCCAAGGTGAATTTTGTAATAATTTTTCAAACCAAACTAGAAAATATAATACAGGATCAAATACTGCCTCTATTGCATCACCATATTCTCTTGAAAAAGCTCTATAAGATGCATCAAAACCTTTTTTGATAAATCTTAGAGTTTCTCTGCTAAGTTCGGGAAACTCTGATAGGAAATCTTCCATAAAACTGAAATTTAAAGGTGGGCTTTAATTAAGCCCACCTCTTTTTTACAAAAATTGATAATTAGTCTATAGCAGCCTCAACTGCTAATTGAGTTTCAAAATCTACCCAACTTTTCCATTCCCCGTAATTTTGCAAGAAATAGATTGCTGTGTCTTCACCAGTTGCCTGGTTGTCATCCTTCCAAGCTAAAAGCGCATTAACAGTTGAGTTAGGAAGGGCTCTTTTTGAAATGTAGTCCATTCCTGGTCCAGTAGAGTTCATGAAATTATCAGTTACAACAGTAAAGACTGATGAAACAACCCATGAATTTTTCTGTGGATCTGCACAACCCTCTTGAGAGGTACAAGTACTCCACTCGTCAAAGTCATGAGGTACTCCAAAGTCTAATTTTTTCATTGGATACTTACCTAAAATAGCTGTTGGTGCCCAGTAATAACCTAGCCAACCTTCACCTTTTTCATAAGCTTCAGCAATTGAACCAGCTAATGCTCCACCAGAGCCTGGATCTACAAGATTAAATCCTTTTGACTCAGCATCATATGCTTGGAAAAGATTTCCTGTACTGATTTGACAGTTCCAACCAGATGGACAAGTATAAAGTGCTGCCCCATCACCCTCTGGGTGAGGAAATAATTCTGGTCTTGCCAGAGCATCTTCAACAGTTACGATGTCTGGGTTTGCATCAGCTAAGTACTGAGGTATCCACCATCCTTCTTCACCAGTATCAGACAAAACTTCAGCGGCGTAGTGAAGTCTTCCTTCATCAACAGCAGCATCTAAAGCAATACGAACGGAGTTAATCCATAATTCTGGAGCCACATCTGGCTCACCTTTTTCCATCATTGATGTAGCTGTTGGCATAGTATCACCTGGAACTAGTTCAACATCACATCCATATCCCTCTTCAAGGATAAGTTTATCAACGTGGGCAAACATTTCAGCGGATGCCCAGTTCATTTCAGCGATTGTGATTGTCCCACAATCAGCCTTTGCAACTGAGTTAATTCCAAATAATAGAACTGAGCTCAGAAGTATTTTTTTAATAGAGTTCATTACATCCTCCCTGATATAAAAATGTAAGATAACATTCCTGTATTGCATTAACAGTGAAAAAATCTTGAAAATGGAAGCTATTTGACGCAAAAAAGCATTAAAATGTTAATTTTTCTATCTTTTCAGTATTTCAGAGAGTCTTTTTGAAGACAAATAGCCTATTTCGTCATTATTCTTATTTTTGACAATCAGGCAACTTGGCTTATCAGAAATAACTTTATCAATAAATCTATCAATAAAATCATCTTGATCTACAAACATAGCGTTATCTCTGTCTTGCCCATTTAATTTTGACATGATGTGTTTTGCTTTAATAACCCTAGCTCTATTAACATCCTCAACAAAATCTTTTACATATTGTGTCTTTGGACTTAATAAAATATCTGCGGGGATACCCTCTTGATCCATTATGCCATCTTTTAATATTGCTATACGATCTCCAATTTTTAAAGCTTCATCTAGGTCATGAGTAATAAATACGACTGTTTTATGAAGTTCGTCTTGTAACTCCAACAAAATATCTTGCATATCTTTTCTAATTAGAGGGTCAAGAGCGCTAAAAGCTTCATCCATAAGCAAGATCTCACCATCGTTAGTAAGAGCTCTTGCGAGTCCAACACGTTGCTGCATGCCACCAGACAAATGTTGAGGATATTTTTCTTCATATCCAGATAATCCAACTCGATCTATCCATCTACGTGCTCTGGTATTTGACTCTTTTTCATCAATATTTTGAATATGAAGTCCAAACTGTGTATTTTCTAAAACCGTCTTATGAGGCAACAAAGCAAAACGCTGGAATACCATAGCAGTTTTTGTTCTTCTGAAATTCCTTAAAGATTCATCATTCATTTTTAAAACATCTTCACCATCAACTACTACACTGCCGTCTGTAGGTTCTATTAATCTATTTATATGTCTTATCAATGTAGACTTACCTGAACCAGAAAGACCCATTACAACTTGAATTGATTTTTCTTTAATATCCAAACTAATATCTTTTAGACCTAGAACATGATTATGTTTTTCTAAAAGTTCATCTTTATTGACACCATCTTTTACTTTCTCTAACGCAGACTTTGGGTTTTTACCAAAAATTTTATATAAGTTTTTAATTTGAATTTTTATTTCAGACATATTTTTTTTAGTGAAGATTTTTTAAGAAATTTTATTATTTATATAAATACTCAGCCCTCCAGTAATTGATTATTTAAACATTTGAAACATAATCATGCAAATTAATTTTGAATATATAAATAGTTACTTTTTTGTAACGGCATATGGCGCAAAAGTATTATCTGTTTTATTAGATTTAGATTGAATATTTTTTGCAGGTATACCAACCATTATTCCTCCTTTTGGGACATCTTTAGTTACAACAGCATTAGATCCAATTCGAGCACAACTTTTTATAATTATTGGTCCTAATATTTGTGCCCCAGAGCCAACAATTACATCGTCTTCGAGAGTAGGATGGCGCTTCACACCAACTTGTTCTGATGATTTAACAGCAGGCATGATACCTCCCAATGTTACACCATGATAAATAGTTACATTATCTCCTATCTCGGCAGTTTCTCCGATAACAACTCCCATTCCATGATCAATAAAAAAATTTTTCCCAATTTTTGCTGCAGGATGAATTTCAATACCAGTTAAAAATCTTGATAATTGAGAGATCATTCTTCCTAATAATTTCAAATTTAGTGACCAGATAAAATTTGCTATACGATGGAGGAAAACAGCTTTTACGCCAGGATAGGTTAATATCACTAGTAACAATGAAGTTGCAGCAGGGTCTCTTGCCTTTACTGACTCAAAATATTTCATTAAGTTTTCAAACATTAATATACAGATAAGACTTATCCACCTAAGATCAAGCTTTTATTGAATAATTATGTAAATGACTGAATTTAATTGTTAGATTAATAGTGGATGTTCACCATTGAAAAACCTAAAGAAATTCATCTGAATAGTTGGAAAGAAATCATAAATGAGAGTGCATCATCGAACTCTTTTCAATTTCAAGAGGTAAACTTTAGTTTATTTTGGACGTGCATATTTCGAGATGATTATTTTGCGTTTGCTGCAAAAAACGAAGATAAATTCATGGGAATTGTTGTAGCTAAAATCAACGAAACTTATTATGAGAAGAATATAGTATTAGATGTTTTGTATGTTTTACAAGATTTTAGAAAAATTGGTGTTGCTAGAGCGTTAATGAACAAAATTGAAGTAATAGCAAAAGAAAAAAATCTTGATCTAATTATTAAAGGTGTAGAAAAAAGTAACTTACTTGCTCAGAAACTTTTTAAAAATTATGCTGTTGTCAACAGAACAAGATACATAAAAAAGCATAATTGATTTTAATAAATAATTATTATATTTAAATATTATGGTAGATCCGAATAAAAATGGCGAAAACTACGATAAGAACAATAGATGGGTGTGGATTATCATTGTTTTAATTACTCTGAGTTCTATCTATGTGATGTCTAAAATATTTATTCAGACACCCTGGCAGTATCTGTCGTAGACTTAAGTTTTCTCTCAAATTCTCTTAGTCTTTTGTAAACACTTGCAAGTTCAATAATTGTTGGCCATGATTTTAACAAGTACTGCATTGATCCTTCAACCCTGCCAAAAGCACGAATAATTTGTTGCATAACACCAAGGGTAATAATACCTGCAACAATTGCAGGAGCTAAAAATACATAAGCACTTAAAACATTAGCCTGCAAATAAGCAATTCTTCCAATATTAAAGTACAAGTACCGAATATATGAGAGAAAATGAATTTTTCTTACATCATCAAATAATTCTTCTATTGTTTTTGGACGAATAGTTTCGTCATCTTCGGCAATAACTAAAACTTTTCTGTAAGCTGCCTCTTGTTTTTGTAAATCATATTCTACACCAACGAGCCTGAGAATTATTCCAAGGAGTATTAAAAAAACTGTTCCTCCAACTGACCAAATTAATGCACCAACAACTAAACCATACTCCCAATCGCCAAAAAAGAATATCGGGATACCAGCACTAAGTCCTAATAAGATTGGAAGGAATTGTACAATTATCATAACCGACTCAATTAAGCTTGTACCAAGACCTTCCATAATTCTACCAAACTTAATGGTGTCCTCTTGAACTCTTTGAGCAGCACCTTCGATTGTACGGGCAAAATTATAAACACTGTGATACCACTCGACCATAGCGGTTCTCCATCTAAATAAGAAATGTGCAGTGAAAAAACTTACCAAAACTGCAATAGCCACATATATACCAGCAAGTGTTATAAAAGATAGTAAGCCTGCCCAATATTCTTCAATTGTAATTGAATTTGGCTCAGCGAGAGCTTTTTGAATCATATCATAGAAAGTACCAAACCACTCATTGATCCTGACATCAATTTCTACTTGCACCCAAAGACTACCTAATATAGCAGCTGACCCTACCCATGCCCATAGAAACCATTTTCTTGAGTTAAAAAATCTAAACATTTTATTTTGCAACAATAATTGAAAAATTAAAGTTTTTGAAGACCTAAAAGTGCTTCAATACGCTTAATTTATTTAAATCCTTCTATACCTATATAATAACCTAATGCCAAGTATTAAAGACATCAAAAAGATCAAACTTAATGATGAATATATATTTTTTGGTCCTGAGTCTATTGTTAGTGAAATTGCAGATAGTATGGATATAAAAAATATAGGGGCTGTTCCTATACTGAATGAACAAAAAATATTACTTGGTGTTGTTTCAGAAAGAGACATAGTCAGAAAATGTGTTAAAGACGGTAGGGATCCAGATTTGGTCACGGCATCTGATATTATGACATCAGAAATTATAACTGTGGACTTAAAAACTTCCTCAGAAATTGCAATAAAAATTATGGGGGAAAATAACATAAGGCACCTACCAGTGGTAGATGATCAAAATAAATTAATAAATTTTATTTCTCATAGAGACCTTATAAGTTCTGTCAGAGATAGCACAAAACTAAATATAATTTTAATTACATTTATATGTATGATTATTCCGATAGTATTTTTAGTTAAGTCATTTGGCTGGATATGAAAACTAAAGGTATTATTCTTGCTGCTGGTAAGGGTACAAGATTAATGCCCGCAACAATACCTGCATCAAAACCATTGTTACCTCTTTACGATAAACCAATGATTTATTATCCACTCGAAACTTTAGTAAGATTAGGAATTAAAGATATATTATTTATTGTTAAAGAGGACGACCTTTCAATATTCAAAAAAACATTTGGAACAGGATCAGAAGTTGGTCTTAATTTTTCATATGAAATCCAAAAAATTCAAAGGGGAATAGCAGATGCTTACTTTATTGGTGAAAAATTTTTAGATGGCAACCCATCAGTATTGGCATTAAGTGATAATGTCTTTCTTGGAAAAAATTATTTTAATTTTGCCAATTCAGCCCTTCTAAAGATGCAAGAGAACGGAGGAAGTGTATTTGGATTGCCAGTTCCAGATCCAGAAAAATTTGGTGTTATTGAATTAGATAACAATAAAAATATTATTGGCATTGAGGAAAAACCATCAAAGCCCAAAAGTAATTTGATCATTCCTGGTTTATATTTTTTTGACTCCGAAGCTTCAAAATTTGCAAAAACACTTAAACCATCAAACAGAGGCGAATTAGAAATAACTGATTTAATTAAAATATATTTATCAGAAAAAAAACTTGCTTTAGAAATTTTAGACGACTCAATTGTTTGGCATGATACTGGTAATGCAAAGGCTCTTCTAGAGGCAGCACAAAAAGTAAAATTATATGAACAAAATAACGATGTAAAAATTGGCTCTTATGAAATAGCTTCGTATGAACAAGGCTTTATAAACAAAAGTAATTTAAATGATATTGCAGAAAAATTAATCAAGTCTGATTATGGACAATATATTAAAGAATATCTAACTCGAAATTAATCTTAATTCCATTTTGCAGATTCATTATTTAAAAATGTTATAACTTTTTGTTTAAACTGAATTTTTTCATCTTCATCTATAATCATTTTATCTAGGTCAGTCTCTAAACTAGAGAGAATTTTATTTTTAGAATTCCATTTAGATTTGTCATCATCATTAAAACGCTCTTTTATTTCAAATTCATAATTTCTTTTATCGTTTTCAGGCAGAGTGTGGGGGGCTATTTCATATAAAATTCTTACAGCTATTTCTTTATATCGGTCATCTTTGAATTGTTTTGCAATTTCATATTTCTTATCGTTAGGCGCGATATGAAAATCAATCATTAATTTCTTATCTTGATGTGATGGGAAACTCTCAAATATTCTATCTTCAACATTAAATGGTTCAGGCCATTCTTTTTGATTTGAAAGATGAAGTTTAATAAGACGAGAGCAAAACTCCTCATTTTTTTTAATAAAATTTGCTCTTTTTCTTAGTTCATCTACTCCTATTTCTGCATATTTATTATCTTTGAATGAATAACTTTCATTTAAAAGTGTTTTCGACTTTGACCCATCAAAAACTTCACAAATTCTTTTAGCCCCATCATTCATTTTCTTAATTAAATCTTTATCCTCTAATTCTATGATTTTAACAGGATCAAAAAGCAAATTATAAACTAAATAGTGATGATTTCTTGATGGAATGCCTCCAATTAAAGTTTGAGCTTTGATTGTGGGTCTTCTTCCCCAAAAGGTCGTGTTTGTAAAAACTAAATTATCTAGCATGAATCTCTTAGGAGTGTCTCTATGTCGAAATTCATATGCAGAGTTCCAAATCTTTGGACACCTAATATTTAATATCTTATTAAGTTCCAATGTGATTAAGCTATCAAAAACAGCATCATGAGGACCTGCATCATAGTTTATTGAAATATTATTTAGTTTTGAAATTTCATCTAATTTAAGTATTGGATACCCCTGATCGTCAGTATTAAATTTAATATGTTCAGGGCTATAAACTGAGACTAATCTTAATATATCAAAAACATCCATACGCACATTATTGTTAGTCACAGTCATATAAATTTCAGGTAATAAGTTTTGATAAAGTGCCTGTCGTAAAAAGGGTTCATCAAAATTTATATTATTGAAACCTACAAAAATGGCTGATGAGGATGACCATTGTTGAAATGTTTCATACAATTGAGCACTAGCTTCATAATAATTAGGGTAATTATTTTGTATTAAACTAGTTGGGTCTACCCCAGTTGTTATTAAAGCACCTGGCTCGAACCATTTTCCTTCTCTTAGCTTACTATGTATTTCTAATTTGTCTTTAACTTCAAATTTATTATTAGTTAATACAGCACCAACTTGTGTTATTTGATTAAATTTATCATTACGACCTGTTGTTTCGAGATCCCAGAAAATATAATGATCGCTCATATTAAATAATTATATCAATTAAATACCATAATAAAGTTCAAGTTTAATTTGTTATTTTGAGGAATTAAATAAAACTAGCTCCGGAGGAATAAGTAAGGATAGGAATAAGGATGGAGCTAGTTTTTGATTGGTTTTTATACTAATTTTTTTTCTAAAGTCAAATTGCAGATAAGAGAACTTAGCTGTGCAAAATTTGCACAGCTATATGTATTGAATTTATTGATTTTTAAATAATTTTTTAATTTTCTTATAATAAATTAGTGAACATTTAGCATCACAAAAAAATACTTTTTTTGGGATATCATAAAACTTAGGATCAGCCCAATATAAAGGCTCCACAATCTTTTTTTTACATACTTCACAACTATTATTCATTTAGTTATCCTAAAAATTTAACTCTACTATTCTACTTTCTTCTATCGGCTCAGGGTCAAAGTATGGAACTGAACCATAGAGTCTGTTATCTAAACCCAATATTTCATCATAATATCTCATCATAATCTTATTAGGGCTAGCGTGTGGTGCAATTTCTTTTAAGTTTTCAATTATAAGCTCAATATTTTCAGGGGAGTATTTTGCAGCTATGCCTAAACTTGTTGCAGTAGATCGACTTATACCCATATGACAATGGACTAAAATAGGTTTGGTTTTATCCCAATCATCTGTGAAATCTAATAATTCTTGAGTATGATGTTTCTCAGGTAATATAAATCCCTCTCTTGGCTCAGAAATATCATCAATTAACATTTTCAAGTGTCTTTTTTTATCCATACCTGATGGGGTTTCAGGCTCAAAATTTTTATTTATAATGGTAAGCATTTTATCTGGACAGAATTTATCAACACACTCTTGGATATCTGCTAATCCACAAATAATTATTTTTTTTTGCATAAGAAGTTCAATTAATATATAGCTTAAACAATCGTTAAGAAAGAGTATTTATTTTCATGGTATCTCAATTAGATAGTCTTAAAAAATTTTCATCAGTTGTTGCAGACACCGGAGATATTGACAGTATTCAAAAATTTAACCCAGATGACTGTACAACCAATCCATCTTTAATATTTAAAGCTGTCCAATCAAACAAATACAAAAAATTAGTTGGTGAAGTAATAAGTAATTCAAAAAGTAGAAAATTTTCTCAAACTGAGGATCAAGTTAATTACATTGCTGATCAACTAACTATTGCTTTTGGTATAGAATTAACAAAAATCGTGCCAGGATATGTTTCTACCGAGGTCGACTCTGATTTATCATTTAATACTGAAGCTACTGTTGAAAAGGCAAAGCAAATAATCAATAGCTATGAGCAATCAGGCGTCCCCAAGAATAGAATTTTAATTAAAATTGCAGGCACATGGGAAGGAATACAAGCAGTAAAAAAATTAGAGGCAGAGGGAATATCTTGTAATTGCACACTCATTTTTTCTTTAACACAAGCAATAGCTTGTGCTGAAGCAGGAGCATTTTTAATTTCACCATTTGTGGGAAGGATACTTGACTGGTTTAAATCAAATACTCAAAAAGATTATGACTCATCAAATGACCCAGGTGTTGAGAGTGTTGAGAAGATTTTTAATTATTTTAAAAAATTTAATTATAACACTATTGTTATGGCAGCATCATTTAGAAATAAGGATGAAATAATTAATTTAGCTGGATGTGATAAATTAACTATCAGCCCAACTCTTTTAGAGGAGTTAAGCCAAAACGATGATGAAATTAAAATTAAATTATCAAAAGAAAACTCATCTACATTAGATATTGAGAGAATTAATGTGAATGAGAGTTCATTTCGTTGGCATTTAAATGAAAATCAGATGGCATCTTTTAAATTAGCTGAGGGTATTAGATTATTTAATAAGGATTTATTGAAATTAAAAGAATTGATTAGAGGCCAATTATAATTATTGCACAAATCACTTCAAAATTATAAATAATTAATATGGAAAATAAAAATATAACAATTTTAAGTCAGTACGCTCAAAGTAATTTATCCAAGATAGTATTTTCTCTTTTGGGAATTATTCTCTTATCAGTTTCTAGTAAAATTAGTATTCCTTTCTATCCTGTGCCGATGACATTACAAACCTTTGTTGTATATTTTATTGCTGCCTCAATGGGTTTGGTTGGGTTTTATGCAACTGTTTCATACGTTATTCTTGGACTTATTGGTCTTCCCATCTTTGCTGCTGGTGGAGGTTTTGGTTATGTCATGTCCCCAACATTTGGATTTCTTTATGGAATGATTTTAGCTTCATTTGTAATAGCATATTTTTCAAAAAACCTTTTCAATAAAAATTTAATAAAAATTATTTTATCTATTTTTATAGGCGCGTTAATTATTTTTGTTTGTGGTATTGCCCATCTATCAAGCTTCATAGGACTAGAGAAATCTATATACGCAGGCTTATACCCATTTATTTACAGTGAACTTTTAAAGATAGCACTTGCTATTTCTTTAACTTATTTGCTAATTAAAAAAAATTAATCTGGTATAAAGTTTAAAGCTATACCGTTATTACAGTATCTTAAACCTGTAGGTTCTGGACCATCTTTGAAGACGTGTCCGTGATGCCCACCACATTTAGCACAGTGATATTCTTTTCGAGGAAACACCAATTTAAAATCTGTTTTAAAACCCAAAGCATTAGGAAGATAATCAAAAAATGAAGGCCAACCAGTTCCGCTATCATATTTCATATCCGAAGAAAATAGTGGTAATTCACATCCTGCACAATGGTAGGTACCTTTCCTTTTTTCATTGTTAAGCACGCTAAACCCGGGTCGTTCAGTTCCATGCTGCCTCAAAATATAATACTCCTCTTCTGATAATCTTATTTTCCATTCCTCATCTGAAAGAATTAATTTTTCCATCGCAACTAAAGGTTTATGTCCAAAAAAGCATCCACCAATAAGTATTGATATAAATCTTCTTCTGTTTAAAACAACCATAAAATATCAGGGATAAATTATAATAATTGAAAATACTATTTCTTTTTAGCTCTTCTTTTAGCTCTTCTTTTTCGTGAACCGATTTTTCTTCTGCCTCTGTGCTTTTTAGGATAACCCATGACGGCGTATAATAGATATTTAACCTCAAAAATAAACATATTTTTTTGACATGATTCATATATTTTAAGCAAATGAGAACAATTCTATTAGTTTTAGTTGCTGGATTAATACTCTCAGTTGGAAATGGATTTAGAATGTCTCTAGGAATATATGTCCCAGATCTTTTAAGTTCCACAGTTTTTAGTGCTTCAATTATAGGTCTAACATATGGTCTTTTCAATTTGCTTTGGGGAGCTATGTCACCCATTGCTGGTGCATTTGCTGAACAAAAGGGTTATGTAAAAACTCTTTGTTTTGGTTTCTTTGGTGTCTCTCTTAGTTTCTATGTTGCTTCTTCAGCGATACACCCTTTACATTTTTTATTTGGTATTGGCATAATTGGAGGTATTTCAGCTGGTGTTATTTCTGTACCAGTTATAATTGGAGGAGTCTCAAAATATTTTGAGGATGATAAAACACAAAGCACAGTTACAGGAATACTTATGTCTCTTGCTGCTACAGGGATGTTTATATTTACACCCATTAACCAATTTTTAGTCACAACCTTTAAATGGAGTTTTTCTTTTCAAATTACATCTATGTTTTTTCTGTTCATCATGCCTCTTTCACTTATATTCCTTTTACCTAAGCCACAAAAAAAAGATAAGAAAGAATTTACAAAAAGAAAAATATCAGATGTCATAAAAAAAGCCTTTAAGGATAAAAGTTATAACTATCTTATTTTAGGATTTTTTGTTTGTGGTTTACATGTTGCTTTAATTTCAAACTATCTTCCAGTTTTTGCAAAAATTAAAGGTTTAGAAACTACAATAGCTGCAACAGGACTCACTTTAATTGGGTTATTTAATATGATTGGTACTTTAATTTCAGGAAAGGTTTCAGGCATTATTAAAAAAAAATATATACTATCGTTTATTTATTTTGTAAGAAGCATAGTAATTTTTTTATTGTTAATTTTACCTACAAACAATTTCACAATTATAGCCTTCAGTTGTTGTATTGGTCTTTTATGGTTATCAACTGTCCCACCGACTTCAGGAATTGTTTCAAATAGATTTGGCACAAGATACCTTTCGACCTTATTTGGTATTGTAATGGTTTCCCATCAAGCAGGAGCATTTCTTGGCTCTTTTATTGGAGGTTTAGTTATAGATATATATGGTTCACTCGATATAGCTTGGATAATGGCGATAGTAATTTCTTTATTTTCTGCAATCATCCATTTTCCAATTATAGAAAAAGAAAAATCCGAAGAAGTTTTTGCCTAATTTAAAAATTAATCCTTTTCTTATACTGATTATAGGCGCAGTAAGTATTGCTTTTTCTCCTATATTTGTTCGACTCTCAGAGGTTGATCCAATAATGACTGCTTTTTTTAGAATATTTGTGAGCCTTCCTTTTTTTTTAATGTTTGGGTCACTGAAAATAATTGAAAAAGTAAACTTTCCTGTTTTAAAAAATAAATTTTTAATTATTTTTATTTCAGGCATCTTTTTTTCATTAGATTTAATTTGTTGGCATTTGTCTATCAAACTTACCACAGTTTCTAAGGCAACATTTTTATCTAATTTAGCTCCAATTGTTGTAATTTTATTTTCTTTAATATTTCTTAAAGAAAAATTTTCTAAGTTTTTTTTTATTGCCATATTTATTTCGATGAGTGGTATGACCTTGTTATTAGGTGAGAGTTTTCAATTTTATAAATCACAATTTTTGGGAGATCTTTTAGGTGTTCTAACTGCAATTTGGTATGGATGTTATATTCTTACTATTAGCCAATTAAGAAAAAATTTAAATTCAAGCACGATTATGTTTTTTTCAGGATGTGTAAGTGCAATTATTTTACTTTTAGCCGCAATATTTTTTGAACAAAGTTTAGTGCCAAAGTCTTTTTACGCAATAGCAATTCTATTTTTATTAGGTTTTGTATGCCAATTCATTGGACAATCTTTTATAGCTTACTCTCTAGCATTTTTATCTGCTTCCTTATCATCTTTAAGTCTTTTGATACAACCTATTGCTGCAACCTTATTGGCGTACCTTTTTTTCCAAGAAAAATTAACATTGATCCAATTTTTTGGAAGTACATTAATCCTGATTGGGATTTATATTGCTAAAACAAAATATGAAAATTGAACAAATAAAAGTTGTAGCAGGCTTAATACTTCAAAATAATAAACTTTTAATATGTCAAAGACCAAACTTTAAGGATCATCCATTAAAATGGGAATTTCCTGGAGGTAAAATCAAAAATGATGAGACTAATGAAGAGGCTTTAATTAGAGAAATAAATGAAGAGTTATCAATTAACATAATAAATTATGAGGAACTGATCAGTTATAATTTTAATTATAAAGACTTGAATAAAAAGGTATTCATATATTTTTATTTAGTCAATAATTTCAGTGGTAAGGTTTTAAAAAATTTTCATAAAGAACTAAAATGGATTGAAATCAAGGATATTCGTGAATATGATTTTTTAGAAGGAGACCTTAAAATAATTGACCATATAAGTAGTAATGACTTTAAATATTAGAGATAAACCAAAAGATGGATTTGAAAGAGTTGTTTATGCTGAGGAGGATAAATTTAATTTTTACTCAGTAATTGCTATTCATAATACTAAAAGAGGCCCTGCCTTGGGTGGATGTAGATATTTCAATTATCAAGATTTTAACAAACAAGAAGAAGATGTTTTAAAATTAGCTGAAGCAATGACATATAAGAATTCTTTGGCTGAACTTCCCTTTGGTGGTGGGAAAGCTACTATTCATTCTAAAATAAATAAAAAAGATGCATATAGTTTATTTGGAGAAGTTTTAAACAAACTAGATGGTATTTATATAACAGCTGGAGATATGGGAACGGTCGATGAGGACTTAAGAGGATTTAGAGAATACTCAGATCATGTTTGTAACCCTATAGGTTCTGACTCCGGATTAGGTACTGCATTAGGTGTTTATTACTCAATGTTAGGATGTGTCGAATTTAAATCCGGACAAGACTCATTAGTAAATAAAAATATATTTATCAAAGGATATGGTAAGACTGGATCTAGAATTGCTTCTTTGTGTAAAAAAGACGGTGCAAATATTGAAATTTCCGACTTAGAGCATAAAAAAGATTTGATTGAGAGAGATGGATATAAATTTTGTAGTCAACTCCAAGATACATCCTTTGAAAAAATTGATATTTACTCTCCTTGTGCAGGAGGGGGTGATTTGAATACGGAGTTTTTAAATTTTGCAAATAATAAAATATCAATGATTACTGGATCTGCAAATAATCAACTTGATAATATTGATATAGAAAAAGAATTATATAACAAAGGTATATTATATTGTCCTGATTATTGTGCCAACGCTGGTGGAGTAATTATATTAGGTTCAAGAATTAGTGTTAAAGAAGATCTCGAACCAGATGACAAAATTGTAGATAACCTTCTAAAAAAAATAAAATCACGCACAAAATTTATCTTAGAAAAATCGCAAAAAGACTTGATTTTAGCATCCAATATTGCAAGTGAAATGGCTTTAGATGGATTAAAATAAAATGAATTTCTTTCAATTTTATACTCACCCTCAGCAAAAGGAGAGGTTACTATTTTTAGGATACTGGATTGGGTCACTAATTATTTGGTCCTTTGCAATGAATGTAAGTTTAGTAATTGTTATTGTATTTTCTATAATTGGAAATTTCGTAGTCGTAAGACCATTAGCAAAAATATTCTTTTTACTTAAAAACTTTGTAAATAAGAGGTTTTTCAATAACTTTGATATATTTGAAGCTTATTATGCAGGTTTTGAACTTGGAAGAATAACTAGAATTTTTTTAAAATTATCTTTTTTTATGATTACTATGATTATTTCAAAAATGTTTATGGAAGCTTATTTAACTTTTATAAATTAAATTCAACGTAACAAACAATAACCCTAGATATAAAAGTTATAAAACATAAAATCCCAAAAATAATAGATATTAAAATAAAAAAATTTGGAAATAAGAGACACAAAACCATGAAAATTATTGTTTCTGTACCTTCAACTAATCCAGATGTGTAATGAAAACTTTTTGGTAATCCTTCAATAGCATCATTTGTCTCTGAGATTTTATCTAATTGAGTTTGAATTGCAGCTTTCGCAAGAAATGTTGTACCCGTACCTATGTACAAAAAAAGTAAAATCATTGATAAAGTTGTGTAACTACTATTACTGAACCCAAATGCTAAAACAAATCCAGAATAAATTGTGAAGTCACTGACAATATCTAAATATCCACCCAAAGGAGTGGGGGTTGTTAGTCTGGCCATTGTTCCATCTAAGCCATCACAAAATCTGTTCAAAAGTAAAAGCGCCAGTGCAGCAAAATAGAACTGAAAAAAAATTAAAATACACATAAAAAAACCTGATATGAAACCTAATATTGTCATTTGATTAGGTTTTAAAAACTTTAAAAAAAGTTTAGCTATTATTATTAAGGGCTTTTGGCTGAAATTTTGAATTTGGCGATCAAACATCTGTGTTATTGTATGAATAGTATAATGTTACTATAATTTCATGGTTCAAGATATCCCTCTAACTATAGCTTTTTTAGCTGGTATTCTCAGTTTTCTCTCGCCTTGTGTTCTGCCCATAGTTCCAGGATTTATATCATATATCGTCGGCAAATCTTTTGCAGATTTACAAAATTCATCAGCAGCGAACACAATAAAGTTATTACCTCATATTCTATTATTTACTCTGGGTTTTTCTTTTGTGTTTATAATCATGGGTGCCTCTATTGATTTTTTGAGTGACATATTTTTTGATTTTAAAAAACAACTAAATTTTATATCAGGAATATTAATAGTTATTTTGGGACTATATTTTATTGGTATAATTAAAATTCCTTTTTTAGATTTTGAGCGTAAGTTCCATTTAGAGGGTTTTCAAAATAATCATTTTTTTCCATTTATAATTGGAGTTGCTTTTGCTTTTGGATGGAGTCCATGCATTGGACCAATCTTAGGATCTGTATTAGCTGTTGCTATTAAGGATAGTGTTAATGGTATTATATTGCTATCTTTTTATTCATTTGGTTTAGCAGTTCCTTTTATAATAGTTGGATTAATGATGAGTAAAATATTGATCATGACTAGTTTTTTAAATAAATACATTCGTTACTTTCAATTCATAACTGGAATTATATTACTCATAACAGGTTTTTTAATATTTAATGGTTCTATTCAATCATTAGGATTTCAACTAAATTCAATTTTACCATCACTAGAAATGTTACTTATATAATGAAATTTTCAAAAAAATTAAAAATTTTTTTTTTATTAATATTTTTTGCAATTTTATGGATAACATATTCTCTTAATAAAGACTTTTTCCAACTTGAAACCTTTTTCTCTAATTTGGATTTTATACAAGACTTCATATCTAAGAACTTCTTAATATCAATATTTATATTTTTAATTTTATACAGCCTTTTAATTATATGTAACTTTCCTTTTGCCTCCATATTATCAATGATAAATGGTTTCTTATTTGGAACATGGATTGGCGGAGCTATATCTATACTTGGTGGAACAATTGGTGCTCTTGGAATTTTTTTAATAGCAAAATTTTTTTTTTTAGATTTAATCAAAAAAAATTTTTTAAATAAATATTCCTTTATAGAAAATTATTTTAATAAAAATGACTTGGAGTTAATGATATTAATTCGTATCATTCCAGCAGCACCTTTTTTCATACAAAATCTTATATTAGCAGGTCTTGGTGCGGATAATAAAAAGTTTTTTTTTACTACACTTTTTGGGTTAGCTCCGTGGTCATTTATTTTTGGAAGCATTGGACAAGGACTTGAAGAAATATTTATAAACAATACAGTACTTAGTTTTTCTCTAGTAGCTGAACCAGAATACTTAATTCCAATTGGATTTATAGCTTTTTTAATAGTCACTATTATTTTGTTTAAAAAAAAATTTAAAGGTTTGAATTAATATTCTTTATCGATCGAAACAATATTAAGTAACAAATTACATAAAAAATAACGTAAATGACAAATTTTAAAAAATTATCATTTAAATTATAATTAATTGAAAAATAAGTTAATAAAAAAGGAATAATGCAAAATGGTAACATCATCAAGCTTGCCATATTATTTCTAGTTCTAAGATTTCCGCTAAGTTTTTTAAATATAAGATGATGAAGATGATTAACATCAGGCCTCAAGGGTGAATATTTTAGCAATATTTTTCTGAATATCGAAAATAACATCTCAGTAATCGGATAAGATAAAATTACCATGGCCAATAATGTAGGTAATTGACTATGTCTTTGAAAGAGATAGATAATTAATGCGCCAGAGAAAAGAGCGTATGTATAAGAACCACTGTCTCCCAGAAAAATCTTTCCAAAAGGAAAATTAAAAAGAAAAACAATAATAGCAAATATAATTATAAATACTGATAAATTAACAATAAAAATATCATCATAAAAATATCCTATGTACAGCACACTAGATACTATTGATAGAAAATTAAATGAGCTTAAACCATTTAGGCCATCTATAAAATTAAAACCATTCATTAAGAGCATCAAACTAAGAACAAATAATAAAGATTTAATTATTTCATGATCTTTAATCAATTGAAGTAACGAAATATTTATATCAGGAAGTTCAGAAAAAAATATAAAAACAAAAGATCCTATAAATAAAATGATTAATCTAAAATATGGGCTTAGTGATTGTCTTAGATCTTCGTAAAAAGAAAATAAAAAGACTATTAAGCTACCAAACACTAATGGTAAAATTAACAATATATAATTTGTTCCAATAATCATTAAAGTTATCAAAAAAGAAGAAAGAAATAAAAGTCCGCCAACTCTTGGAACCTCTCCCTCATGAATTTTTTGTTTGGCGAAATAATTTGACTTTATGCCTTTGGTGATTAAAAATCTTATAAAAAAAAATATTGTTATTTGAATAATAGAGGATATTAGAACAGCGAGTACTATTTTATTATAATCTATCATTTTGAAATTTTAATTTTGAATAAATAAAGTTTATTCATTTACATATATAGCCTTTTCTAATTTTTCTATAAATCTACCAATTAAAATAGGTTTAATATCAGATTCATTTGAAAAATAATTTTCAAATTTTTTTTGATTTTGTTTGTTAATAGCAATTAACATCGGCCCATTTGTTTGTGGGTCAAAGAGAATATTTTTAAGAGGATGGTTCTCTGATATTCTAATATATCCTCTAGAAGACTTATGGTTATTTTCAAAACTAGTACTTTGAAACATTCTTAACAAGTCAATATTTGTATTTATAAGAATATCAGGACTTAATATTAATTCAGAAGACAGATTAGATGATAAACATATGTCAATTAGGTGAGATGACAATCCAAAACCACTTATATCAGTCATAGTTTGGGAGTCTGAATTTCTTGCAGAATTAACAGCAAAAAAATTTTCTTTTTTAAGATTATTTAATATTTTTTCAAAATCATTACCTGAAAGCATATCAGAGTTATTAAAATAAGCGGCAAGCAAATATCCAGTTCCAAGCGGCTTAGATAAATAGATTAGATCTCCCACTTTGGCAGAATTTTTTGAAACATTACTCTTTATCTCACCATTTAAAGTAAGTGTAATACCTGGCTCTTGTGATTGATAGCTATGACCAGATGAAATTATACAATCATTCTTATCTGCTTCATGTCTAATCCCCTCCATAAAATATTCTAAGTAAAACTTTTCAACAGAATTTTCAGAGAAAGGCACACCTAAAGACACACTGAGTGATTTAACTTCTCCACCAGCCGCTAAAATATCATTGTGTGAGTGTAAATAACTAATTTTACCAAAATCAAAAGGATTA
The DNA here is from genome assembly GCA_902574995.1 of uncultured Alphaproteobacteria bacterium. Classification (GTDB taxonomy): domain Bacteria; phylum Pseudomonadota; class Alphaproteobacteria; order HIMB59; family HIMB59; genus HIMB59. Next base: position 68,794 of record CACGPP010000006.1, read on the forward strand.
AGAGATGAAAAAAGCTTTATATGATCAATGGTTTGTAATATTTGTAGTGTTCGATTATTAACTATTGAGGAGTCTTTTAAGTGAATATTGTCTGAGTTTTTTTTTATGTAATTAATTAATGTATTTTTTGAAACTTTAGAACCACAACCTTGACAATACATCAAAGTATTTTTGAAATTTTCCAATTCAAAATTTCTTTTAGTCATTCCTAGATTGTTAGTAAATTTAAAATTGTTTATAAAATTCCTATCAATCCACACTTTAAGTCTCCAGCACCATTGGCTATGAAAAGATAAGAAAAAATAATTTAAAAGAGCATAATTTTTATATGTACCAATTAAATAAAGCCAGTTTTTCTGTGGTTTAAATTTAATTAGATTTTTGCCAGTTAACTTTAAAAAGATATTTTTTTTTAATGTTTCTCCTTGACGAACTGCCATTACTCCTGATTTTGGTTTAGGTTTATTATCTATACTGCATGCATCCCCAGTAACAAATATATTTTTATCATTAATAGATAAAAGATTGTCATTTACTTTAATAAATCCTTTTTCATCCTTAATAAGATCACTTTCCAACAACCATGACTCAATACTAGCACCTGTAGAAATTAAACTTAAATCACAATCTATTTTTTCACCATTTTTTAAAGTTAAATATTTCTCTGATATTGAAATAACTTCTCCATGGCACTCTTTAATATTTAAATTTTCTGCTATTCTTTTTAGATCATTTTTTGTTTTTTTATTTAAATTTTTTTCTTTTAATATCTTCTTTCCTAAAATTGTAATCTTAAAGAGACTCTCATATCTCCTTTTTAGACTAAAAGCTAATTCATAAGATGCAACCCCACCTCCTATTATAACAATTTTATTTTTGTTATTTTTTACAATTTGATCGATTTGATTTAAATTTTTAACCAGTGAGCTAATAGGTTTTACAAAAAAATATTTAGATGAATTTTCTATATTTATTTTTTTTGTATTAGAAACTGAACCAGTATTAATTGAAAGTAAATCATAATTAACAGATGGGGAGTTTTGTAAGTGCAGTTCTTTATGATTTGTGTCTAATTTTATTACTTTATCTTTAATAAATGTAGCTCCTGCATTAAAACATAATCTCTGAAGATCAATGCTTATTTCTTCTTTAGTAAAATCTTCATGAATGTATCCAGGAGTCATACCTGAATAAATAGCTTCAAAATGCTCGCTAATTAAAATTGTATGAAGACCCTTAATATTATTCATACATAACTTTTTCAGGACTTGCACATTGGCATGCCCTCCACCTATTAATACCAATTGCTTAGTGAAATTATTTTCAATCAATTAGAACGACCAATTTCTAAAATGATTGTATATAAACAATAATGTAGCTAAAACACTTATATAAGGAAGATTTTGCATAAAGGGATAATTATTGAAATAATAATAAATTTCAATAATTTTCATTGATTTTACGATTTTAGGCTTGAAACCTAAATTATATTTACCATTTACTAATGTGTATTAGCACTCTATAAAAGTGAGTGCTAAAATTGTATTTAGATAATATAGAGGTAAAAAAATGAATTTAAAACCCTTACACGATAGAGTCTTGGTAGAAAGAGTTGAACAAGAAGATCGTACAAAAGGCGGTATCATTATTCCTGATACTGCTCAAGAAAAACCCATGGAAGGAAAAGTTATATCTGTGGGAGGTGGTGCTAGGAACGAAAACGGAAAAGTGGTTGCTTTGGATGTAAAAAAAGGCGATAGAATTTTGTTTGGTAAATGGTCTGGTACTGAAGTTAAAATTGATGGTAAAGAACTTCTTATTATGAAGGAGTCAGACATCATGGGAATTATTGAGAAATAATCGAAAGGTATTATAAATGTCAGCAAAATTAATTCAATTTGGTACAGACGCTAGAGCTAAAATGCTTAAAGGCATTAATATACTAGCTGATGCAGTCAAAGTAACATTAGGACCTAAGGGTAGAAATGTTGTAATTGATAAATCTTTTGGTTCGCCAAGAACTACAAAAGATGGTGTAACAGTTGCAAAAGAAATAGAACTAGCCGATAAATTTGAAAATATGGGCGCACAAATGATTAAAGAAGTAGCAAACAAAACAAATGACTCAGCAGGTGACGGTACAACAACTTCAACAGTGTTGTGTCAAGCATTAGCAACTGAGGGAATGAAAGCAGTAGCTGCAGGTCTAAACCCAATGGATTTAAAACGAGGAATGGATGCAGCAACAGATGCTATAATTGCAGAGCTTCAAAAAAATTCAAAAATTGTAAAATCAGATAAAGAGGTTCAACAAGTAGGAACCATTGCCTCAAACGGTGATGGAGAAGTTGGGGGAATGATATCTGAGGCTATGCAAAAAGTTGGAAAAGAAGGTGTAATCACCGTTGAAGAAGCAAAAAGCCTAGACACCGAATTAGATGTTGTTGAGGGTATGATGTTTGACAGGGGTTATTTAAGTCCATATTTCGTTACTAATGCAGATAAAATGAAAGCTGAAATGGAAGATTGTTTAATTCTTTTACACGAAAAGAAATTAGCAAGTCTTCAACCAATGTTACCATTATTGGAGTCTGTCGTTCAGTCAACAAAACCATTACTTATCATATCTGAAGATGTTGAGGGTGAAGCTTTAGCGACTTTAGTTGTCAATAAACTAAGAGGCGGATTAAAAATTGCTGCTGTTAAAGCCCCAGGATTTGGAGATAGAAGAAAAGCAATGCTTGAAGACATCGCTATATTAACTGGTGGCCAAGTTATTAGTGAAGATTTAGGTATAAAACTTGAGTCTGTAACTATGGATATGTTGGGTAAAGCAAAGAGAGTTGTAGTAGATAAAGAAAACACAACTATCGTTGGTGGATCTGGTAAGAAAAAAGATATCGAGGCAAGATGTGATCAAATTAGAAAACAGATAGAAGAAACGACTTCTGATTATGATAAAGAAAAGCTTCAAGAAAGACTCGCAAAGCTTGCTGGTGGTGTAGCCGTTATTAAAGTTGGTGGAGCATCCGAAGTAGAGGTAAAGGAAAAGAAAGATCGAGTAGAGGATGCAATGCATGCAACAAGAGCTGCAGTTGAAGAGGGAATTCTTCCTGGCGGTGGAACCGCACTTCTTTACGCTACTAGTGTTCTAAAGAACTTAAAAGTAGATAATGATGATCAAAGGTATGGTGTAGATATTGTCAGAAAGGCTCTTTCAGCACCATTAAAACAGATAGCTCAAAACTCCGGTTTCGATGGTGCAGTCATTGCTGGTAAAATCATCGAAAGCAAAGATAATTCTCATGGATTTGATGCACAATCTGGTAAATTTTGCGATCTAGTAAAAGCCGGTATAGTTGATCCAACTAAAGTTGTCAGAACTGCATTGATTGATGCTGTTTCAGTGGCAGCATTGTTAACAACTACCGAGGCAATGATTACAGATAAGCCAGAGGATAAATCATCTGCTCCTGCAATGCCTGATATGGGAGGTATGGGAGGAATGGGCGGTGGGATGCCCGGAATGATGTAAATAATTTATTTTATCTGATAGCCTCTTTGTGGGCTATCAGATTTATAGATATAAATTACTAACTTTTACAGCAGGAAATCCTTTATATATATGCTCACCAAGTAAATTACCTTTAACATAACTTAAAGGAGCTACAACAACATTATCTTCGATAAAACTATCAGGTGCTATGAAACAATTTGTACCTACTTGAACATTATTTCCTATGACTATTTTTTTATGCTCATATTCTGCATCCATATAGTTTAATCCTTTATAATGCTTATGAAGAGATGAGGTAATTGTGCAATAAGAAGAAATACCTGTGTTATCACCTATGTAAATACTCTCACCACAATTAATTTGAGAGTAAAACATAATCCTAGAACCATTACCTAGTTTAAATTTACTGTTATTTGCAACAATTATTCTAACCCCCTGATCGATTTTTGAATTATTTTCAAAAATAATACTCGAGTTACTTCGCTGTTTTATTTCAATCTTACCAACAATTTTAACATTATTACCAATTTTCAAATTCAATATTTTTGTATTAATTAATGTTAACTTAGGAAATGACTCACACTCAAAATTTTTTCCGATAGTTGCACCTTTATACTTTAAGAAAAATTTAAATAGAAAAGATTTTATTTTTTTCGTCAATTTAAAAATTTATTTTAAGACTTTGTAAATTTAAAATTTCTCTTTTTGAAGATTTTGCATATTTTTTCCTTCCATGCATAAACCTTTTATTATTTAACATTAAAAGATTATTTTTTTCCCATATGTATTCTTTTGTTAAGTCATCTGATTTAAATTTTACCTCTTGAATTATATCTGAGGGTATATTTGAGCCATCAATAAGAGTCATATTTTTGATTTGTTTTTCTAATCTTGGACCAATTAATAAATGATTAGCGAAAAAAATACTATCCGTTAACTTGTCAATATTAATAATAAATTTAGTGTAAATAAAACTAAGTGTTCCTTTACTCCAATTAATATAAGCATTGGAGACCCCAGGCTGTTCTATTAACATTTCCTGATTAGATTTTTTTTTATCTTTGTAAGGAATTTCAATTTCTAAACTAAATTTCACAGGGTTTTTTAAGAAAAATTCTTTAGTTTTTTTTTCTAATTTACCCCATAACTCTTTGCCATCACAAATTGTTGTTGGTGATCCTTCTTCATCATTTTCGTAGCAATAAAACCAAATTATTTCCGGATATGCATAACTGAAACTAGCTTCACTATGAAGCGGTATTTCATTAAAACCTATATCTACAGAATTAATATTAGTTTTTTTAAATTTCTTCTCTCTTCTTTTAGCATCATTTGAATATTTAGTTGTAAAATAATCAGTAAAATTTTGAATTTGGTCTTTTTTCCAAGGAAGGTTCGAAAACTCTATGATGCCACAATTAGAAAAAACTTTATTTATGTTTTTAATTTCAGTATTAGACAATTGACATTTAACTTTTTTTACCATGTCAATTTTGGCCAAATTTTTCATATAATTAATAAAACATACTTCTTTAGAATGAAATATAAAGATAGAATTTAGTCTAAATTTATATTTCTTTATTTTGCCTATTATTCTCGTATATTATTTGTCTCTATGCCAAATAAAATAGATATTTTTATTCAAAAAATTAAATCAGATTTAAATATAGATTTTGATTTAAAAAATGATGAAGATTTTTTAAAGAATATAAAATGGGACTCATTGCTAAATATGGGATTGTTAGCACACCTTGATAGAGAATATAATTTAGTTATCGATTTTGATGATCTTCAAAAATATAATTCTTTAATAAAACTTTTTGAATTAGTTGAAGAAAAAAATAATTGATAAACCCAGCTATTACTAAAATTGAATATTTTATACCCAGTGAAGATTTTTCCACAAGTAGTGTTTTGTCAAAAAATTATAAAGATGCATCTACTATTGAAAAAATCATTAACAAAACAGGTATAGATCAGAAATATAAATCTGAAAAAAATCAATATGCATCGGACTTAGCTATATTGGCCATAAAAAATCTTATTAACAAACATAGTTTTGATTTAAATAAAGTAGATTTTGTAATTTTCTGTAACCAAACACCCGATTATATTTTACCAATGTCATCCTCAATTATTCAAAATACTCTTTTTAAAAAAAAAAATGATGTAGGTTTTGTTGATATATCTTTAGGGTGTTCAGGTTATATATACTGCTTAAATATCGCATGTTCGTTAATAAAGAGTGGATCATATAAAAAAATACTATTAGTTACATCAGATACATACAGTAAAATCATAAATGAAAAAGATAATACAAACTTAGCAATATTTGGTGATGGCGCATCAGTTAGTGTTATCGAACATAAAGACTCTAACAACGAGAAAAATATCTATGATTTTATAACAGGTTGTGATGGAAGTGGATTAAAAGATTTATATTTTCCAAAGTCAGGACTTAAAGATTTTGAAAATCAAGATGTAAATAAAAGTTTGATAATGAATGGCACAAATGTTTTTTCATTCACAATTAAAGAAGTTCCAAATAACATTAAGAGTTGTTTAATAAAAAATAATCTTACTGACTCAGATATAAATTATTATATCTTACATCAAGCTAATAAATTTATTTTAGAAACCCTAAGAGATAAACTACAAATTTCAAAAGAAAAGTTTTTAATTGACTTGAGGTTTGGTAATACTACCTCTTCTACTATACCAATAGCCATGTATAATTTAATTAAGGATAAAAAAGTTTCTGCATTAGATAAATTATTATTATGTGGTTTTGGCGTTGGTCTTTCTTGGGGGAGTACAATTATTCATTTAAATGATGATTTGATAAATTCAATTAAAAGAGTTAATTGATTAATTATAAAAAAAGTAGTTTAAAACACATATTTTTAAATGTAATTTACAAAAATATCTCATGGAACTCTTGAATAATTTTAAAGAAACATTTTTCGTTGTTTTAAATAATGGCGTTTTTGGTTTAAGCTTAATTAATATCCTTATAATTTTAATATTAATTTTAATATCATTATTTGCTAGGACACTTTTTGCAAAATTTATTGTTAATAAAATAAAATTATTAGTTCGTAAAACTGGCAACAAAATTGATGACAATTTATTTGAGTCATTAATTCCTCCGTTAAAATTAACTCCAATACTTTTTATATTTCTAATTTTTAGCTTGTACATTGATAGTAGTTCTACTTTAGGGATATTTATTAAAAAATTTAATCAGACATTAACAACTATTTTAGTTTTTTGGCTAATTCACCAATCTTTAGTACCCCTCTCTATTATTATACAAAGATTAGAAAAGCTACTTACTAAAGCACTAACAAATTGGATACTTAAATCAGTTAAATATTTAGTTGTATTTTTAGGAATTGTTGCAGTTTTAGAAGTTTGGGGAATTAAAATTGGTCCAATAATAGCTGGTTTAGGCTTATTTGGAGTAGCAGTGGCATTAGGAGCCCAGGATCTTTTTAAAAATCTTATTTCGGGAGTTATGATACTTATGGAAAAAAGATTCCAAATAGGAGATGTTATAAATGTGCCAGGCCATGCTGAAGGCACGGTAGAGCATATAGGATTTAGATCTACATTAATAAGAAAATTTGATTCTACTCCAATTTCAATACCAAATTATATCTTTTCAGAGGCACCGATAATAAATTATTCAAATAGAAACTTTAGAAGAATTAATTGGATAATTGGATTAGAGTATAGATCTTCATCAGAACAAATAATGCATATCATAAAATCCATTGAGGATTTTATAAAGAGTAGTTCGGATTTTATAATAGATGATAATCACAGTTTATTTGTTAAAATTGATAAATTTAATGACAGCTCAATTGATATATTAGTTTACTGCTTCACAAATACAAATATTTGGAGCGACTATCTTAGTATTAAAGAGCAACTTGCGATAAATATCAAAAGAATTGTTGAGGACAATAAAGCATCTTTCGCCTTTCCAAGTCAATCAGTATATATTGAGCAAAATGACAAATATATTAATAGCTGAAATTGGTTCCGTTCATGACGGATCTTTTGGAAATGCTTTAAATTTAATACATTTAGCTAAAGAATGTGGTGCTAATGCAGTTAAATTTCAATATCACATATCAAAAGCTGAGACATCTGCTAAGGCGCCTTCCCCATATTATTTTAATTCTGAAACAAGATGGGATTACTTTAACAGAATATCATTTTCTAAAGATCAATGGCGCTCTTTATATAAAGAGGCAAAAAGAATAAAAATAAAATTTGTAGTATCTCCATTCTCTATAGAGGCCATGAATAATTTGAAGGAGACAGGAGTTGATATGATAAAAATTGCATCTGGAGAAGTTACAAACTTACCGTTAATACATCACATAGCTTTACAAAAAAAACCTGTAATATTATCTACTGGTATGAGTAATTGGTATGAAATTTCTAAAGCAGTAAAACTGTTAAAAAAAAAACATAATAATTTAACTGTTGTACAATGCTCCTCATCTTACCCATGTCCAGATAAAGAAGTTGGTATTAATGTATTATCAGAGATAAAAAAAAAATATAAATGCGCAATTGGATTTTCAGATCATACTCTAGGTTTTGCCGCTTCAATTTCTGCAGTTGCTTTAGGCGCTACTGTAATTGAGAAACATTTAACTTTTCATAAAAAAATGTATGGGAGTGATAGTCCCAATGCAATGGAGCCAAATAATTTTAAACAGTTTGCTAAAGAAATTTTCTCAGCTTGGACAATAATTAATAGTCCAATTGATAAAGATAAAATTTCCAAATACAAACATATGAAAAATGTTTTCCAAAAAAGTATTTTTTTAAATAAGTCTCTTAAGAAAGGCTCTTTAATTAAATATGATGATCTAGATTTTAAAAAACCAGGTGATGGAATAAGTGCAAGTGAATACAAAAATATTGTCAATAAAAAAACTGTCAAAAAATTAAATAAAGACCATAAATTAAAGAAAGTTGATTTTATATGAAAAGAAAAATTTGTTGCGTTCTTGGTCATAGAGCTAACTATTCAAGTATTAAATCTGTTTTACTAGCTATTAAAAAGAATTCAGATCTTACTTTACAAATTATACTTATCTCATCAGCAATTTTGGAAAAATATGGATCAATACGCAAAATTCTTAAAAGTGATGGTTTAAATGTAAATTTAGAATTGCCTATATTACTTGAAGGAGAAACTCCTCAAACAATGGCAAAAACTACAGGATTAGGATTGATTGAGCTTTCTACTGCATTCAGTTTTCTAAGACCTGATATAGTTATTGTGGTTGGAGATCGCTTTGAGACTATGTCAACAACATTAGCAGCTGCATATAATAATATAATTATTGCTCATACTATGGGCGGTGAATTAAGTGGAACAATTGATGAGAGCATTAGACACGCAATAACAAAATTTGCGCATATTCATTTTCCAGCTAATTTGGATGCAACTAGAAGAATAATAAAAATGGGAGAAAACCCAAAATTTGTTTTTAACATGGGCTGCCCAAGAATCGACATAGTTAAAGAAATAATGAATAAAAAAAAGAAATTTAACTTAGATTATTTAAACAAGGAGGGAGTAGGTGACAAAATCAATTTTAATAAAAATTTTATAATTCTATCTCAGCACCCAGTTACGACAGAATACGGAGATGCTTTTGATCAAATTACCGTAACATTAAATGCAATTTCATCCCTTGACTTTCAAACCATTATATTATGGCCTAATCCTGATGCAGGATCAGACGATATTGCAAAAGGTATAAGGAGATTTAGAGAAAATAATTCATTAAAAAAAATAAGATTTATTAAAAATGTTCCATTAGAAACATATATAATTTTAATGAGCAAAACTAAATGTTTAGTTGGTAATTCATCAAGTGGAATTAGAGAGGGCGCATATATAGGAACACCTGTAGTTAATATTGGATCTCGTCAAAATAATAGAGCGAGAGGTAAAAATGTTTTAGATGTAAAACACAATATTAAAGAAATATCAAACGCAATTAAAAAACAAGTAAAACATGGATTTTATAAAAGTGAGATGCTTTACGGAGATGGGAATGCTGGTATTAAAATTGCGAGAATTTTAAATAAAATAGATGTAAAGGTCCAAAAAACAAATAATTATTAATATGAAAAAATATTAATGAAAATTATAGCGATAATACCTGCAAGAGGTGGATCAAAATCGATAAAATTAAAAAATATTGCTAAATTAAACGGTAGACCATTACTAAGTTATACATCTGAGGCTGCAAAAAAAAGTAACTTCATAAGCGAAATTTTTTTATCAACAGATAATAAAACGATTGCAAATCTTGCAAAAAAAGAAGGTTTGAGCTTTTTAGGGTATAGGCCAAAAAATCTTTCAAAAGATAATACTAAAACAATAGATGTTGTAATTAACCTCCTAAAAAAAATTGAAAAAGTAAGAAACTATAAACCCGATATTATAGTGCTTCTTCAACCTACATCACCACTGAGAAGCAATAAAGATATTGATAATGCAATTAAATTATTTATCAAATCCAATGCTACGTCTTTAGTAAGCACAGTAAACCTACCACATAACTTTAATCCTGAGTCTATAATGAGGCTTAAAAATAATAAATTATATGGTCTAAAAAAAAGTTTAAAAAATCATGTAACCATCAGACAACAAAAAGAAAAGTACTTAGCTAGAAATGGAGCAGCAATTTATATTTCATCTTATGACTCTATACTTAAAAATAAATCTTTTTATGGAGAAAAAACTATTCCATATTTTATGAGCAAAATAAATTCAATAGATATAGATGATCAAGAAGATCTAATAATCGCAGAGTCAATTATTAAAAATCAAAATTTTTAAAAATCTTTATGGTTGATAATTTATATTTAGTTTATGAGGATTATGAGAAAGTATATAAATGGAAATATTTATTAACTAAATTAGATTTAAATATAAATCAATTTGGCATAATCACAAAATCTAAGCGTGCAAATAATAATCAATTTTTAAAAATTAATACTATAATTACTAACCAAAGTTTTATTAATAATTTAAGAAATTTTTTTAAGGTAGTATTTTTAAAAAACGAAAATATAAATTATTTATCAGACCATCCAGAATTAAATATAGGAATAAAAAAAATGATACCAAAATTTTTCAAGAAGATTTATGTGAAATACCTATATTACAATATTAAATTTAAATTACTTGATAAATCTATTAATAATATTCATCTAATGGAGCCTAAAAATTTCTTATATTCAATATATATAATATTAATTGAGATTATATCTATTGAAAATAAAATTAACATTTCGTTTATACATGCTACATATTTGCTTAAAAACATAAGGTTTTTTAATAACCTAACTAGAAAAGATCATAATTTAGAAAATATTTTCATTAAACAAAATCTTGAAAGTTTTAATAATGATTTTCAAAAATTAAATGATAAAAAGTTCGAATTTTTAAAAAAAAAGAAAATAAAAAAAAATTTTAAACTAACGAATATCAATAATTTAAAAAAAAAATTATCTCAATTAGATCATACAAAAACTGTTGTTATTTCTTTACCTAAAGAAAATAATTCTAGAGAATTTTATTTCACAGAAAAATCTTTATTTCATAATCTTCCAGCTATCATCAAAATCTTTAAAGAAAGTAATTTCAATGTAATTTTAAAAAAACATCCTTTGTCTAGCGTTGATTACAACAGAAAATTTAAATTAATTATATCTGATATGTCATTAAAAGATCTCTCAAATTTAACTCGTATCGATTTACATTTTAGTAGTTCAAGCCATACATTTTTTGATGCAATTATGCTTGATATCCCAATTATGATATTTTCAAAAAAAGACCTTTATTCTCTGAGGTCTATGATTCCTGAAGTTTTTATTGATGATATAAATAAAATTAAAGATTTTATTTGTAAAAATAATACCGACCAGATTTATAAATTTAATCGTTTAAAATCTAGCTTACAGTATTTAATTAAAACTAAAAAGGCAATTGAATTTGAGTATCTTTCACAAAAGGATCAAACAATAAGTTTAAGCAATAATATAATATCTTATTTTAAGTAGTATAATATAACTAAACATAATATAAATTTCATAATTCATGGCAATTTCAAATAATAATGACATAAGTGTGATCGACTGCACCCTTAGGGATGGTGGTTATTACAATAATTGGTTTTTTTCTAAAAAATTAATTAATGATTTTTTACATTATATGTCAATGATGCCTATAAATTATCTAGAAATAGGCTTTAGATTTTTAAAAATTAAAAATAAATATTTAGGTCATTGTGCATATTCTACTGATAAATTTATAAATAGTTTAGATATTCCAAAAAATTTAAAATTATGTGTCATGATAAATTGCTCTGATTATCTTGGTGAAAATATTCACTTTATAAGAAAAAATTTTAATAATAGAAAAGACTCTAAAATAAAATTAGTAAGAATAGCATCTCATTTAGAGCAGATAGTTGATGCAATAAAAATTTCAATAGAGTTAAAAAAACTTGGATACTTAGTTGCTATAAATTTAATGCAAATATCTAAAGTCCCATTAAGTTCATTAGAAAAGGTTTTAAAAAGAATTCAAAAATCTAACGTAGATATCTTTTATGTGGCAGATAGCCTGGGATCATTAAAATCAACTGATGTAAATTTAATTTTTAAAAAGATAAGACAAATTTTATCTATTCCGTATGGCATACATACTCACGATAATATGAACAATGCACTTAATAATACTAAATTAGCAATAAAAAATGGATGTACATGGATTGATGGTTCTTTTAATGGAATGGGAAGAGGACCAGGAAATTGCAGAACGGAAGAAATTATCTTAGATATTTTAAATGTGAAAAATATCACCAAAACCCTCTCATATATTAGTATATTAAATGACACATGGTTTAATAATTTAAAAAGTAAATATAAATGGGGTAGTAATTTTTACTATTTTCTCTCAGCTAAATATTCAATACATCCATCATATATTCAAACAATTACAGCAGATAAAAATTACCATGATCAACAAATATTTAATACAATTATTGAACTTAAAAAATTTGACTCTACAAAATTTAATAAAAAATCTCTTAATAATCATAATTCTAAAATTTTAAGATTAACGAAGTATAAAAGTGATGCATTAATTCTAGCTAACGGCCCATCTACTAATAAATTCAAAAAAATAATAAGTTTTATTGAAAAAAATAATCCACTAGTTATTTGCCTTAATTACAATAAAAATATTCCATCTAGTTATTTTGATTTATGTGTTGTTTCTAATTTAGCAAAATTACTTATTGACATTAATCACTATAAAAAATCTAAAGTTGATCTAGTAGTTTTTCAAAAAAATTCTTATAACTATGCATTAAAACATCTCAAACCAAATAAAGTGATTTTTTTACCAACATTCATAAAAAATATTTTTAAATCTGATAGTATTAATGAAGTTCCTAATTCTCTTGCACTATCTCATTCACTTCTTTTATGTTTAAAATTTAATATAAATAAAATTCATTTTTATGGTGTTGATGGATATGTTAATGATGAAAGCAGAAATTTAGAGATAAAAAATACTATTAATGAATTTAAATCAAATTTTAAAAACTTTGATTTAATATTTCACAATAAGTTTATTAATAACATATGAGTTATGATTATATTATAGTTATACCTGCTAGACTTAAATCAACAAGACTTCCCTCTAAGCCATTAATTAAAATTAATGGAATACCAATGATCATTAGAACTTGCAATCAATGCGCTAAAGTTGTTGATAGGACAAGAATTTTTGTTGCTACAGATAGTAAAAAGATATTGAATTTAGTTAAATCATACAAATTTAATTGCATAATGACCTCTAAAAAATGTAAGACAGGTACAGATAGAGTTAGCGAATTATCCAAAAAAATAAAATCTGAAATATACATAAATCTTCAAGGAGACGAACCTGTATTTAGTACAAGAGATTTAAAAAAATTTATCAGTTTTTCTTTGAAAAACTATAATCATCCTGTTATCGGAATGAGTAAATCTCTTAATAAAACATATTACTTTTCAAAGAAAATCCCAAAGCTAGTTTTTACTAAGAGTAAACAATTGATGTATATTACTAGAGCCCCAATACCCTCAAGTAAAAATAATAATGATAATAAATTCTATAGGCAAATTTGTATTTATTCTTTCCCAAAAAAATATCTTAACTTTTATGGTCAAGATAGGAATAAATCAATTTTTGAAAAAAAAGAGGATATTGAAATATTAAGATTAGTTGAGAATGATATAAAAGTAAAAGTAATAGAATTATCTGATAATTCTATCTCTGTAGATACAAAAGCAGACATAAAAAAAGTTGAAAATTTCATATCAAAGAATGATATTTAAATATTCAATTCTATAAATTGTATGATTAAGAAAATAAATAAGATTATATGTATAATACCTGCAAGAGGCGGATCAAAAGGACTACCAAATAAGAACATATTAAATATTAATGGATTACCTTTAATTGCACACTCGATATTATATGCAAAATCATCTAATTTAATTGATAAAATAATTGTTACCACAGACTCAAAAAAAATCGCTAAGATCTCTATTAAATTTGGAGCTGAAGTGCCTTTCATGAGACCGAAAAAATATTCAGGTGATTTATCTACAACAGAAGAAACCCTCAAACACGCATTATTAAAATATGAGAGAATAAGTAATATAAAATTTGACCTATGTGTTTATTTGTCTCCGACAGATATATTTAGAAAAAAAAATTGGCTGAAAGACTCAATTAAAATTATCACTAAAAATAAACAATTAGAAAGTGTTTTTGTTTCATATGAAACACATAAAAACTTTTGGATTTATGATAATAAAAAAAAATGGTCTAGAATAGTCAACTGGATGAAATTTTATCAATCTAGACAAATCAGGAAAAAAATTTATAGAGAAGACACTGGCCTATGTTGCGTCTCCAGAGCTCATTTATGGAGAAAAGGAAAAAGAATTGGTGATAATGTTCACCTTATAATTAACAAAGACGACTTTTCATCAATAGATATTCATAAAAAAAATGATTTAGATTTAGCAAATTTTGTATTAAAAAATAAACTTTTTAAACCCTAGTATGGACTTAGTATCAATAATCATTAGAACAAAAAATGAGGAAAGGTGGATCTTTTCATGTCTTAATGCTCTTTATACTCAATCTTATAAAAATTTTGAAGTTGTAGTAGTCGACAATCAATCAAGTGACTCCACATTAAATCGTATAAAAGACTTCCCTGTTAAATTAATTAAAATTAAAAAATTTATTCCTGGAAAAGCTATTAATCAGGGTATAAGAGTCTCAAAAGGTAAAATTATTGTTTGTTTATCTGGTCATTGTATACCAAAAGATAAATCTTGGCTTTCAAATTTAATTAAAAACCTAAAGGATAAAAGTGTTGCTGGCGTATATGGTAGACAAGAACCCTTATCTTACAGTAGTGACTTGGATAAAAGAGACCTTATAAATTTATTTGGTTTAGATAAAAAAATACAAATAAAAGACTCTTTCTTTCATAATGCTAACAGCGCTTTTAGAAGAGAGATATGGAAAAAATTTCCTTTTAATGAAAAATTATCCAATATAGAAGATAGGGATTGGGGCAATAAAGTAATAAAAGCAGGCTATAAAATAGTTTATGAACCACTTGCATCTGTATTTCACTGGCATGGAGTTCATCATGATATGAATACAGACAGAGCTAAAAAAATTGTAAAAATTCTTGAGAATTTAGATAAATATAAAAAAAAGCCTAAATCTAATAAATTAATCTATGCATTTATTCCAATAAAAGGCAAAACATACAAAATAGATAACAAACATTTACTAACATACACAGTTGAAGTTTTAAAAAAATCGAAAAAAATTTCAAAAATTTTTGTTATAACTGATAATAAGTATACAGCAAATGTAGCAAAAAAATTAGGTGCCGAGGTTCCTTTTTTAAGACCAAAATTCCTATCAGAAAGTCATATAAGTGTTGTTGATGTTATTCAATACACTTTAGAAAAAATTCAAGACTTATATAAAAGACCTGACTATGTTGGAATCTTTGAGGAAATCTATCCGTTTAGAAATTCAAAAATGATTAATGGAATGATATCACAAATTTTCTCTTATAATTATGACTCTATAATATCAGCAAAATATGAACCTAGAGGCATTTTTATAAATAGTAACAATAGAATTGAAATGTTTTTTGACAGATTCATGCCTAGCAAACTTAAATCAAGTAAACTTCATATAAGTCTCTTAGGCTTTGGTGCTATTGTAAAAACAGAATTAATTAAAACTGGAGGAGTTATAGGAAACAATGTTGGTTTCTTTGAAGTAAATAATTCTTTTAGCCATATCCCAATAAAATCAAGATATGATTTAAATCTTTTTAAAAGTATTATTAAAAATATTAAAATGATTAAAAATTAATGATTAAAATTGGTTTTTTAGGCGCTGGTAGAGTTGCTCAACATTATGCTTACATATTTAGGAAATTTAAAATAAATAATTATAAAATAGTAGGAATT
>CACGPP010000007.1 GCA_902574995.1 uncultured Alphaproteobacteria bacterium
ACGATATTAATGAATACACACTTACAACTGGGTTTGATGTATCAACAGCCTCCTTTGTAGATAGTTTTGATGTGTCTTCTCAAGACACTGCCCCTAACGGACTAACATTTAATAGCGATGGAACAAAAATGTATGTTGTTGGAAATCAAGGAAATGACATTAACGAGTATGATCTGACATTAGGATTTGATGTTTCCACTGCTTCTTTTGTTGGGGCTTTAGATGTGAGCTCACAAGATAGTGCCCCGAAGGCTATAAGCTTTAGCCATGATGGTACTAAATTATTTGTTTTAGGGACGACGAACAAATCAGTATTTGAGTACACATTAACAACACCTTTTAGTTTAATTAATGTTGACGCCGAGCATTCAGGTGATGTCATTGATACAAGCAATACAAGTTCTTATGACACTGACGTTGATGTAGAGACTTTAACAGTAACAGCTGTGAGAACAGGAAGTTCTGAGGGATCGGGTACTGCTGGTACTGTCGGCTCTGCTCTAACTGGGACTTATGGTCAGCTAACTCTGAATGCTAATGGTTCTTACACTTATGTTGCAAATCAATCTGCTGCAGATGACCTAGATGCAGGCGACATCGTTTATGATTACTTTAACTATACAGTTAGTGATGGTGATGCAACAGACATAGCGGTTATCACGATTACAGTAGTTGGTGTGAACGATACTCCAGCCGCTGTAGACGACACAGATAGTGTCAACGAGGACGCGACAGTTACCAAAACAGGTTCGCAAGATGACGCTCTTTACGATGACACCGACGCGGATGACTCAGACTCTTTGACAGTCACAGCAATCGCACCTAGTGGTGGCTCTACATCCACAGTCTCTGAGGGCAGCACTTATGCAAGTGGGGGTACAACAGTAACAGGAACTTACGGTACTTTGACTATCGGTGCTGATGGTTCTTATACATACACTGCTGATCAAGCAGCTGCCGATGACTTAGACTTAAATGATACAGCAACAGATGTTTTCACTTACACAGTATCTGACGGAGCAAATACTACTACTGCAACTATTACGATCACTGTTACGGGTATTAATGATGACCCAGTTGCTCAAAACGATGTGGGTGTGATTTTAGAGGATAGCACTCTAACTGTCGCAAATAGCGCAAATGCTAATGTTTCAGGCTCTTATGACGCCACTGGAGAACACTCAGGTGATGTAATAGACACCAGTTCAAGTTCCCATACAGATAGTGATCCTGATGACTCTGCTACTTTAACTGTTACTCAAATTAAAAAAGATGGGGGGTCTAACTCTGCAGTCTCCTCTGGTAGCTCTTATAATAGTAGTGGAACTTCTGTTACGGGCACTTATGGTACACTAACAATCGGTGCAGATGGCTCTTACTCCTATGCAGCCGATCAATCTGCAGCTGATGATTTGGATAAAGATGATCAAGTCACTGATGTTTTCACTTACACTCTTTCAGATGGTACAGAGACCACGACAGCAAATATTACAATTACCGTAATTGGTATTAATGATACTCCAACTGCAGTAAATGACACTGACAGTGTGACTGAAGATGAAAGAGTCACTAAGACGGCAGTTCAAGATGATGTGTTAAAGGATGACTCTGATGTAGATGACTCTGCAGTTTTAACTGTCTCCAATATTTCTCATACTAATGGCAATAGCGGAACGGTTTCCTCTTCAACAACTCATCTCACGGGTACAACTATTGTAGGTACTTACGGTACTCTTACTATTGGATCCAACGGTTCTTATACTTATATAGCTGACCAAGATGCAGCTGATAGTATTGCAAGTGGCTCTAGTGAAACTGATGTGTTTACATACACAGTGACTGATGAAAATGGTGCCACAGCGACTGCTACATTGACAATTACAGTTAATGGAGCAGATAATAATGTTGTTGGTGTGAATGATACGGGCGCAGTTGATGCCGGAAGCACGCTTTCTGTGACACCTGACAGTGCGGGTTTACTCTCAAATGATACAGATAACGGTGTAGCCGCTCTTACTGTAGGTGAGGCATCCGTAACTGAGATACGAACAGGAAGAGAAAATAGAAGTGGTACGAGCGGTACTGTTGGAACTGAACTTACAGGGACATATGGTGTCTTAACATTGAACTCAGATGGAACCTATACCTACGTGGCAAATACTGATGCAGCCAAAGCAATAGCCCCTGGTGACACAGAAAAGGATTATTTTACATACACACTGAGTGACGGAACAAGTACCGATACAGCACAACTTACAATTACAGTCACAGGACTCAACGACCCTCCAACTTCCACGCCCCCTCCTACAATTTATGCTGTTGAAAACCAAACTATTAAAACTCAGACAAAAATCTTTTTTGATGATCCGGACCCAAAGAACAATACTTATGGACAGCTTACATACTCTGTTTCTGGCTTGCCATCTGGTCTGACAATAAATGACAACGGAAGGCTCAACGGAAAGCTAAAAGAGGGCACTTATACTTTCACTGTTACAGCAACAGATGGAGGTGGTCTCTCAACTTCCCAAACTTTTACCATTGTTGTGGGTAAGAAGACAGGGGGGCCTGGCGAGCCACCACCACCACCTATTGTTGTTAACAAAAAGACTTTAGAGTCGGCAATTGCAAATAAAATTGTTACTTTTGAAACACCTCAAACAGATAATCGAGTTCCTGATTTGGAAGTTAGAAGTTCTCTCGCATCAATAGTAAAGGAGTACTCATTTAATGGCGGAATGAAAGTGATTGATGTTGCAGTTGAGGATTTAAATATTGATCAAAGTGGCAGACCGGGAATTAATGAAAATACAATTTTAGGTTTTGCTATTGGAGATGACTATAGATTAAATGTAAAACAATACACAGGCACATTAGAGGACGGATCTAAACTTCCCAACTGGATACGTGTTGATCCAGCTACAGGTCAGACAATAGTTCAATTCCCAGAGAATGTTTACTCTGTTGATGTCAAAGTTATTGCAATTGATAACGACAACACGACAAGAGAAATCAATGTGACTTTAGATAAAAGCTCTGTTAGCCGAGACATTGCATTAAAAAGAGACTTAGAACCTTTTATTGACCGAAGTGCCGCTTTGAAAACAGAAGTGACTGTAGATGAAAAAGGCCAAATAATATTGGAGTCAAATGATGAGTCTAGAGATGATGTGCTTAATCCAAATGACTCAAGCAATGATGATAATCAAATAGAGGACCCAAATAACCAATCCAACCTAGATAATGCTCCTGTTATACCCGAAATTATTGATGAAACGCCTGCTCAAGACAATCTAGCTTTAGATAACCAAAACCCTGAACTAGAGGAAAAAGTTGTAAAGTTTGCTTCTCTTCAAGATCAAATCGATTTAGAATTTGATGAACATGAAAACTATGGTGATAAAATCCTTAAAGTATCTGGTTAAGACAGTTGTCTTAATTGTTTTGATGCTCTCTTATGCTAACGCTGAAGTAAGAGAGTCAAGAGCATTAGTTGTAGCCTCGCAAGAAGCTATTCTTTCTAGTGAACTTGCTGCCCGAATAGAAAACATTGCTGTAAAAGAAATGCAAAGATTCAAAAAAGGGGATTTATTAATTCAGTTTGATTGTAGTTTATATGAAGCCCAAAAGGATGTAGTTAGCGCAAACGCTAATAGTGCTTTAATAAAACTTAAAAGCGATGAACAAATGCTACAAATGAGATCAATCGGTAAATATGAATTAGAATTATCAATATCAGAATATGAAAAAGCAAAATCAGAACTACGTATCGCTGAATTAAATGTTGAGAGATGTCAAATCAAAGCACCTTTTGACGGAGCAGTAGAAGAAGTTGTGGTTAACACATTTGAAACAATCCAGCCTCAAGTAGAATTAATGAAAATCATCCAAACAGAAGTTTTAGAATTAGAAATGGTTGTATCAAGCGAATGGATTTCTTGGTTAAAAATAGGACATCCCATTAAAGTTTATATTGATGAAATTCAAAAAGAATTTAACGCCACAATTAGTGGTATCGGTGCAAATGTAGATGCAGTTAGTCAAACTATTCAACTCAAAGGTACCATCACTGACACCAGCCCTGCCCTTCTCCCAGGAATGAGTGGTCGCGTTGTATTTTGAGCGAAGATCAATTAAATCGATTATCTAGAATCTTCTCATTTGAGAAAAAGTTACGTGACGCTCAATCTTTTGTTGAAATAAGGTACACAGTTACCAATGAGCTTAGAAGTATCGCCCCATTTATGTATGCTTTTTTTGGATCTTGGACAAAACCAAATAGTTTTAAAATTGAGGCAATCTCAGATATTGCAGTAGTTGAACAAACATCTGCCACTACCACACTCGCCCAAAAAATCATTCGACAAAAATTACAAGAGGGTTCTCCAGAGACCCATTCTTTTTCTTTAAGTAAAGACGCTTTAGTTCCTGCTAAAGGGGAAAGCCCTCTACCCGATCAATTTTTATGGGTTCCATGCTTTTCAACACAAAAAGGACCACAGGCTGTTTTATTATTAGTAAGAGACGAGAGCTGGACGGAACAAGAAATTGAATATATCCGACATTTAAGTAATTCCGTTGGACATGCAATGGGATCACTCAAAGAGAATAACTTTTTTGAAAGTGCCGCTAAATTAATTCGAAGGACATGGTTTCAATTTTTTGTTGTAGCTGGAATAGTTGCAAGCATGTTTTATCCTGTGTCTATGTCAACAATTGGCCAAGCTGAAATAGCTCCAAAAGAACCAAATATAATTAATGCACCAATAGATGGAGTTATTAAAGAGGTGTATGTTCAAAATAATGATGAAGTGAATTTAGAAACCCCATTATTAGAATTTGAAAAAACTCAACTACAAAACGACTATGATCTAGCCTTTCAAGAATTACAGGTAATCGAAACTGAGTTACTTCAAGCCAGACAATCTTCGTTCCAAAGTAAAGAGGATAAGGCTTTGGTGAGCCAGCTCGAAAGTAAAACAAAATTAGCACAAGAAACCCTCAATTATCAAAAAATACTATTAGATAGGTCAACTATTTACTCTCCTGCTGAGGGCGTTGCCGTTTTACAAGATAAATCGTTGCTTATCGGCAAACCCTACAACATTGGTGAAAACATTATGGTTGTTGCTAACCCCTCATTAGTGGAAGTTAATATCTTCATGCCAGTAAAAGACTCCATTACAATTAAAAAAGATGCCAATATAAATGTTTTTTTGGACTCTGACCCTATGAATGTTATCAAGGCTAAAGTTACAAAATTTTCATATGAGCCTGAAATTGTAACTCAAAACCTTCTTGCTTACCGTGTCACCGCAGAGCTAATTGATAACGATGCTCCTCCTAGAATAGGGCTTAGAGGTACTGCAAAGATTTTTGGTGAGGAAGTAAAATTATTTTTCTTCTTATTTCGAAAGCCTATTATTTTTGTCAGACAGACACTTGGCTTATAAATGATTACGCCGTCAATACGTCAAAACTTACAACTTCTTCAAGGCACACCTATGGAAGATGGGTCACCATCGTGGCTACTCTACGATAATTTAAGAAATAAATATTTTACATTAGGTGTAAATGCCTTTCGTATGCTCAAACATTGGATTGCAGGTGTGGATACAAAGCAATTTATTGAACAAGCACAACAAAAAGGTTTGGATATCGAAGAGGATCAGCTAAATGATTTTATCAATTTTCTAAAAACTAATAGTTTGATTTCTCATAATAGTTCAGAAGATGTACAGATTTTATTGCATCAACATAATGCGCAAAAAAAACATTGGTTTATGAATTTAATACATAACTATCTATTCTTTAAAATTCCCTTAATTAAACCTGACCCTTTTTTAGATAAAACATTACACATCGCAAAATTTTTTGGCCAAAGATTTTTAAGACTATTGATCTACATTATAGGTGTTATGGGCATTTATTTTGTCATCCAGCAATGGGATGAGTTCTTAACAACATTTTTATTTTTTTTTAATTGGAATGGTTTGTTGTTTTACGCTTTTGCTTTGGTTGGTGTGAAAGCAATTCATGAATTAGGACACGCGTACACTGCAAAAAATTTTGGCTGCAATGTCAATTCCATGGGAATTGCTTTTCTTGTTTTTTTTCCTTTTTTGTATACAGATAACACCAATGCGTGGAGGCTAAGAGACCACAAAAAAAGACTCTCTATAAACTTTGCAGGCATTTCCACAGAACTACATCTTGCTTTACTTGCTACCTTTATATGGGGGATTACAGACCAAGGAATGTTGAAAAGTATAGCATTTTTTGTTGCAACAACTGGTTGGATCTCCTCTTTGCTTATCAATATAAGCCCTTTTATGCGATTTGATGGTTACTACGTATTTGCAGATTATTTAAAAGTTGAAAATTTACAACCTCGAGCCTTTGCACTTGCAAAATGGAAACTTCGTCAATGGATCTTTGGGTTCAAACACAAACCCCCTGAGCAAATCAACATTCAAAAACAAAACTTGATCATTGCTTATGCTTGGGCCACTTGGATATACCGTTTCTTTTTATTTTTAGGGATAGCCTTATTAGTTTATTACTTTGCATTTAAACTTTTAGGTATCTTCCTATTTGTAGTTGAGATTGTTTGGTTTATATTACTACCTATTTTTAGAGAAATGCGTGAATGGTGGAGATTACGTTCTAATATTTATCTCTCCTTACAATTCGTAAGGTCGATTCTTGTACTAGGCGCTTTGGCATTTATTATATTTTATCCTTGGAAGTCTTCTCAAAAAACTCCTGCAATATATCAATCTGAAAAATTTATAGAAATCTTTCCACCAATTAATTCACAAGTCAAAGATGTTTATGTAAAAGAAAAACAAATTGTTAAGGAAGATCAAAGATTAATTAATTTAGACTCACCTGCATTAAACTCTGAAATAAAAATAGCTGTTGCAGAATTAGAATTGATAGAAATAAAAATAAACAATGCTTTAGACACAGATAGCAATAGGTCTGATTTACTACTTTTAAAAAGTGAAAGAAATAAATTTGAAACTCAAATTAATAATTTAAATAAAATTAAATCTTCTCTAGAAATTGTAGCCCCCTTTGATGGCGAGGTTACTAATTTGAGTAATTTAAAAAAACAACAATGGCTAAATGAAGATACAGCAATACTTAAATTAGTAGATAAAAATAATTACCAAGTAATTGCCTTTGTATCCGAAAAAAATATTTCTTCTTTGGATACCAACAAAGAAATTTGGTTCACTCCTTCTTCTACATTACAAGATAGTATCGCTGCCTACATTAATTCAATTAGTAAATCACCGATTAATAATTTTGATATGTACCCTATGGTTACCTCAATATTTGACGGTCCGATTGCTGCTAGTGAAAATCCTTCAGGGGGTATTCGATCTGAACAAGCATACTATAAAGTTACACTAGACTTAGAGGATAATACCTCAACCATGGACAATAAAATGCTTGGTTTTGTGAACATGGGAATTGAGTCAAGAAGCTACTTCAAACGCTTTATTGACTTTTCATCAGCCACTTTAATAAGAGAGCTAAATTTCTAAATTAGTGGCTCATTTTGGGCCATAAATTACAAAAAAGCGTTTAAAATCAGTGTATTATTACTAATTATGATTATTTTACATCAGTCTATGAAAGACCAGTTCCAAAAGGAAACTGGAAAAAAAATAAGCTCTCCGAGCTCATTTTTCAAATCTAAATGGCTAGAAGAACAAGAACAAAAGAAAACCTTTGATCACTTAAATAGCGCTGAGCTTAGTGACGTAATCAAAGAAAGACTATTTTTTAAAAGTTCTAAAGCAACTGATTATGATCGTTTCATAGAAATGCTTGATATTAAGAGATCAAGTGACTTCAAAATCTTTGCTAAGCTAACAACAATTATCAAGCCATATCAAAAATTAGAATTTCAAAAAATCTCTCAAGAGTTAGAGGCATTAGATTGTTTGTACTCAATTCAAAATAAAAAAGTGATGAATCATCAAATGATTAAATCACTTACTCAAAGTTTAAAACAGATAGAAAAACATTGTCAGAAGATCAAAAAAGAGATTAGCCAATCTTTAAAAAAGAGCCGTCTTAAACATGGAATGAGTCCTAGTGAAATTATTTTAAAAGACGCAAGTGGTGCTGATATATCTTCTACAAGTATATTTGATGAATTTTCAATAATAGCAAAAGAATGCCAATATCTTTCTGAAGCAAATAGTTCATTTGAAAATACCGAGCCTTCTTTGTTTCCAAGTTTAGAAATACAGGAAATACCTTTAGATTATTATATAGTGACACTAAAAAACTTATTTCAATGCATTGATTTGGGTCAATTTAAAATTCAAGATCAACAATCTGAGTTAAAAACTTTTTGTTGGGAAGGTATATTACAAACTCCTTCAATATGTTTTACGCCTTATTCATCTTTTTTAAAGGCTTACAAAAGATGTAACGAAAAGAAAAATACTTTCTTTAGTTTGTCACAAGTAATCTCAAAAAATGACTTCTACGAAATAAGAGATAAGATTTTAAATTTCTAATTATCCTGATAGTTAACTTTTAACATTAGTAACATACCCAATAGGAGTAGCACTATTGAAAATCCAAAACCTATACGTTGAGAGAATAAAAAAGTAATCGCTGCAGCACAAAGGGGTCCTAAAAAAGCCGTTGCTTTTCCTGAAAAAGTAAACATGCCAAATCCTAATCCCTGCATTTCATCAGGTATGAGTTTTGCCATAACAACTCTACTAGAACTTTGTAGAGGTCCTGAAAAAAAGGTACCTAATACTGCAAGAATAATAAACACAGTCGGATTAGTGTTTAATGACATGGAGATGATAATAGCGGAGAGCAATGTAAGAGAAGCTATAATAACTTTCTTATCGTTTTTGAAAAATATTCCAAAGAGGTAGCACCCAATTGCTCCACTAATATTACACAATATTGCTACTATTATAATTTTGCTGATTGATATCCCCATTACAGAAGTTCCAAAAATTCCAATTGTTGTCGTCACAATAATTAAACCATCCATGTAAAGCATTCTTGCGATTAAATACCTACCAGTATTTGTAAGACCATTATTCCATATCAAATCTTTGATTGTGTGAGTTGTTTTATTTGGAATAACGTGTGCCTTTTGATTGAACTTAGTAAAAAACATTAAAGGAATACAAAATACTAAAAACCATAAAGATAGTATTAAATGCGAGAAGCGAATTGGGGTTTGGTTATCCTTATTCAATCCTAGGATATTTTCCTCGGGGAGTATAAAGAGGTAGAGAATTATTATAAGGACAAGCACCCCCCCTATGTATCCTGTTCCAAAACCAACTCCAGAGCTAAAAGTCAAATCTTTTGAGTAACAACTTTTTAAAGTTGCGTTATACAAACTATTCGATGCTTCATAGCTAATACTTCCTAAAAATAATAAAAAAAGACAAAATAGAACATAATTTGAGTCCGGTAATACAAACCAAAAAGCAGCTATAGATATAATACAAATGATTGAAAAAAATCTTAAATACATTACGCGCCCATTATTCTTTGCATCAGATAATTTACCTATAAAGGGCATAATTAATGCAATTAAAATCCCCGATACACCAATAATTAGTTGCCATAATGCAGTCCCTGTTTGTTGATTTTCAATGACATTATTAACAAAGTAACTAGACGTTAAAGTTGTAATTATAATCATGGGAAATACAGAATTTCCAAAATCGTAAAAAGAAAATGATAAAAGTTTTTTCATTTTAATTTTTTGATTAAATTTACTCCTGATACTTCTTCAACGAACTTTACTTCATTTAGATTAGAGACTAGTCGTGCAAGCTCTTTGGTAGTTACTTCACCAAACCCACCCATTATTTTTGTATAATTTTCTCCTAATATAATTCCACTACTCTCATCTTTTGCTAATAATTGAAAGTCAATTAATTTTTGAACACGTCTTCGGATACTTTCTTTAGGTTGAGATAAAATGTTGGCAATACTTAATATTGATAGCTTAGAACCTTTGAAATATTTTTTTATTTCATCAGAGGACATTCCCTTTAGTTCTTCCAGTGATTTAGTGTCAGAGGAGTTAATCTTATACAGCCAATTAGCGGCAACCGTATTTAGAGTCATTAACTCATCAATGTTTATTCCCAATTCACTAACTCTTTTGTAATAGCTGGTAACAGTCATAAGCCAAGCATAGGCTGCTTTACTGTAAGTTGATTTTTGATCAGAATCTTTTTTTGTGTTCATTTTAAATTAATATAATATTAAAACCTAAAATGGGTTTTCTACAACCCAAAATGGGTTGTCAAACAGTAAAAATTTTTAAAATTATCTATTTTTTGTTGAAAATATTAATAAAATTGAAATATGCCAAAATTTATAAGTGTTGTTAAGTTTGTAGTCAAAGAGGGAGAGGTTGAAAATTTTACAGCCTCGATGAAAAAATTTGTGAACCCTGATGGTGTGATCTTTAGAAAAGTCATCAAAACAGGAGACCGTTCCTATTGCAGTGTGGTGGAGTGGATTGACGAGAATAGTTTAGCGAAAGCTCGTCAGCAGATGATCGCATACTTGGATACAGTGAGAGATTTATTAGAAGAGATTAGCCCTGAGCTAGGTGTTACTGATCCTGCATCTGGTCCAGTAATAATAGATGAGCAAGGACTCGTCACAAGTCCTGGTGGAACTATTTCAGGAAAAATTAAAACTTAATTAACTTTTACTAATTTTTAAATTGGTCTTGGGTCGTCAAGATCAGCATGACGATATGCTGATGTTACGGTATTTCTTAGTAAACATGCTATAGTCATCGGTCCAACCCCTCCTGGTACGGGGGTGATTTTAGAGGCTTTCTCTGATGCACTTTCAAAATCAACATCACCAACTATTTTACTTCCTTCACTCCCATCTTCTTTTGTAATTGAAATTCGATTGATACCAACATCAATTACAACAGCACCATCTTTTAACCATTTTGAGTCAATCATCTCAGCTCTTCCTATGGCTGCAACAATGATATCTGCTTGTGAACAAACTTTTTCAATTTCTTTTGTTTTGGAGTGTACCACTGTAACTGTACATGACTCTTCGATTAAAAGTTGTGACATAGGCTTACCCACTATGTTAGATCTACCAATCACAACAGCACTTTTACCTTTTAAATCTTCTACATGACTCTTCAAAAGAAGAAGAGAACCCAAAGGTGTGCATGGGATAAAAGCTTTTTTTAACATATCACCTCCGATGGAAAGCCTTCCTGCATTTATAGCGTGAAAACCATCAACATCTTTTTCTACAACAATAGCATCAATCACTTTTCTCTCATCAATCTGTTGAGGCAAAGGTAATTGAACTAGAATACCATGAACAGAGCTATCATTGTTAAGCTCATCAATTAATTTCAATAATGTCTTTTGATCTGTACTTGCTTCTAATTTGAAATCTTTAGTTTTAATATTACATTCTGCAGCCATTTTTGTCTTTTGACCTACATAAACCTTACTAGCTGGATTTTCTCCTACAAGAACCACTGCTAAACAGGGATCTACTTGTTTTTGAGAGATTAATTTGTCTGAGTCCTCTTTTACCTCAGCTCTTATTTTTGCTGCAAAAGCTTTTCCATCAATTAAATCTGCCATTTTTTTATTCTCCTTTTCATTATCCTCTTGGCCAATACTCAATCAGTAAATCTTTAAACAAGTATATAATCAGTATTAAAAGCACTGGTGAAATATCTAAGCCGCCTAAGTTTGGTAAATATCTTCTTATATAATTTAGGGGAGGGTCAGTTAGTTTTTTAAAACTTTCAAAAACTCGCCACAAAAAAATATTTTGACTATTTAATATGTTAAAATGAAACAACCAAGACACGACTACATAAAAGAACACAATAAGTGTATAAAAGTCTAGTAGTCTTACTAAGAACAGTAGTAATGAATTCACTGTGATAAATTATAAAAAATAATTATTCGCGTCTATTAAATAAGAAATTTCTACAACGCTCTGATTGGGGATTTGTGAAAACTGTGTCAGGATGTCCTTCCTCTTCCACAAGACCATCGTGAAGAAAAATAACTTTATTTGAAACTTTTCTAGCAAACTCCATCTCATGAGTTACAACTAACATTGTTTTTCCCTGTTCAGCTAAATTACGTATAACAGATAAGACCTCATCTACTAATTCTGGATCAAGAGATGACGTCGGTTCATCAAATAATAATATCTCTGGAGAAATGGCAAGAGCCCTTGCTATTGCTGCCCTTTGTTGCTGCCCTCCTGATAGATTAGAGGGATATTCTTTTGCCTTTTCTTCAATCCCAACTTTTTTTAATAGAACCATTGCCTGTTCTTCAGCAATATCCTTATCTATTCCTAAAACATTAACAGGAGCCTCTGTAATGTTGTCTAAGATATTCATGTGTGACCATAGATTGAAACTTTGAAAAACCATACCTAATTTTTTTCTAATCAAAGTAATTTTCGATTGTAAATTTTTACTAGGTTTTTTTAAATTCTCATTGTTGCAGTTGATGATTTCACCACAAACATTTACAGTTCCACTATCAGGCGTTTCAAGAAAATTTACACAGCGAAGCATAGTACTTTTTCCTGAACCAGAACTTCCAATAATACTTACAACATCTCCTTTATTGGCAATAAGATTAATGCCTTTTAAAACTTTATTATCACCAAATTGTTTCTCTAACTGATTTAGCTCAAGTATGTTCATAATTTAGTAATATTTCATTTTTTTGATTTCAAAGATATTGCTAAAAAAGATTAGATTTAAAAGTTAATTTATAAATTTATATCAAATTTATAAAAATAAGATTTATTAATTCTAAAAACCTAATCAATTCAATGTTTTTAGAAAATAATTTAGATTTTATGAATATTTAGATTGTGTTAGGATAACTATATGGATGAAAATAGTACTGATATGGATGAAAATAATACCGAGTCAGTAGGTGACGAAATTCAATCTACTCCAATAGATAATGATTCTAAAGCTGTTAACATAGGTTCTGGCGTTAGAGTTGATGGACGAATAGAGGGAGCAGAAACTTCTGACATTTCTGGAACTCTTACTGGAACATTAAAATCTTCAAATATTAATATTAATAGTAAAGGTGTTTTTAGTGGAGACATGTCAGGTCAAGAGATAACTATCTCTGGAAGTGTAGATGGTGAGATAAATTCAGAGGATTATTTGATCGTCAACAATTCTGCAAATATCAAAGGAGTAATTGAATATGCCTCATTACAAGTAAGTTATGGTGCCAGAATTCAGGGCACTTTAAGACATAGAGGTAGTGTCCAATCTTATTCACCAGTTTCTACTGATGAAGTTAAAGAAGATGAGATTAATGAAAACCATGAGGGTGATCAATAATGGCATTATTTGGATCTAGTGAAAAAAAACCTGAAGTAAAAACTGAATTTATGTTTGATACTGAGAGCACTATTAATCAATCAACTTTAGCAAAAGATATAAAAATAAATGGTTCTCTCGAGTCTACAGACTATATAGATTTCTCTGGTCATTTAACGGGTACTTTAAAGTCATCAACCATTAATTTAAAACCAGGTTCTTATGTTAAGGGAACTATTACTGCTGATACTATTACAGTCGAGGGCGAAGTTGACGGAGACATTCAAGCTAAAGATATATATATTAAGTCAACAGCAAAAATTAAGGGAAATATTCGCTATCAAAATATTGATATTCAAAATGGTAGTATAATCAACGCAGATTTGTTCTATTCATCATAATTAATTAAATATTCTAAGCGTTTCTATAAAAAGTTTATCTATTTGCTCTATTTTAGTTTATATTTTAGTAAGTATTTATTCGAAGTAATAGAGGAAGAACAAGGAGAAAATTATGAAAAAAATAATACTATCAGTATTTACTGCGCTCTTTTTAGTCAGTTCTGCTTTTGCTGAAACAGTAAGAATGGGCACAGAAGGTGCTTATCCTCCATATAATTTTATTAACGATAATGGCGAAGTTGATGGTTTCGAAAAAGATGTTGGAGACATGCTTTGTATTCGTGCAAATCTAGATTGCGTTTGGGTTATAAACGAGTGGGACTCTATCATCCCTAATTTAGTGTCTGGTAATTACGATACGATTATTGCCGGTATGTCAATAACAGCAGAGCGTGATGAGGTGATAGACTTTACACAAGATTATTTTCCACCATCTCCATCAGTATACATGGGAATGAGCGGATCAGATATTGATGTAGATAGTGCAGTTATTGCTGCTCAAACTGCAACTATTCAGGCAGGTTATGTTGCTGAAAGTGGAGCAACATTAGTTGAGTTTGCAACAGCAGAAGAAACAATATCTGCAGTGCAAAACGGTGAAGCTGATGCTGTCTTAGCAGATGGTGATTACCTTGCATCTATTATTGCAGAGTCAAACGGTGAATTTGCAAATATAGGAGAAGTCTCAATCGGCGGCGGTGTTGGAATGGGTATCCGTGAATCTGATACAGAGTTAAAAGCCAAAATGAACGCAGCTATTAGCTCAATGAAAGATGACGGATCACTAAATGCACTTATTAAAAAGTGGTTTGGTTTTGAAGCCGCAACTTTTTAAGATTATTTAATTTAAATTACATAATAAGAGGACGTTACATCCGTCCTCTTTTTTTTCTTTATAATATTTACTCAAGAAACACTGAAACATAATATAAAATCCGTCTTATAATGATTATAGTTGGGGCAGGAATTGTAGGTGCGTCCTTTGCCTACCATGCTTACAAAAATGGTGTAAATAAGATAACTGTTTTATCATCACATTTACCAGGTGATAGAAACCAAGCTACTTCAAATACTTGGGGTTGGGTGAATGGTTATGCCAGTAATGATAAAAGCTATGCTAATTTTCGTTTGGCAAATTTGAATTACTGGCCAAAATTAATAAGTTATATTTCAAACTTAAATTATACATCAAAAGGAGCATTTATTTGGGATCAAGGAGAGAAAGAACTTCGAAAAACTATAAAACAGCATCAAGGCTGGGGGCAATCTGTAAAAATATCAACTAAATCTGAACTAAAAAAATATTTATTTAACTTAATAAATATACCACCTATGGCCGGCTTTGGTGCTGATGATTTAGCCATTGATGGTGTTAAAGCAACGAAAGAACTCTTCAAAGCTAGTGAGTCAAAAATAATAAAAACTAAAGTAAAAGAGATAGTGTGTGAGAGCAACAATGTTATTGGTGTCAAAATCGATGATGAAATTATTTATGATGATGAGGTAATTATAACTGCTGGACTTGGCGCTTCTAAATTATTATCAACAATTAATATTCCTTTTGAAATGCATTCAAGCTTAGGTTTATTAGTTTATACAAA
Organism: uncultured Alphaproteobacteria bacterium; assembly: GCA_902574995.1. GTDB lineage: Bacteria > Pseudomonadota > Alphaproteobacteria > HIMB59 > HIMB59 > HIMB59. The sequence goes on from CACGPP010000007.1 coordinate 15,387, forward strand.
GCCATTACCCCCATTATTAAAATACCCGATTACAGGTTTTAATTTTCATGCAAGACAAGATGACAAAGGAAGACTAATCATTGGTGGAAAGTTCGATGATGACTCAAGCCAAGAGGAAAATATTACAGGTGCTGCAAAAAAACTTATCCAAGACATGGCAGTCAGGCTTAACTATAATGGAAATATGATTTTAGATCATTTTACACTTGGCAAACGACCTTTGCCAGTTGATGGAAGGCCTAAAATTGGACGCCTAATAAATCAAAAAGGTCAAAAATTAAATGGTATATATTTAGCAGTTATGCATTCAGGTATAACTAATGCACCTTTGGCTGGTAAGTTTGGTATAGATGAGATTTTATCAGGAAAAAGAAATTATTTAATAAGAGATTTTTCACCTCAAAAAACAGATAAACAAGAGGAATTTCCAAATGTTTAGTTATTGTGTGGATCCTAAAACTTTAGAAGGATTAATGTGGTTATCATGTTATGTCACTACAGCAAAACATATGTCATTTTATTTTTCTTTTTTAGTTGTTATGGGTTTGCTTTCTTTGGCTGCTCCATTGGCAATGGCATTTGGTTTTGCAGGCGCTACTGCTTCAAGATCTACCTTTAGAATTATTCGCTCTTTAGGAAAAGGGTACCTTGCTATGATAAGGGGCATTCCAGATATTGTTTTCTTTTTATTCATTCCAATTGCACTTGATCAAGCATTTGAATATTTGCGTCATAAAGTTTTATGTTCTGATGTTACTGAGCCAATTAGGCAAGGTAATGATTTTGTCGTTTGTACAGCTGCGAAACTTCCTTTAAACACTGCTAGCGAGTGGGTGCACGATATTTATGGATTTTCTTTAGCTTTACTTGCTTTTGGATTTGTTTTTGGAGCTTTTGCTGGCAACGTTTTGTCTGGAGCTATGGCTGCAGTTCCAAAATCTCAAATAGAAACAGGCGAGGCTTACGGCTTTTCTCAAAGTCAAATTTTTAGAAGAATTCTCATACCGCAAATGTGGATTTATGCCTTACCAGGTCTATCCAATTTGTGGATGATTTTAATTAAAGCAACTCCACTTCTATTTCTTCTTGGCATTGAAGATATAGTTTACTGGGCTAAAGAATTAGGTGGAATAAAGACTGGTGTATATGAATATCCTCATCCCGATTGGCGAGCATGGTATTTTGGAGTACTTATGATTTTTTATTTATCATTAACTTACTTGTCACAATCTGTATTAGACAAAATATCAGCTCGTCTTTCTCAAGGTCAAGCTACTATGGCAGGTAAGGCTGGTTAATGTCGAGTTGTTTTCAAACACTATCTGATTATGGTCTTAGATCTATAGGTTATGGAGAGCGGCTTTTACCAAAAACTGACATAACCCTTTGTGAGCAATTTGTATTAATTGGTTCTGGAATGATTTGGAACATATATTTTGCCGTTTTGGCATTGCTTCTTGGATTTTTCTTTGCAACCGTTCTGGCTTTAGGTAAAAATTCAAATCTAACTCTATTTAGTGCTCCTTGTAGATTATTTATTTTTATTTTTAGAGGTTCCCCTTTATTCATTCAATTTTTCTTTGCATACGATTTGTTTGTTCTTTTACCAAGATTAGGATTTGATATTGATCTGGGATTTCTTGTTGTTACAGTCGAAACGCGTTGGCTTACAAAAGCTTGGTTAGGAGCTTTAATTGTTTTATTTTTTAATACATCTGCTTACGCAGGAGAGATTTTTTATGGAGCGTTGCTTGCTGTCCCAAGTCAAGATTTAGAGTCAGCAGATGCCTTTGGTTTTACAGGGATTAAAAAATTCAGACGTATTATATGGCCAACAATGCTCCGCTTGGCATGGCCCTCTTACACAAATGAGGCAATTTTTATGTTCCATGCAACAACATTGGTGTTTTTTACTGGTTTTCCAGCGTGGCAACAAAAAGGAGATGCGATTTATTATGCCAGTTATTTTGCTGATAAAACCTTTAATCCTTTTGTTCCTTATCCAATTGTTGGCTTTTACTTTATTTTGTTAACATTATTGATAATTGGTTTTTTTGGCTTAATAAATAGAAGATTGAATAAACATTTACCAACTAACGAGAGAAAAAGATTGAGGTTCAATAAGTACAATTTGATTAGATAAGTCGTCGAAATAACTCATTTTATGCTCATTTAAAAAATCTAATTTTATTTCTGATAAATATAAAAATAATTATTAGCACGATCAAAGGAGTCCCCCAAAGTATTATGTGATTTTTAGGCGGATTAAAAGATATTTCTTCACCATAAATTTTGATTAGTTCTTGATTAATTTCCTCAATGGATATTCCAGAGCTATATTTTTTTTGGATTTGCTCTTTTAAATTTATTGCAAACTCTGTATCAGACTCTTGAATGCTCTGACCCTCGCAAACCAGACATCTGATTGTTTTGTAATAATCACTTAGTTCATTTACACCTGCAAAGCTAATTACAGATATATGAATTATTAAAAATAGTATAATTAGTTTATAAATATTTTTCGATATCTTCATAAAATAAAGGCCCTTGTATCTTTTTTTGAATTATTTTATTAACAATAAAAAATGTCTCAGGAACGCCAATTAAACCCATTTCATAAGCGATGGTGCCATCATCTCTTAAAATGTATTCAAATGGATTTCCATTTTCATTAATCCACTTCTTAAAATTCTCCTCATCGTCTCGAAAATTAATACCAATAATTTTTACACCTTTTTTTTTCATTTCCATTAACAAAGGGTGCTCTAATAAGCATGGTTTACACCAAGAAGCAAAAAAATTAACAATGTAAAATTCACCTAATGTATTTTCGTTAATTAACTTATTATTGTAAAAGTCTGGTGTTTCAAATATTAAATCCGATACCCCATCTCTTGAGTTGTTTTTGTTTGTTGTTTGACTAAAGTAAAATAGCACACTTACAACTAACACTACTATTCCAACTATAGGTAATAATAGATGTCTCTTCATCGTTTTTTAACAACAGATAAAAATATAGAAAAAACAAGCATAATTGCACTTAACCATAATAAATTTATAAATGGTTTATATACTAAATTGATCCCAACCTTATTGCTCTCAATTGTTGATATTGTTGCATAATATTGACTGAAGAGGTTATTGGTAGTACTAACCTCATTTGTGACTTGCCCTGAGGGTTGGTAAATATTTTTTGAAGGCGAGAGCTCTTTTTCTTTTTGTCCATCAGAAATTAATAAGTCCACTGATATTCTTTGATAATTTTGGAATTTTTCGTTTTGAATATTTTTAATTATTGCAGTTTTATTATTTTGTAGTTTTATTTCATTAGTGGACTCTTTTTCAAATAGTAGATTTTCTTCGTAGTCAAATTGTTCTGTATATACAGCTGCGATAATAAAAAAACCAATACTTAAATGAGCCAGCCATTGAGAATAAAAACTTAAATTTTTTTTAAAATTATTTTTTAAAACTAAAATACTCTTTAGAAATAATGGAACTGTAATAAATACACTAAGCGCAAAATAAAAATTATTTAAAAAATAATAGGATACTAAGCAAATCAATAATGAAAAAATTATTATAAAAGGTATTTGTTTATCTTTTTTTTCATGTTTTCCCCAATTTATCTGTGGTGCAAATGCCATGAATAAAATTAATGGTGCTAGCAACAAATTAAATGCGAAATTATAATATGGTGCACCTACTGACACTGATGTTTTAAGAATCATTTCGCTAAATAATGGATAAACTGTTCCAATGAAGACAACGAGTGCAGAACAAATAAAAAATATATTATTTAATAAAAGAAAACTTTCTCTGCTAATTAAATTAAAAGAGTCCTCATTGAAATTAGAAATACTTTTTATATTTAGCCTTACTGTCATAGCTAGCAAATATGCGATTATAATTATCAAAAATAATCCCCTAAGTGGGTCTGTGGCAAAACTATGAACAGATACAATTAAATTTGAACGAACTAAAAAAGTTCCGAACACTGATGCAATGAAACAGTATAGCCCTAAATTTAGGCTCCATAATTTTAGTTGTTTACTTTTGATTGAAACTTGAAGGGAATGTATCAAGGCAGTATTTAATAACCATGGGATTAATGAGATGTTTTCTACTGGATCCCAAAACCACCAACCTCCCCATCCTAGTTCTGAATAGGCCCAATAAGACCCTAAAACTATTCCTCCAGTTAAAAAAAACCATGAAATTTTTGACCAAATCAACATTTCTTTAAATAATATCTCTGAAAAATTTTTATTAATAAGCATATGTGCAGATATCACAAAAGGTATAATTAAACCAATATATCCCAAGAACAATGTAGGTGGATGAATTATAAATAAAAAATGTTGCAAGATTGGATTCAGACCCAAACCTAAAACATTTTCATTTGTTTCTACATGATTAAATGGATTTGAACTAATTACTACATAAAGAATAAATAAAGTTGATATAAATAATATATTTTTATGAATCTCAACAGTTTGATTTTTGTAAAGGAAAAAACCCCCAAATAAGTTAATTAAAAAAACCCATAATAAAATTGACCCCTCATGACTGCCCCAAGCAGATGTCACTTTATAAAAAATAGGATCATCAACATAAGAATTTTCGACAACGTTCAATAAAGTGAAATCTGAAATTGAAAATGCATATACTAAAAGACCAAAGGGAATAAGGTTTATAAAATAAATTAATTTTAAAGAAAAAGTAGATGATGGAATTATTCTCTTTAATAAATTTGTATAAAACAAAATAGTTAGTACTAACGAAATATAAATAAAGCTATTACCTAAATAAGATATCAATTAATTCCCTCTCCATTTTCCTTCTTCTTTAAGTTTGTCTATAGCGCTTTGGGGCATGTAGTTTTCATCGTGTTTTGCCAAAACTATCTCTGCAACAAAAATGTTACCAATAAATTTTCCTTCAACGATAATACCCTTATTTTCTTCTACTAGATTTGGAAGTGTTTTGGAAAATACAACATTTACAGAATTTTGATTTTGATCAACTACTTCAAAAACCCAATTACCATCTAAAAATTTTAAACTATTTGTTTTAACAAGACCCCCAACCCTTAAATACTTATTTTCTATCCCATCCATATTTTTTAGATCAGTTGGTTCAACAAAATATGCAATTTGATCTTTTAAAGAATAACTTATTAAAAATATAGAGGCAGAAAAGCAGGCGAATATTATTAGTAAAAAAATAAATCGCTTTTTTATTTGATTATTTAATTTGATTATGCGCACTAACCATATTAAAGACTTTTTTCTTAAGCAGCATAATTACAATCGTTGTCACAGCACAAACGAACCCGAAAAATCCATAGCAAACTAAAACGAACTCCAAACTAGTCATTAAGTAGTATAGATCTCTCTATTTTTCTTTTTTCAACAATTATATAAAAAATGTTAGAAAACCAGAATATTGTAAGCATAAAAATACCAAAAAAACTCACTAATAATGTAATTAAATAGTCATTAGTCATACTTGGCCCTCCCAATCTTAAAACACTACTTTCTTGATGAAGAGTCGTCCACCAATCAACAGAAAATTTAACAATAGGTAGATTTACAAGTCCTATTATAGCCAAAATTGAGGCTGCAAAATCTGCTTTTTGGAAGTGTTCAAATGAATATAAAAGAAGAATGTGACCTAAGTAAATGAAAGCTAAAATTAACATTGAAGTTAACCTCGCATCCCATACCCAATAAGTTCCCCATGTTAAATTTCCCCATATCGAACCAGTAACTAAAACGATTATGCTCATTATTAATCCTATCGGGGATAAAGATCTCGCAACTGTAAATGCCGTTGGGGATTTAAATATTAAGCCAATGATACTACTTATTCCCATCACTAGAAAAATTGCCAATGATAACCAAGCAGTTGGTACGTGGATAAACATTATTTTGAATGAGATACCTTGATAATAATCATTTTCTAAAAATATAATAAGAAAAATAGAAACACTTATTAATGCAAGTGATAATAAAATAACATACCTAGATAGAGAGATCATAAAATTAGAGAGTGTATTTGGAGTTATAGCAAACATTAGACTGATAGTTTTTTTAGTGCAAAACTAGTTAGCAAAGGTGAAAAGGCCAAATTTAATAAAAAATAAGCTACAAAAAATAAATACATTCTATCTGTATTAAAATCAATTAAATCAGTTATTGCCATAGAAAATATAAGAATAGGGACAAAAAGAGGCAATGTTAAAATACTTGTAAGTGAGAGTCTATTATTCTTAGAGATAGTTATGGATGCAGTCATTGAAGCTATGAAAATAATACTTAAAAGTGAGAGTGCTAGAAGGACATTTATCTTTAACAGATAAGTTAGATCGATACTTAAAATAATCAAAATTAGTGGTGAGAATATAATGAAAAAAATAATTAAATTGAAATAGATCATCATATTTTTAACAAAAACAATTATCTCTAGAGAGAAAGGAGAAAGTAGATACTGATGAATTTTTGCTTCATCAAAATCTTGGCTATAAATCTTTTCAACTTTAAATAATGAAATAAAAAAAATCATTATATATAAGAAAGATAATGGAGCATTTATTCCCATTGACTGATGTTTTAATGATAATGCAAAAATAGCACACGAAATAATTAACAAACAATATAGAACAAAACTGAATACACTTCCTTTAAGCATAAGTCGAAATTCATTTAAAATTAATTTTAAAAAATTTTTTATCATGTTAATTGAAGTGTTTTATAATTATTTAAATTAACATTTTGATGACTTGCTAATATAATTATTCCCTTATTTTCTAACTTTTTTTCAAATAAACCATTTAAATTTATTATTGTTCTTTCATCTAGCCCACTAAATGGATCATCTAGTATCCAAACTGGTTTATTAACTAACATAAGCAGTAATAATTGAAGTTTTTTCTTTTGACCGTATGAAAGTTGATAAAATTTTTTATCAAGATTTAATTCTTGAAAAAAATAATTTACACTTTTATCTTTTATAGAATTATTGAATTTCACATTATGTATTGAAAGCCAGTATTCAATATTTTTGATTTAAAGTTAGTGAGTCATGAGCAAAGTTAGTTTCACCAATATATAAAAAATGTTTAGAGGCAATATAATTATCAATTACTAGATTATTGTAAGTTATATTGCCATCTAATTGATCTATAAAATTGACGATGTTAGACAGTAGAGTTGTTTTGCCTACACCATTCGCACCCTGAATGAGTAACAATTCCCCAGGTCTTAATTTAAAATTAATATTTTTGTAGATAAGGGTATTTCCTCTAGCAAAAGATAAGTTATTTACTTCTATCATAAAAAAAGCGGGTGATTATAACCCGCTTTTGATGTTTTAAATATTTAAAACTTAGAGAATTATCTTCTTTTTCTAGAAGCTTTTCTCTTCTTAGGAGCTGCTTTTTTCTTTGCAGCTTTCCTTTTCTTAGGAGCTGCTTTTTTCTTCGCAGCTTTTTTCTTCTTAGGAGCTGCTTTTTTCTTCTTAGGAGCTGCTTTTTTCTTCGCAGCTTTCCTTTTCTTAGGAGCTGCTTTTTTCTTCGCAGCTTTCCTTCTTACAGCTTTTCTCTTAGTGGCTTTTTTCTTCTTAGGAGCTGCTTTCTTTTTAGCAGCCTTCCTTCTTTTTGGAGCTGCTTTCTTTTTTGCAGCTTTCTTCTTTTTAGGTGCTACCTTTTTTGCAGCTTTTCTTTTCTTAGGAGCTGCTTTTTTCTTGGCAGCTTTTTTCTTTTTTACAGCCATTATAGCCTCCTTACTTTTTACACTTACTAGTAAGTATAAAACGAATATCTAAATATTCATTTTCTTAAAAAAACTTAAGAAAGTATTTAATTAAGTCAACATTTTATTTATGGTAACTTCTCTTCACAGAATGAATCAAATTGAAATCATTTTAGGTCCAACTAACACAGGAAAAACATTTTATGCCTTTGAACAAATGTTTTCCTTTAAAAACGGTGTTTTTGGTTTCCCTTTAAGACTTTTAGCAAGAGAAAATTATGATAAGGCATGCAAACTTTATCCTATAGATCAAATTGCTTTAATTACTGGTGAAGAAAAAATAATTCCTTTAAACGCAAAATATTTTTTTTGTACTGTCGAATCAATGCCGGATGATTTTTTCGAATTTGTTTGTGTAGACGAAATTCAGTTAGCATCTGACTATGAGAGAGGACATATATTTACTCAAAGGCTTTTACACTCTCGAGGCGAACAAAAAACTATTTTTTTAGGTTCTCTTACCATGGAGGAAATTATTAGAGAATTAATTCCTGATGCAAAAATAACTTTCAAAAATAGATTTTCCGAATTAAATTTTATTGGTCATAAGAAAATTCAAAATATTAAACCTCGATCAGCAATTATTGCTTTTAATTTAATTGGTCTTTACGAAATTGCTGAACAGATTAGAGGCTTAAAAGGAGGTGTGGCTCTTGTCGCCGGAGCACTTAGCCCTAAAACTAGAAACTCTCAAGTTAAATTATATGAGGATGGGGAGGTCGATTATATTGTAGCTACTGATGCCATTGGTATGGGTTTGAATTTAGATATTAACCAAGTCTATTTTTCTGGTTTAGAAAAGTTTGACGGAAAATATGTTCGACCTTTGAATGATATGGAAATAGGTCAAATAGCAGGAAGGGCTGGTCGCTATACAAAATCTGGTTATTTTGGGACTACACTTGGGGCAAAGTTTACTAATCTGGAGTCTATAGAAAATATACAAGCACATAAATTCGAACCTGTAAAAAAAATTTTTTGGAGAAATCATCTCCTATCATTTAAGTCAGAATATGAATTAGTAAACTCTTTAAAAAAGAAGTCTGATCATCATCGACTTATTTTAAAAAAAGATGCTGAGGATCAAAAATTTTTATTTAGGTTTCTAAAAGATCATAAAAAAAATTTTAAATTTGATAACCCTGAAACTTTGAAACAATTATGGGACATATGTCGAATACCAGATTATCAAAATATTTCAGATGAAAAACATGTTGAACTGTTAACAAAAATATTTAATGAACTTATTAAAAATCAATGGATATTTAGTGATAAATTTCTAGAAAAAGAAATTTCTTACTTACAAAATTATAACGGTAGCATTGACGATCTTATTTACAATTTAAATGAAACAAGAACTTGGTTATACATTACTAATCAGAAACATTGGATAAGTAACTCTATTTGGGTTGAAACTGTTAAAAATATTGAAAACAAACTGTCTGAGGAGATACATTTAAGCCTAATGCAAAAATTTGTAGATAAAAATAAAAGTGAGATCATCCAAAATTTAAATATTAGTAAAAAAAATATATCTTTAACTGATAATAGATATGTTAAGATAAAAAATGAAAAAATAGGAGTTATAAAAGGATTTAGAATTTTTTTTGATGAAAAATATAAAGATATTTTAAATAACAACTACCATAGAATAATTAAAGAACAAATCTTCCCGTATATGTCTTTTAACATTGATAATTTTATAGCAGCACCGAATGAAAGTATGCTAATCGAGTCAAAAGTTGATGAGAATGGAAATTTTCAGAATCTATATCTTAAATGGGGGGATGCAAATGTAGCAATATTTAAAAAAGGGAATGATATCACCCATCCTATTTTAGAACCAATTTTAGACGACTTACTTGTATCACCTGATTATATTAAAAAAATTCAGGAGAAAATTCAAAAATGGTTCGAGGAAACTTACCTGTCGAAATTGGATTTATCGGACAAACTAAAAAAATTTAACTCAAAACCTGAGGAAAGAAGTTTTATTTTTAAGATCATTGAAAGCCAATATAATCTTTATCAAATAAATATATTAGATGAATTTAAGTTAATTGATGAACCACAAAGAAAAGAAATTCATTCCCTAAATTTCAGATTAGGAAAGAATGTTATATTTAATTCAGAATTAATTAGACCTGAATACATGAAGTTAAAGTTTTATTTATGGAATTTGTATAATAATAAATGTTTAAATATTGATGAATACATACCAAAAGATGGCAACGCGACTCTTAATATTCAAAATAAGTTAAATGAAGAACTATTAACTTTTCTAGGATTTATTTCTAAAAATGATTTACTAATCAGACTTGATATTTTCAACGAATTTGAAAAACAATTATTCAAAAGAGAAAACAGAGGCCCTTTCTCACTTCCTATGGATTTATCTAATCTTTTGGGAATTAAAAAAGAAAAATTAATTAGTATTATAAAAAGTAGATCTTTTAATATTCAAGAGATAGCAGAGAATGATCTAATTATTTCTAAGAAGATTAATTCTAATAAGACATTAGAGTTAAAGCTAAATAAAAACAAAAAAGTGTTGAAAAAACCATCAAAAAAAAGTAAAAAAACCCTCATCAAAAAAATTATTTAATAATCCTTTTGACCAATTAAAAAATATAAATGTTAAATAAATTCTTCCAATCCTTCAACGAAAAGAGGGATATAACTGATGATCACTCTTTTGAATCAGATCTATATAATCTGATTTACGAAATTATTATTGCAGATCACGAAATTTCGGAACAAGAAATTAATTTTGCGTCAGAGTTAATAGATTTTTACTTTAATATTCCAATTCAAAATAATAAAGAGCAATTCCACAAGTTAGCCAATCAACAACATTTCAACACTGACTTATCTCAATTTTCATACAGACTTAAAACATCGCTTAGTTATGAACAGAGGATGGATGTAATTTTAATTTGTTGGCAAGTCTTGATGATTGATGGCAAAGAAGATCAGCTTGAGGTTTCTACTGCGAGAAAAATATCAACATTACTAGGCCTAGAAGATAAAGATTTTATATTGATTAGAAATAGAGTAAAAGACAGCCTATGACCTACTTAGTTAATGATAAGTGCATCAAGTGTAAGTATATGGACTGTGTTGAAGTATGTCCCGTGGATTGCTTTTACGAGGGTGAAAATATGCTTGTTATTAACCCTGATGAATGTATTGACTGCGGAGTATGTGAACCGGAATGTCCAGTTGAAGCTATTATACCAGATGACTTAGACGACGGTACAAAATGGTTAGGTGTAAATGAAAAATATTCGCAAGTTTGGCCGAATATAACTACAAAAAAAGATTCCCCTGCTGATGCAAAACAATGGGAAGGGGTAGAAAATAAATTTGAAAATCATTTCAGTGAAAAAGGAGCAGATTAATGCCTGTTAAAAAAAAATCCACAACAAAAAAAGTAATAAAAAAAACTACAAAAGTTAAAACTAAAAAAAAAGTTGAAGTTAAGAAAAAGTCACCCGTCAAAAAAAAACAATCTTTAAAAAAAATATCTAAGAAAAAAGTAGTTAAAAGAGTAATAAAAAAAGTAGTTAAAAACATAGTCACCCCAAAGGCCCCTAAGATTAAAAAAGTAATAATCCCACAAGTTTTTAAAGCAGGTGAGAATATTGTTTACCCTACCCACGGAGTTGGAAGAATTCTCACTATAGAAAAGTTTCAATATGATTTAGTTGAAGAACAACTTTATGTAATCCAGTTTTTTCAAGACAAATTAACAATCAGAGTCCCTTTTGCTAAAGCAAAATCAATTGGTTTAAGAAATATTACAAGTAAACCATCTATGACTAGAACTCTTTCTGTTTTAAAGCAAAAGCCTAAAATTAAAAAGGCAATGTGGAGTAGAAGGGCTCAAGAGTACGATCAAAAGATAAACTCTGGTGACATAAAACTTCTCTCAGAGGTCGTTCGAGACCTATTTAGAAAAGATGATCAAACTGAGCAGTCTTATAGTGAGCGTCAGATGTTTCAGGTAGCTTTTGAGCGATATACTAGAGAATTTGCGATATCTGCAAGTTTAAAGTTCGAGGAAGCATCAACAAAAATATTAGAAATTTTAAATAAAAGATAAATTAATTAGTTTCTTCTTCGTTTTTATCAGTTGGGATATCAATGCTTATATCTTCTGCTAGGTTATCGGTATCTTCACTTTGCGTATCAGTTTCTTCTGTTTCTTCAATTAGGTCTTTTAATTCATCGTTTTCCTTAGCAGGCTTAGAAGGTGTTGCAGCGCTTATTCCCGCTTTTCTTCCTCTTTTTGGTTTCGTAATATTTATTGCTTCTATTGACTTACCGCATTGCGGACAATCTAGTTCTTCTTGGTAAAAGTCGTAATACTTTGCACCACAGTGAGGGCATGTTCTTTTGTGACCTAAATCGATTTGTTCTTGTTGCATTGTGGGCAGATTTATACATTATTATTGTAATTTATACAAATTTTTATTATGTTATCGTCCTGTAATGGCAGTTCCAAAAAGAAAAACCACACCTTCAAAAAGAAATATGAGACGCTCTCATCATAGAGCGGGCACTCAACTATTTGTAGAAGATAAAAAATCAGGTGAATTGAGAAGACCCCATCATATTGATCTCAGCACTGGTATGTACAGAGGTAAGCAAATAATTATTAAAAAAGCTAAAAAAGATAAAGATGCCGAGGGTCAAGCACCTGTAAACACTGACGAAACAACTAAAACTATTGAAACCCCTGCTTCTAAATAATTAATCTCTAATTAACTTGTATATTGAATTGTCTGAAAAGCTCTGTTGATAAAGCTTTTTTTTTAATTCATCGGTTTCTAGCTTTGAAAGCTTTTTTCTTATTATAAACCTTTTTAAAATATCTAATTCTAAATCTGGATTTTCAGAGACTTTCATTGAGACATATTCATCGATCAAGCTTTGTTCAAACCCTTTTTGATAAAGTTTATTTTTTATTTTTTTGATAGAAAATAAGGATTGCTCATAATAATGAAATACTGTTTCAATAAAGTGCTTCTCATTTATAATCTTCAATTCATCTAATTTTTGTATAATTTGCTTAATAAGTTCTTGTTTAGAGATATTTTCTGGAAAAATGACTTTTTGATAAGTTTTTTTGTTCCTTAGTTTTTTTTCGAGTATTTCTGAAATCTTTTTTTTTGTGGCTGGATATTTACCTAAATATTTTATTGCTTCATTAAATAAGTATTCATCAGCTTTTTTTTTCATAGTTTATATTATTTTATGAATTATTATTATTAAGTACACTTATAAAGGCGCTTGTAGCTCAGTAGGATAGAGCACCAGATTCCTAATCTGGGGGTCGCAGGTTCGATTCCTGCCAAGCGCGCCAAAGAAAAGTGATATTAATTTTTCTCGTGTAAGAAATCTAAAAGTTTGTCTAAATATTTCTCATCGACATTATAAGCTTTCTTATAATGTTCAATACAATATGGTTTTGTTGGTATATTTTGACCACCGCAATAGTGAAACCCCTCTTCAAGTGGATCGCCAATTGGCCATTGACAGGATTTAAAGTTACCTGTGCCAACAATACTCTTTTTAAAACTAAATTTTTCTCTTCTTCGAACAGGCTCTTTTCTTAAAGCATTTCGGGAAGATGAATTACTGGTTTCCCTATACATGGTAACAGAGGAAAACTGTTGATTTTGAGTTGTTTTTTTTCTGGAATTTTGACGTCTCTCTAGGCCCAGTCTAAAAGCCTTCCCAATAACGGCATTTTTAGTAAATCCAAGCTGCACGCCAATCTGGCTAGTAGCAACCCCTTCATTCCAAAGTTTTTTAAGATCTTCTACTTTTTGGTTATTCCAAGACATTTTTTATATACCTACTCTATTTAGTTCCTTAATAAGGTAGTTTTATACTATATATAGTAGTAGTAATCTAGCCTAAAATGATTAAAAAAATGTGAATAAATATGAAATCTCTTAAAAATTTGAACTTTGAAAAAATCCGAAATGTAGGGATAAGAGTCGATTTCAATGTTCCTATCGATAAAAATTTTAGAATTACAGATAAAACAAGATTAGATAGATCTAAAGAGACAATCGATTTTATTAAAAATAAAAAATGTAATATTTTTCTTATTTCACATTTTGGAAGACCAAAAGAAAGTTTTGATGAGAAGTATTCTTTTTCAAAATTAATTGATCAGTTTGAGGATATATTGGGGTTAAAATTAAATTTTATTAGTTATGATAGTTTTTTAGATAGTGGTCTTAATGAAATAGATTTTGATAAGCCAACTATAAGTCTTTTAGAGAATGTAAGATTTTTTGAGGGAGAAATAAAAAATGATTTAAATTTTAGTAAGTCTATTACAGATAAATTAGACTTATATGTTAATGAAGCTTTTTCTGCTTCTCACCGATTTCACTCATCAGTTAATCAAATGGTTAAAAATATATTGTCAGCACCTGGATTTAATTTTGAAAGAGAAATTTTAGCAATAGATAACATAAAAAAATCTCCAAAGAAAAAATTAGCGATCATTGGTGGATCAAAAGTTTCAACTAAAATAAAAACACTTCTATCTTTAACATCCTCTTGCTCAGATATTTTTATTGGAGGGGCAATGGCTAATAATTTTTTTAAATATAATAGTATAAATGTAAGCAATTCTCTAATTGAAGAGGGCACAGAAAGTATGATTGAAATGATTTACAATTCTGCAAAATCAACAAATTGTAAAATTCATCTTCCATCAGATGTCATACTTGACTCAAATGAAAACAAACTTATAGATGAGCTTCCTACAAGCTCTGATTTTAAAATCCTAGATATATCAGTTTCTTCACACGCAGTTTTAGAAAAACTGATAGGTATAAGTGATATCGTTTTGTGGAATGGACCAATGGGAAAGATTGAAGACAATAAATTTTCAAAGGGATCAGTAAATTTAGCACATCTCCTTGCAAAATCTCAAGCAGATGTTGTTATAGGTGGCGGAGACACAATTTTAGCAATCAACATGGCTGAGGAAAAATTTGAAAATTTTTATTTTGTTTCAACAGCTGGCGGTGCTTTTCTTGAGGCGCTTGAGAACAAAGATCTTCCCGGAATTCAAGCCCTTATGGTTGATTAATAAAATGTTTTTTAAGCAATGGAATTTGAATTATTGTAAACACAATAGTAATTCCCATTATTCCAAATACTTTAAAATTTACCCAAAAATCAGTTGTTTGAGTCCGCCAAACTATTTCATTTAAAACAGCTAAAAGAATAAAAAAGCTTGACCACATTTTATTCATTAATCCCCAACCCTCATCAGTCAATTTTAATGATGAGTTTAATAATAACTTTAAAACAGGTTTATTAATTAATGTACTTCCAATCAAAACTGCAGCAAAAAGAGCATTTATAATTGTTGGTTTCATTTTAAAAAATATCTCATTTTTTAGAAAAATACTTAAACCACCAAAAACAACTAAGATAATTGTACTTACTAACATCATTGTTGAAATTTTTCTTTCTTTGAAATAGATGGCTATAAGGGAAATAAATGTTGCAATTATTACAGCTGCAATACTTAAATAGAGATCTTTATCTGATTTATAATAGACTGCGAAAAAAACAATTAAAGGAAAAAATTCAAAGAGTTGTTTCATTTTATATTAGTCTATCTAAATATCCTTCAAATTGAAACTCTCTTAAGTCATTCATACCTTCGCCATATCCTTCAAATACTACGGGAATATCAAAATCATTTATTATTGTTAGAAGAGCCCCATACTTGGCATTAGAATCCACCTTATTTAAAATAATACCATCTAAAGTGATATATTCTTGAAAACCTTCTATTATATGTTTTGATGCAAGGCCAGTATTAGCATCTAATGTCAAAAAAGCCTTTATTAAATTAAATTGCTCAGATTTTTTTGAAATTATATCTGAGATTTTTTTTAGCTCAGCCATTAAATTTTTGTTGTTATGCTGTCTCCCAGATGTATCAACAATAATAACATCACTCTCTTTCAGATTATCAATACCTTGAAAAATAACAGCAGATGGATCTTCCATATTATTACCCTTATGAATGGGCACCTCAAATTGATTTGTGAAATGTTCAAGTTGATCGATTGCGGCAGCCCTAAATGTATCTGCTGCAATTACTGCAGGCTTTAAGCCATTTTTTTGAATTAGATTTATAAATTTACCTATGAATGTTGTTTTTCCCGAGCCATTATTTCCAGCAATAATATATAAGCTTTTATTTTGAGGAGAAAAACCACCAAATTGTTTTTCTTTGAATTTTGTAAGCAGTTCATCTTTAATAACTTTTTTAATATCCTCTTCTTGTGATTTATTTTCTTTTATTTTTGAAATTATTAAATCAGCAAACTTTGGTTCTACACCATTATCAAACAAAAGATCCTCAATCTCATCTATATTTAAATTCTTTTGAAAGATTTTTTTTAAAAAAAACATTAAACCCTGATAACTTCTCCAACAGGTACACCTACTAAGGGTACTTTATGTTTTATATAATTTTGATCATATCCAATAGCTAATCCTGAATTTAATTCTTCAATAAGTATCTCCCTTGGAAATGAAAGTTTGGATTTTACTTTTTTTAAAATTAATTCACCAAGATCTCTTAAAATTTTTGCTCTCTTTTTAATAATTAATTTAGAAACCTGTGGCATCCTTGATGCAGGAGTATCGTTTTTTGGAGAAAAAGGAAATATGTGGAGGTGAGAAATTTCGTTGTCTCTTAATAGTTTGTATGTATTTTCAAACATCGTATCTGTTTCTGTAGGAAATCCTGCAATTATATCCGCACCAAATGAAATATCTTTTCTAATTTTTTTACAACGCTCAACAAATTGAAATACATCTTTCGAATTATGTCTTCTTTTCATTCTTTTCAGTATCATGTCATCACCAGACTGTATACTAAGGTGAAGATGAGGCATTACTCTTTGATCTTTTAGCACTTCATTAAAATTTTCATCTACTTCAACACAGTCTATTGAGGAGAGTCGAAGACGTTGTAATTTAGTTTTATCTAAAATATCTAAAATTAAATTACTCATGTTATATTTGTGATCAAAATCGCTCCCATAATCTGATATGTCAACACCTGTTAAAACAATTTCTTTAACACCATTTTCTACAACTCTTTCCACTTCATCAATTAAGTAAAAAGGATCAAAACTCCTATTATTACCTCTACCAAAAGGAATAATACAAAATGTGCACCTATGATTGCATCCTTGTTGAATTACGAGGCTTTCTCTGATGTTTAGGTTTTTATTATCTAAAGATGGGCGGATATCTTGAGGAGAGTCAAATATGTCTTCTTTAAAATCTACTTCGAGTTCTTCATCAATTAAAGATGTCCAAGTTTCTGATTTCAGTTTACTTATATTATCAATAACTTTGTCGACCTCAGTCATTGAAGAATACTTATCTGGAGATATTTGTGCAGCACAACCTGTCATTACAATTTTTTTATCGGGATATTCTTTTTTAATTTTTCTAATAGTTTGTCTTACTTGCCTCTCAGTCTCATTTGTGACAGCACAAGAGTTTATAACAACCATATTTTCATTATTATTTGCTAATAATTCTTCAATTTTTTTTCCTTCAAAGTTATTTAGTCGACATCCAAAATTAACAACTTTAGACATTTAAATATTAATCGATGATTGATAAACTAACTCTGCAGGACCTTGAAGGAATACCATCTTGTCCTTGATTTCTGTTTTTAATACTGATCGTTCAGTAACCACTTCGATTTTAGAGGACACAAAGTCATTATGATTTAAAACAAAAGCAGTAGCACAAGTTCCTGAACCACATGCTAGTGTATGTCCGCCACCTCTCTCCCAAAATAATACTTTCACTTTAGATTTTTTTAATACCTCTACAAAAGTAATATTAGCTTGATCAGGAAATAATTTATTTTTTACAAGTGAAGGCCCTAATATATTTAATTTAATTAACTTTAAATTCTTTACTAATACTACACAATGAGGATTTCCAATATTTGCCCCCATTATTTTTATTAACCCAGGTATCTTTATTCTTTTAATTTGAATACTTTGAGAGTCCATTTTTTTTGATAAAGGAATTTTTTTCCAATCTAATGTTACTTCCCCAACATTGATTTTGTATTCCTTTTGAGTTTTTTTACCAAAATGTAAAAATTTATGAGTTTTTATGACTGCCTTTTTAACTTTTTTTACTTCAACTAAAAATTTGTAGGCACATCGCAATCCATTCCCACAATTTTTCCCAAGTGAGCCATCTGAGTTATAAAATGTAACTTGATAATATGAATTGATTTTTTTTAATAAAATTAATTGATCGCAACCTACCCCAAAACGCCTGTCGCAAAGTTTTTTAATAACCTTTTTTGACTTTCTAATGAAATCAACGTTTTTATCCACAATAATAAAGTCATTTCCTGCTCCTTGAGCTTTCATAAAAGGTATTTTCATAGACCAACTATAGTGATATAAATTCCCCACTAAATAAAGAAAAAATTAGTCGGCCGATGAGTATCATTCGCCGATTTTTTTTATTTTTTAAATGTTAGAAAATATAACAAATAAGATAACCGGAATTTTTCAAGGTCTCTCAAATAAAGGCGCTATCACTGAAAAAGATTTAGAGACAACCCTGCGAGAGGTTAGAGTTGCTTTGTTAGAGGCTGATGTCTCTCTTAAAGTATCTAAAGATCTTATTAAAAAAATCCAAGAAAAAGCACTTGGTCAAAAAGTAATTGAAAACGTCCAGCCAGGACAACAAATAATTAAAATAGTAAGTGATGAACTAACAGAAATACTTGGTGTTCAAAGTAGCGAGCTAAACTTTAAAAATAAACCCTCAACTTTTTTAATGTGTGGTCTGCAGGGTGCAGGTAAAACAACATCAATTGCAAAACTTGCTCATTACTGTCAAAATTCTCTTAATAAATCTGTAGCACTTGTGTCAACAGATTTAAGAAGACCAGCCGCTATAGACCAACTTCGTATTTTATCTCAAAAAAATAATATTCAGTTTATCGAGCCAATAAATGATAATATAAAAGATATTGTCAATAATGCACTTGAACAAAGTAAAAAACTTTTATCGGATGTTTTAATTATAGATACCTCAGGTCGAATTAGTACAGATGAGGAATTACTTTTAGAACTAAAAACAATTCATGATCTAGCAAAACCACAAGAGAATTTACTTGTTTTAGACTCAATGATGGGTCAACAAGCCCTAAGCGTTGTAGAGTCTTTTAACTCCACAGCACCACTTACTGGATTTATATTAACAAGATTAGACGCAGACCCAAGAGGAGGAGTTGCACTTTCAGCAAAATATCAAACAGGTTTGCCAATTCGTTTCTTCGGATCAGGAGAAAATATTGAAGATTTTGAAGTTTTTCACCCAGAGAGAATAGCTTCTAGAATTCTTGGTATGGGAGATGTTGTTTCATTAGTTGAAAAAGCACAAAAAGATTTTGATCAAAAAGAAATGGAAAATCTCCAATCTCAGATGATGAGTGGGAAATTCAATATGAATGATCTTTTAAAACAGTTTACTCAAATGAAAAAAATGGGCGGAATGTCTGGACTAATGTCACACATGCCAGGTGTCAGCAAAATTAAAAATATGATGGAGAGTGGAGATTTTGACGAAAAAGTTATTGATCATCAAATAGCAATTATTTGCTCAATGACAACAGAAGAAAGAGTTGATCCTGATTTACTAAAAGCTTCAAGAAAAAGAAGAATAGCAACAGGGTCTGGTAGACAGGTACACGAGGTCAACAGGCTTTTAAAACAATTTGAGCAAACTAAAAAACTTATGAAACAAGCTCAAAAACCAGGTTTTGCAAATAAAATAAAAAGTTTATTAGGCGGAAACCAAATGCCAACGATTGAATAAATACAGAAGGGAGAAATCATGGCGACAAAAATAAGACTAGCAAGAGGAGGTTCAAAAAAAAGACCTTTCTATAGAATTGTGGTTGCAGATGAGAGAGCACCAAGAGACGGTAACTTCATTGAAAAAATTGGCAACTTCAATCCAATGGTTCCCAAGGATCACAAGGAAAGAGTAATGCTTAGCAAAGAAAGAGCTGAACATTGGCTTAAGGTTGGAGCGCTGCCAACAGAAAGAGTTCAAAAAATTCTCTCTGAATTAGGAATGATGGAAGCTCCAAAAATAACTGAGAAAACAAAAAAGCATTTACCAAAGGCAAAAGCTCAAGAAAGAGTTAAAGCGAAAGAGGAAGCAGTATCAAAAGCTGCTGAAGATGCTAAAGCTACTGAAGAAGCAGCTAAAGTAGAGGATGAAAAACCTACTGAGGAGGTAGCTACTACAGAAGAACAACCGCCTGTGGAAGAAGCAGCAGCTGAAAAACCAGCTGAAGAAGTAAAGACAGAGGAGACATCTGAGCCGGAGGAAAAGAGAGAAGAAGTTCCTGCAAAAGAAGAGCCTAAAGAGGAAGAGGGTTCAACTGAGGTTTCAGAGGATAAACCCGAAACTAAAGAGTAATTACTTGTGACTCCCTTTGAGAAGCGTTTCATACAAGTTGGTGTAATTGGCAGACCTAAAGGAACAAAGGGTCTGCTAAGGTTTCACAGTTATTTAAATGATGATCGTGATGTAAATCAATTTAAAAGATTTTATTTAGATAATGAAAAAACTGTTAACTTAAAACTAGTATCTTTTGATAAAAAAAGCCCACTTATAACAATCGACGAAATAAATAATAGAACAGACATTGAAAAGTTTGTTAATAAAAAAATTTTTTTAAAAAAAGAACAACTATCACCAGTAAAAGGAAATGAATATTATTTCCACGATTTAGAGGGCCTTGAGGTATTTGATAATAAAGACCAGATAGTTGGAGAAGTTGCTTCAGTTGTAAATTTTGGCGCAGGGGATTTATTGGAAATATATTTTTTTAAAAGTAAAAAAAAGGAATTTTTCAGATTTACTGAACAAAACTTTCCATTTGTAAATATTAAAGAAAAAAAAATTATAATTAAAAATTAATGTTAAAATTCAATATCCTTACTTTATTTCCAGAAGTTTTTCCTGGAATTTTACAACATGGCTTGTTGGGCAAAGCTTTGTCAAAAAATCATTTCGAAATCAATACTATCAACATAAGAGATTACAGTGATTTATCT
The DNA here is from genome assembly GCA_902574995.1 of uncultured Alphaproteobacteria bacterium. GTDB lineage: Bacteria > Pseudomonadota > Alphaproteobacteria > HIMB59 > HIMB59 > HIMB59. Next base: position 36,379 of record CACGPP010000007.1, read on the forward strand.
GCGAACTCTGTTGATGATAAACCATTTAGTGGTGGCGCAGGTATGGTATTAAGACCTGATATAATTTCAAAATCTATCGAAGCAAACTTTAATAAAAATGAATTAGATAGCTGTATTAAAATATGTTTTTCTGCCAAAGGTAAAAAACTCACTCAAAAAAAATTAACTAATTATAATTTAAATCAAGATTTTATCTTACTGAATGGTAGATATGAGGGCATTGACCAAAGAGTAATTGATTATTATGAATTTCAAGAGATTTCTGTGAGCGATGTCATTTTAAACGGAGGAGAGATAGCATCATTATTATTTATTGAGGCGTTAATGAGACTTCAACCTGGTGTTCTTGGAAATAATGATACCCACACTATTGAGTCATTTCAAAATGGACTAGTTGAACATGATCAATTCACTAGACCAAACCCATGGATAACCCCTGATCATTCAGAAATAGAAGTACCTTCCATACTCGTGAGTGGTAAACATGCTGATATAGATCTTTGGAAACACCAAAATTCGTTGGAAAATACTGAAAAAAATAGACCAGATTTATTTAAAAACTATTTAAAAAAAAACAAAAATGAGTAGAATATGCCGCTCTGATACCGCCCATATATTAATATTGGATGGAGTACACAATGAATGAAATTATTAAAAATTACGAACAATCACAAATTCAGCAGATTTTAAAAAGTTCAAAGGTTTCAGACTTCGCGCCAGGTGACACTGTCAAAGTTAACGTTAAGATTAAAGAAGGAAATAAAGAGAGAGTGCAAGCATTTCAAGGTGTCTGTATTGGTAAAAAAAATAACGGTCTTAATTCTTCATTTACTGTTAGAAAAATTTCTAGTGGTGAAGGTGTTGAAAGGGTTTTTCCATTATACAGTAATGTTATCGACTCAATCGAACGTGTAAAAGTTGGTGATGTAAGAAGAGCTAAATTATATTATCTAAGAGGTTTGTCTGGCAAAAAAGCAAGAATTGCAGAAAGAACTGACGGTCGATCATATGATGATAACCAATTTGTATCCACAATCGAAGATGCTGAAGAAATTTCAGAGGTTAGTGCTGAAGAAAATAAATCAGATACACCTGTAACTGACGAAACACCAAAGGAAGAGGCTAAAGAGACTAAAACAGAGGAAACTTCATCTCAAGAAGCCCCTAAGTCTGAAGACAACTCTAAAGAAGAAATTAAAGAAACTAAATCAGAGGAATCATCACCACAAGAAGAACCCAAAGTTGAAGATGAGCCAAAAGAGGAAAAGCCTGTAGAGAAAAAAATAGAAGAGGCAGAAACTAAAAGCTAAAAGTATTATCTTGAGCAACCAAGGCCCAAAAACACTTTTTGATAAAATCTGGTCTGAGCATCTTGTCGGTCAAAGAGAAGATGGGACTAATCTTTTATATATTGATCGTCATTTAGTTCATGAAGTAACTAGCCCTCAAGCTTTCGAAGGATTAAAACTATCCAATCGTCCTGTTCATAGACCAGAGGCTACGATAGCTGTCGCAGACCATAATGTTCCTACTATAAATAGACAAAATATTGAGGACCCACAAAGTAAAATTCAAGTCGAAACTTTAGCAAAAAACACTAAAGAGCATGGAATTCAATATTTTGATTTAATGGACCAAAGACAAGGTATTGTTCATATCATTGGTCCTGAGCAGGGAATTACCCAACCGGGCATGACAATTGTCTGTGGAGACAGTCACACCTCTACCCATGGAGCTTTCGGAGCTCTCGCTTTTGGTATCGGAACAAGTGAAGTTGAGCATGTTCTGGCTACGCAAACAATTGTTCAAAATCCTGCAAAAAATATGAGAATTTCGGTCAATGGTGAACTTCCTTTTGGTGTAAATTCTAAAGATTTAATCTTGTACATAATTGGAAAAATTGGAACAGCTGGAGGAACTGGTCATGTAATTGAGTATGCTGGTTCATCTATTATGGGCCTTTCAATGGAAGGCAGAATGACTATATGTAATATGAGCATTGAAGCTGGTGCTCGCGCCGGTTTAATTAGCCCAGATCAAACAACTTTTAATTATATAAAAGGCAGACCTTATGCTCCCGGAACTGAACACTGGGATCAAGCAGTAGAATACTGGTCATCTCTTCCCTCAGATAATGATGCAAATTACGATCATGAAATAGTTATAGATAGTTCAGAAATTGACCCAATGGTGACATGGGGAACTAGCCCTGAGGATGTTGTGTCAGTGAAAGGCACGGTGCCAAATCCAAGTAGTGCTAAAACAGAAAATAAAAAGAAAAGTATTGAAAGATCACTTGAGTATATGGGTCTTAAGCCCGGAACAAAAATTACAGACATAAAATTAGATAAAATATTTATTGGCTCTTGCACAAATGGTCGAATTGAGGATTTAAGAAAAGTTGCATCTATTGTTAAGGACAAAAAGATTGCTTCACACGTTCAAGCAATGATAGTACCAGGATCAGGCTTAGTTAAAAAACAAGCAGAAGAAGAAGGAATTGATATAATTTTAAAAGATGCTGGCTTCGAATGGAGAGAGGCTGGATGTTCAATGTGCCTTGGTATGAATCCCGATCAATTAAAACCAGGTGAAAGGTGCGCATCAACTTCTAATAGAAATTTTGAAGGTAGACAAGGCCGAGGTGGTAGAACTCATTTAATGAGTCCTGAGCTTGCTGCGGCATCTGCTATTACTGGAAACATTTCAGATATAAGAGATTTTACATAAAATGGATAAGTTTCATTCTTTAAAAGGTATCGCAGCTCCTTTACCAATTGTTAATATCGATACTGATATGATTATCCCAAAGCAATTTCTCAAAACAATTAAAAGAACTGGTCTTGGTGTAAGTTTGTTTTATGAGATGAGATATGATAACGATGGAAACCTTATTAAAGATTTTGTTTTGAATACATCTCCTTTTGATCAGTCAAAAATTTTGGTTGCTGGTGATAATTTTGGTTGTGGATCAAGTAGAGAACACGCCCCTTGGTCTCTTAAAGATTTTGGAATAAGAAGCGTAATTTCAACAAGTTTTGCAGATATTTTCTATAATAATTGCTTTCAAAATGGAATTTTACCGATAGTTGTCAGCCCTGAAAACCTCGATCAATTAATGACAGCAGCTAAAAATCAAATTGAGTTCACTATCGACCTTCCGGAGCAAATCATTAAAGCTGGCAATCATTCAATCAATTTTGAAATTGAAGAATTCAGAAAAGAAAGACTTTTGCAGGGATTAGACGATATAGGCATTACCCTTGGTTACCAAGACAAAATTAATGCATACGAAGAGGATAAAAAAAATAAAAAACCTTGGTTATTTAAAAAAAATTAAATGAGTTCTAAAATTTTAGTTTTACCTGGAGATGGCATAGGTGTGGAAGTTGCAGATCAAGCCATAAGAGTAATTGAAAAATTAAATGAGCAAGGTCTTAATGCAAGTTATGAAAAAGATTTAGTTGGAGGCGCTTCATATGATGTTAATGGCGAACCTTTAACTAATTCTGTTTTAGAGAAAGCAAAAAATTCAGATGCTGTATTATTGGGAGCAGTTGGTGGATCAAAGTGGGATGAGGTTGAAAGATCAAAAAGACCAGAAGCTGGGCTTTTAGGTTTGAGGAAAGAATTAGAACTTTTTGCAAATCTGAGACCTGCATTAGTTTTTGATGCTCTTGTTTCAGCTTCAACTTTAAAAAATGAAGTGGTAAACAATTTAGATATTATGATTGTAAGAGAATTGACTGGTGGAGTATATTTTGGTCAACCTCGAGGAATTGAAGACACACCAAATGGTAAGAAAGCGATCGACACACAAATTTATTACGATTACGAAATAGATAGAATTGCCAGAGTTGCTTTTGATTTAGCCAGAAAAAGAAATAATAAAGTAACATCTGTTGAGAAAGCTAACGTTATGGAAACAGGTGTACTCTGGAGAGAAATTGTTAAAGAAACTCATAAAGATTTTTCAGATATTACACTAGAAAATATGTTAGCAGATAATTGTGCCATGCAACTTGTCAGAAACCCAAAACAATTTGATGTAATAGTTACAGATAACCTCTTTGGAGATCTGCTGAGTGATTGTGCTGCTATGCTCACTGGTTCGCTTGGAATGTTACCATCGGCATCATTAGGAGAAGAAAAAAATGGCAAAAGACATGGACTTTTTGAGCCCGTTCATGGAAGTGCCCCTGATATTGCAGGTCAAGATAAAGCAAATCCAATCGCTACCATTTTAAGTTTGTCTATGATGTTAAAATATAACCTCAATAAACCAGAGTTATCTTACAAAGTAGAAAGTGCTGTCCAAAAAATTCTTTCTGAGGGTTACAGAACTGGAGACATTTACACAAATGAAGACCAAACTCTTGTTTCCTGTTCTAAAATGGGCGATTTAATAATTGAGAGAATTTAAGTTGGCTTCTTCTAAAAAACCTAAAATTGCTGTTGTCGGAGCAACCGGAAATGTTGGTAGAGAGGTTTTAGATATTATTGATGAAAAAGAAATTCAATATTCTGATTTAATCGCTTTAGCTTCTTCTCGTTCTAAAGGAAGCACAATTGATTACGGAGAAAACAAGTCTGTTGTAGTAGCAGACTTAGCTGAATATGATTTTTCTGATACTGACATAGCTATTTTTTCACCAGGTGCTAAAGTTTCAAGTGAGTTTGCTCCTAAAGTTGCTAAGCAAGGTTGTATAGTAATTGACAATACCTCTCATTTTCGAACAGATCCAGATGTCCCATTAGTAGTCGCTGAGGTCAATCCTGAGGCGCTAAAAGACTTTAGAAAAAAAAATATCATTTCTAATCCTAATTGTTCAACTATGGGGATGCTAGTTGCGGTTAAACCTTTGCATGATCATTTCAAAGTTAAAAGAATTGTTGTTTCAACTTATCAATCAGTATCTGGTGCAGGTAAAGAAGCTGCAGATGAATTATTTAATCAAACTAAATCAATCTATGCAAATGAAGCAGTAGTGAAGGAAAAATTTACTAAACAAATTGCTTTTAATGTTATCCCGCATATAGATGTTTTCCTAGAGGACGGTCAAACCAAAGAAGAGTGGAAAATGTACAATGAAACAAAAAAAATTCTTGATCAAAACATTGAACTAACTGCAACTTGTGTTCGAGTACCAGTATTTATATCTCATTCACTATCTGTAAACATCGAGTTTGAAAAGCCTTATAACGAGGACCAGATAAGAGAAATTTTTAAGAAATCCCCTGGTCTAAAAATGATCGATTACCGTGCTGATGAGGGGTACGTAACTCCGATTGAATCTGCAGGTTTAGACCCTGTCTACGTTAGCAGAATTAGAAGAGACCCTACTATTCCAAATGGTCTTAATTTCTGGTGCGTGTCTGACAATTTAAGAAAGGGAGCTGCTTTAAACACTGTACAAATAGCAGAAATCTTGATCAAAGATTATTTAAGCTCTTAGCTTTAAATCTTTTTTTTCTTTTTTGAGAACGTATTTTATTTTTTAGCAAAATATCATAAATATCATTCGTAACATTTTCTAGTATTTCTCTTGTTGTATTTTTTTTGCAGATATAGTGAGCATATAAAGCTGTAGATTGGTCGCCAGCTCCATGAAATCTTTCTTTAAAATTTATGTAAGGTGTTTCTATGACAAAAATTTCTCTTTTATTACAAATAATATTTAATATTTTTTTATTTTTTGGAATGCTTCTTATTAATACTTGACTATTAAACTTCCTCGTAAACGATTTGAGGTCAGTTATGATCTCGCTAATACTATAGTTTTTTACATCTTTATTATTTAAGTATGACCACTCAAAAAAATTTGCTGATATATATTTAACTTTTTTTATTACTTTTTTAAAAAAATTTGCAACGTCTTTTTCTACATATAGACCTATTCCTATATCTCCCATTACAGGGTCTAAAACAATTCTATTTTGCAAATTAATAATTTTACCAATCGATTTTGAAATCTTTGAGTTGGGTGTGTAACCAATAATTGTTAAATCATTTAAGCTTAATTTATATGTTTTCCTGACTTTATTAAAAATTACCCATGGATTTAAACTGTAGTTATTGATTTGAAGGGTGCCCTTTACAGCTTTATGAGATGTTAAAATTACAGTCGGTATCTCATAAATGTTATAACCTTTGTCACTTAAGATTGATCGAGCGGCATGATTTCCAACTTTATCATTTAAGACAGTAGACTGAATACTAACTATATTCCTCATATTTTTGTATCTATTTCTTCAAAGGTTGTCATTGTTTCCACAATAATATAAAAAATACGCATTAAGAATTTTAATTAAAGGAAATAAATATGACTTTTGAATTACCAAGCTTACCTTATGCAAATGATGCTTTAGCTCCATATATGTCATCAGAAACTCTTGATTTCCATCATGGCAAACATCATCAAACATATGTAACAAATTTAAATAATCTTGTTAAAGACACTGATATGAAAGATTCTTCTCTTGAGGAAATAGTTTTAAAATCAAGTAAAGACTCATCAATGGCAGGAATTTTTAATAATGCAGGTCAACATTGGAACCATATTTTATTTTGGCAATGTATGAAACCCAATGGGGGAGGCTCTATGCCGTCCGAATTGGAGAGTAGAATTACATCAGACCTAGGAGGGATTGATCAATTCAAAGAAGCTTTTATTCAGGCAGGAACAACTCAATTTGGTTCTGGATGGGCTTGGCTTGCCATCGATAATGGTAAATTAGTGGTCACAAAGTCACCTAATGCTTCTAATCCTCTAGTTGATGGAATGAAGCCAATACTGGGATGTGACGTATGGGAACACTCTTATTATATAGATTATAGAAACAAACGACCTGATTATTTAAAAGCTTTTTTAGATAGTCTAGTAAACTGGGAATTTGTTGCTTCTCAATTAGATTAAATATTAGGGCTGCTTATAAAAAAGCAGCCCTATTTTTTTATTTAAGCTGATAAAAGTTTAGAATTCGTATTAACTTTTATTTTTCTGGGTTTTTGGTGTTCAGGTATTTCTCTTTCAAGATTTATACTTAACAGACCATTTTTTAAATCAGCCTCTATAACTTTTACAGTATCAGCTAACTCAAACTTTCTCTCAAAATTTCTGTTGGCAATTCCTCGATAAAGATATTCTGATTTATTCATAGTTTTATCATCACCCATTTCACCTTTAACAGTCAAAAGATTGCCCTCTTGGGATATATCTATTTGGTCCTCACCAAAACCAGCGATTGCCATGGTAATTTGGTAAATATTTTTGTCATGTTTGACGATATTATATGGTGGATAAGAAGCACCTTTATTGTTCGTAGAAAAGACGGTATCAAAAAGTTTATCAAACTCATCGAAACCAACTGATGATCTCCATAGAGGAGATAAGTCAAATGTAGTCATAATTAACCTCCTTAAGCGTTAATTGTTAATTGCAGTTTTTAAACCTGCGTTAATAAAGAAATTCCAAATGGCAATTTCTCTTACTATTAATTTGGGATTTCAATTTTGAAATTCAAGACTTTCAAATTGACTGTTGGATAATTTTTTTAGATTATAGGTTCCTTTAATGTATTCAATTGTTGCAAATAAGCCCGGTGATACAAGCGTTCTTCAAAGGAAAAGTATTGAGCTCACTGAACTTAAATCGAATGAAATTTTGATTAAAAATAGAGCAATTGGAGTAAATTTCATCGATATTTATTTTAGAGCAGGATTATATCCTTGGCCTGTTGACAAAGATCTTGTTTTAGGCTCTGAGGGTGCAGGCGAGGTTGAAGCTATAGGCCCTAATGTTACAAAGTTTAAAATAGGGGATCGCGTAGCATATGCTCAACCTAATAATGCATACGCAACACATAGAATGATATCAGAGGATCTCGCAGTTTCTATCCCTGATAGCATATCTTTCGATCAAGCAGCCGCATCAATTCTTAAAGGACTAACAGTAAAGTATCTTGTTTGTGACAGTTATAACTTACATAGTAATCATGAGGTATTATTTCATGCTGCGGCTGGAGGCGTAGGATTGATCGCAGGCCAATGGATAAAAGACATTGGTGCAAAATTAATAGGCACAGCTGGTAATTCAGATAAATGTGAGTTAGCAAAGCAAAGAGGCTTTGACGAGGTTATAAATTACTCTGAAAAAAATTTTTTAGATGAAGTATTAAAAATCACAAATAACAAAGGCCTTGACGTGGTTTATGACAGTGTTGGTAAAGATACAATGTTTCAATCATTTAAATGTTTAAAAAAACATGGGATGTTAGTTAGCTTTGGTCAATCATCTGGACCATATAAAGACATTCAAATGACAGATCTAGCATTTGGTTCTTTTTATTTAACTCGACCTACACTATTCCATTTTTACGCTAATAGAGAGTGGCTTGAAATTGCAAGTCATAAATTATTTGAGATGATTGTAAAAGATAAAATTAAATTGGATAAAATTACAAAATATGATCTTGATAATGTTGCTGACGCTCACACAGATATGGAAAATAGAAAGACTTCGGGATCTATTGTCCTAAAGATTTAACTTCACTAAACACTTCTTTAAGAGTTTTCTCTAGAGTATCAAATATTATACCCATCTCCTCCTCCGATGTAATAAAGGGGGGACATAACACAATTGATGGCCCAAGAGGTCTACATATCAAACCATTTTCAATACACTTATTAGCAACACGCTCGCCAATGGATATCGAACCATCGAAGGGTAGTTTATTTTTTTTATCTTGAACCATCTCTAAAGCACCCATAAGTCCAATGCCGCGAGACTCACCTATAAACTCTAAATCTTCAAAGTTCTTTAAACCACCCATAAAAATTGGTTCAAGGTGTCTAACATTTTCAATCATTTTCTCATTAATTATAATATCAATTGCTTCTAGCGCTAGGGCACAACCTACAGGGTGTCCACCGGCTGTGAAGCCATGAAAAAATTCCTCTGCCTCATAAGAAGCCTCCATCATTTCTTTTGTCATTTTTTCTCCCAAAATAACTGCACCAAGTGGAAAAAAACCTGATGTTATACATTTAGAGGCAATAATAATATCGGGATCAATATTGTATGTTTGAGATCCCCATAAGTTACCAGTTCTACCAAAACCACAAATCACCTCATCAGCAATAAATGGAATATTGTATTTTTTTAAAATTTTTTGAACTATCTCAAAATATCCTTTTGAAGGAGGTATCACACCACCTGCCCCCATGACAGGTTCTGCAAAAAAACCTGCAATGGTATCAGGTCCCTCTCTTAAAATTAAATTTTCTAAATCTTCACCCATTCTTTTGGTAAACATTTCCTCACTCTCTTTTTCTAAGCCATATTTCCAATAATGAGGACAAGCTGAATGTAAAAAACCATCTAAGGGTAATCCAAATTCACTATTGTATGGTTTTCCTGTCATCGAAGCAGAAACAGCCGTTACACCATGATATGAATTTATTCGAGTAATTATTTTCCTTCGATTGGGATGCCCTTTTCTTTTATTAATAAACCATAATAATTTTACAGTAGTGTCATTAGCTTCAGATCCCGAGTTTGTAAAAAAAACTTTACCATCTGTGAAAGGAGATATTTCAATTAATTTATCTGCGAGTTCTACAGCTGGTTCAGATATTCTTCCAAAAAAAGCGTGGTAACCAGAAAATTTTTCATATTGTTTTTTTGCTGTTTCAACCATTCTGGGATGATCGAAACCAACAACAGAATTCCATAATCCTGAATTGGCATCTAAATATTTTTTTCCATCTTGATCGTAAACATATATTCCCTTCGCTTGGTTTAAAACAATAGGACCAAGTACATTTAAATTTTTAAGATCGGTAAAACCATGCAAAACTTTATCTGTATTAATCATTTAATCTACAACCTCATATAAACTTTCTAAAATTGGAATATTTCTAAATGGAATATCCACTAATCCTGTATCAGCAAGAAAATATCCAATAAAAAAGAAGAGTATCATGAAAATTAACTTCAACATCTTTAAAAAAGATAATATAGAAATCAAAAAAGGGTTAGAACAATTTGTCCTAACCCTTTAAGAAAGAAGTGGCCCACTAAGAAAAAAGCCGCTTCTATAAGGCTGTAAAAAGAGATTAATCTCTTATTTTTGATTATAATTAGGGGTAAAAATAACTTCAAGAAAATTGAAATAACCACAATATATAGAATAAATTAGATCTATATGCTACTAAACTTAGTTAAATCAGAAAATGAGTATCTTTAGATTCCTAGATAATATTCCGACTGTTCTTTTCACAATCATTTGGATTGGATTACTCGGTGCAATAACTTTAGGTGCACCATATATTTCTATTGAAGACATAAAAATTCTTATCACAATTAAAGATAATGAATTAGTTTCAAATTTTTCAGAGTTTTTCAATCCACATTTGATATTTCTAAATATCGCATCAAAGCTCACAAATTTTTTTGGTTTTAACAATTACTTTCTATTTAGACTACCGAATTTTATATACTTAGGATTATTAATTTTTGTTTCATATAAAATTATTAAATTAAAATTTTATGACCTCAATTATTTAATGCCTCTTACAGCAGTGATGTTAAGTGGCACAATTTTAATTTCAATGATAACCATTGATGGTTCTCTTATTTCAGGCTTGGTGACTTTATTAATTTTCTATTATTTATTAAAAATTTTTGATGATGAAAATTTTTATAATGTATTTTTTTTTATATTATTTAGTCTAATTGCATTAATTCTTAATAATTTCTATTTTGTTATATTAATAACATTTTTGATATTCATAAAATTATTTAATTTAAAGCTAGAGAAAAAAAAACGTCTTAACTTAATTTCTTATCTAAGTTTTATTTATATATCTTTTTTAGTTTTTCTGATTATTCAGGGTATTAATAATACGAATTACTATTCCATCCTTAATTTTGATCCAAATATTTTATTAAAGAAACTTTCAAAGAGTGTTATTTTTTTACTACCTTTATTAAGTTTGCTAATCATTTCTATTTTTTACAATGGCATAAAAAGAATTAACTGGAATAAAGAATTGATTATATTCCTTTTTTCAATAATTCTTTGTTGGTTTATATTTATTTTTTCTAATAAATCAAATATATCAATTTTAATCTTTTTATTACCAATAATGTCTATTTATATTTTTAGAACACTAGAATTCGTTGAATTAAAATGGTCGAAAATAGTTTTAGTTACCCTTTTTTTTATACCAGCAAGCATAATTTATTTTGATACCTCCCTTTATCAAAGTACTTCAGAGATACCACAGATAAATTATATTTTTTATTTAATGATAATTTTAGTATCATTAATTAATCCAGTTTTTTCTCTCCAAGAAAAATCATTAACTACAGTCTATAAAACTATCTCATTTTCTTTGATTTTAGTTGTATTTTTCACTTCAGTCTTTTTTTATTCACAATATAAGAATAAAACATTGAGTCTTGTTATCTATGATACTTTAAAAAATGATTTAAATTGTGATATAAAAAAATCCGAATTTATATTGGAAGAAAATTATCCACTAGATTTAATGTTGTTTTTTAGTGACAAAGTGAAACCAGACTATTTTTCAGATTGCCAAATAGAATTAAAATTTAGTTCCCTTGATACAATGCCAATAGAAGATGGTGACTCAATAAATAAAACCATACTCGATATGACAACAAAATCATTCATTAATATCAACTTTAATAAATTATGACTTTCTTCAATCAGTTAAACTCGCAAGAAAAAAGAATAAGTATTTATCTTTTAATTGGAGCTTTTTTTTTCTTATTATTTGATTATTCAGTAGCTTCTTTTTTTGACAGTATTAATCATCAAACAAAGTCTCTTTTTGGAACACTTACTCACTTTGGTGACTCTTTATATTTTTTTGTACCTACTATTTTAATCTGGAGCTTAATAAAAATTATTAAAAGTAAAAATCAAATTATGGAAACTATAAGTGACATGAGTCTATTTATTTTTTTAAATATCTTATTAAGTGGTATAGTTACACAAATATTAAAACATATAATTGGAAGACCACGACCAGTTTTATATAATGGCTTTGAATTAAAATCGTTAGATATAATACAATTTGACTCCAAATGGCATTCATTCCCATCAGGTCATACTGCAACTATTTTTGCTTTTATCTTTTGTATGATATTTATCTTTCCGAAAATTAAAAATGCATTGATAACAATTGCAATTATTATTGCATCTACGAGAGTCATAGTTGGCGCTCATTTTATTAGTGATATCTTTGGTGGTACGCTTGTTGCATACCTTTCAACAATATTTATTTCAAAAAAACTAGCAGATAAAAACAAGTTATTTACATCAGAAAATGACAAATTAATCCCAAATAATAATGTTGATATAATTTCAAGCTATATTGTCAATTTTTATCAAAACATTTTCTCTCTTTACTTGAATTTTAATTTTTACTTTAAAACCCTAACCATAACCCTCCTACTCTCTATAGTATTTTTCATATTTCCCTCATTAGACATAACTGTTAGTGGTCTATTTTATGGACAGGAAGGTAAATTTATCGCTTCAGAGTCTGACTGGTTTATCTATTTTGTCCGTAAAATGCTTTTACCTCTCATGGCTTTATTAGTTTTTTTTGTCCCCATAGCTGCTGTTTTCAAACAAATTTATTACAAAGAAAAAATTTTAAATGTTGCTGTTAGAGAATGGGTTTACTTGTTTTCTTGTCTTATTATTGGAACAGGTATTGTTGTAAACTCTATTTTTAAAAATTTGTGGGGTCGTGCAAGGCCAAATGACACCATTCAATTTGGAGGAGAAGAGCCATTTACTATTCCATGGTTAAATGTTGATTATTGTAGTACCAATTGTAGTTTCGTTTCAGGTGACGTGTCTTTTTTTACGTTATCTTTAGCTTTACTAATTATATTCAATAAAACTTCATGGAATACATTTGCGTATGCTTCAATTCTTTTAATCTCATTATTAAGAATTATGGAGGGTGATCATTTTTTGAGTGATACGATTATGAGTTTTATAATCACATATGTAATAATTAAGGGGCTCAATGATATCTTTAAGAATTTTCCAGAGGATCTAAATTTAAATCAATTAAAAAAACCCTCTTGGTTATCTCGAAAAAATTCCAATTAAAATTCATTATAATTTTATAACTATTGATTTATATGTTACTTTATATCGTGAGATATTTTTTTAGTCTATTTGTAGTTATTTTATTTTGCCCATTTTTATTATTCGCAGAAGATTTAATTCCCGAAAAATTTCATGGAACATGGAGCAATGACTGTTCCAAAGAAGAAGATGTTTTTATTATTACTCAGAGTGGCTACTTCAATCTTTATGAAAGCCAGGACGAAATAGACGATTATGCGTATTTCTATCTTCAGTTTTCTGACTCAAAGACATATAAAGATTGGATTTATCTGGATGGAGAGATATTTGAATTTAAAAATGTTTTTATGAAACTGAATGACGATATTTTAGAGGTTGTATTTGAAGAGCAAGATAATCCCGATGAGTCCTATGATTTTTTGAATAATACGAATAATACTTTTACATACGCAAAGTGCGATAACACCCCAGCTAGTCTAACCTTAGTATTTGGAGAGGTACTATCATATATGAATTCCAAAGCATCTTTATCCTGTTCAAATTTCTCCAAGAATAAGGGAGAGTGCTTTGAAGATGTTTTTAGTTTTTTAGATGTCTCTGGTAATAAAGCACTTTCAAATGCTGAGATTAATAGAGCTTCTAAACTTCTAGTTTTTTTTAGCACAATAAATGGGCAAGAATTTGATGAGGCAGGAATGTTTGGAATAATTTCTAGTTACGCTATCACCCCTTTACTCACTAAAGTTGTTTTAAATAATTTTGATTTTGACAACAGTGCAGATCTTACACTAGAAGAAATACTTCAAGACAGAGAGGGTTTATTTGACTTAGATTTTGATGAAAATGATCAAATAGAAATTGATAATCAAAAAATTAACGAGCAAATTAGAGATTTCATTAATAAGCTTCAAGGTTTAGGGAGTTTTTTATAAATTAAACTGGCGGTTCCGCAAGGATTCGAACCCTGACTAAATGATCCGAAGTCATTTGTGCTATCCGTTACACCACGGAACCAATTATTGATTTTATTAACTTTTTAATTAATTCATAGAGGATATATTTTTTTAAGGGACAAATATGGGACATTAGAGATATAGTTTTTCCAATGAAAACTCTTTTAACCTTGTTGTTATTTATTCCTAGTTTGAGTTGGGGTTTGACATTTAAAGATGGTAAACAGGCCAATGATGACTTAACTGAGTCTATCTCTGAAAAATACACTCTTAGTAAAAAAAACTTTACCCTTCCTTTGGACGTTTCCTCAGGAGTGAGTGAATGGAGACTTAGCTCAAGAGTTTTAGGTTTAAAACATCAGATACAGATAGTTTCTAAAGATGAAGGACACCCTGTAAGAGATGGAAGTCTTAGTATTAGATTTGAAGTTAGACCAGGTGAATGCGGGGGTAAAGGTAAAATTAATGACTGTAATAGAAATAACGGAAAATCTGAAAGGGCTGAAATAGCTTCTATTAACGAATGGGGCAAAGGAGAGATGTGGTATGCTTGGTCAATTTATTTACAACCTGAATTTACAGAATTGCATCCAAGGTCAAGTCTTAAACTTCTGCAATTTCACAGTAAGCCTGATGATGTTTACCCTAACCAACACTTTAGCTTTGAGGCGAAAGATGGTTCATACACACCTTCTAATAATATTAATAAAGAAAAAGGCCTGTCTTTATCTAAGACAGATATGATTGGAAGATGGAATGACATATTAATGCACGTAAATTGGTCATACAAAAATGATGGTTACTATAAAATATGGGCAAATGGTGATTTGATTTATGATTATAGTGGTAAAACATTATGGGATAAAAACATTAGAGCAAACTTTAAATTTGGAATTTATAGAAACTGGTTGGAACATACATGGGAAACGGGTTCTGATGGTGGCACTACGGTTGTTTACTTTGATGAGATTAGAATAGGCAAAACTAAAGATGAGGTTAACTCAAATCTTAGTCAGTTAGGTGAGCAAGAATATTTCTACAAAAAAAGTACAATGGAACTTCTTGATGAGGAAATTAAACTTATTGAAGAAAAGATTACAAAACTTAAAAAAGAAGTTGTTGAAAATTATGACATAGAAAAATCAAAAAAAATTAATGATTTAAAGAAGAAATTAAGAAAACTAGAATATGAGAAGGCAAAAGAAAAATGAAAACCCTCTTAGCCCTATTGTTATTTATCCCTAGTTTCTGTTTGGGCTTAACATTTAAAAATGGAGAACAAGTTGGAAGTTACAAGGGTATTGGTTGGCCAACTATTGAAAAACATGGATTAGATGCTGGTAAAGATTGGAGTCAAAGCATCGATACTGAATTTTCAAGACTTGGTGAGTCATCACACAAATTTGAGTTTAGAGCACTTGATTGTAAAGACTTTGATTGTGAAAGGGGAAAATTTAAGGGTTCTTATGGAAGAACTGAGGCTTATATCAATACAAAAGAAAAAGGTGAAAATTGGTATGCATGGTCGTTTTATATAGATGACTCGAAATTAACATATACATCAGACCCAAATGATGAGCTTATTAACAATCATACTATTCAATTTGGACAAATGAAACTGTCTTATGAAAATGAAGTTTTTCCACATTGCAGAGATAATGGTTCTGAAAATGTTTTTATATTTCAATATAAAAAAAAATTTAAAGGGTTAGCATTTTCTAGAGCGCATTGTACAAAAAAGACTGTTGTAGAAACCCATGAGACTGCAACAGTAATTCCAGAAAATATTTTATTTAATCAATGGCATGATGTAATTATTCATGCAAATTGGGGCAATGATGGATTTCTAAAACTATATATAAATGGAGATTTAAAATATGTTGAAGAGGGATTTATAACTAATATTTATTCTTACAATGGTAAATCTTACGGACCTTCTTTTCGATATGGTATATACCAAAATAATGCTCCTAAAGGTTTTAACGGTAAAATCACAGCTTGGTATGATGGAATTGCTAGAGCAAAAAAATGCACAGATAAAAACTTTTCTGAATTGTTAAATGACTTAGGGTACTCATGTGACTCTATCGCAGACTATGATAATCAGGTTATAAAACCTACTTTTATCCAATATAAAGATTGATAAAACTAGCAAGAACTATGGAGTAGGTTTATATTAGAAAGATGACAACTTTATCTAGCTCTATTTTTTACATACTAACAGGATGGACTTGTGCAATAAATATATACAAATTTTTTTACCAAAAAAAATTAAAGGACTCTCAAAAACAAGACGGGCAAAATGTAGCTCAGCTTAATGAAATGAAATCACATTTTAAAAAGGCAGATAAACTAGGTAAGATTTTTTTAACACTTTGGTGTTTATCTGCAGTATGGTTTTTCTATAATTTAAATGCGTAAGTTATAAAGAAATGATTAACCCAACTTTCGATAAAAAAGAACATTCAAAGTGGGAGTATAGAATTTATACCCAATATTTAGATGATGAAGAATTAAAGTCAGAAAATGACTGGCTTAATAAAGGTGGAAAAGAAGGTTGGGAGTTGGTCAATGTAATTAAGGATAAATCTGATATCCCTTCAAAACACAAAATGATTTATTATTTTAAGAGAGAAAAAATATCTTAAGTATTTCTATAATAGGTATTTAATTCAATGAATGAATATAGATATTTAATATTTGGAATAGTTATAATTGTTATAACTTATATATTGTATTTAGGTTTGACTAGTTAATGTTCCAATACAACTTCAAAATATATTATGAAGACACAGACTCTGGTGGAGTTGTATATTACGCAAATTATTTAAAATTTATTGAAAGAGCCCGCACTGAAATCATCAATGAGTTGGGATTTACACTTAATTCTTTATTGAAAGATCATGATCGACTTTTTTTAGTAAAAAAGATCGAATGTGATTATATTGAGTCATGCAAACTAGAGGATCAATTAACTGTTAAAAGCAATATTTTGTCTCTTAAAAATGCATCATTTGAGCTCGAACAAAATATTTACAAACAAAATAATATTATTTTTAAATCAAAAATTTTGATGGTTTGCGTCAATTCTCAAGGAGCTCCAAGTAAAATACCAGATGACCTTCAACGATTAATGAAAAACAAAGATGGATAAGTTATTTGAGCCAAGTAGAAAATTTATTAAAACTACTAACCTTTATAAATTTCAGACATATTTAGAACAAAAATTTTCTAAGAAATTTTTAAATTATAACAAGCTTTGGTTATGGACTAATAAGAATCCTGGTGAGTTTTGGGAGTCTATAGTTGAGTATTTTAATATCGACCTTGAGAGGAAAAGATTTTTTAAAGCTTACAAAAAAAAATCTTTTTGGAATTCAATTTTTTTTGATAACAGTAATCTTAATTATTACGATTTAATTTCTAAAAATAATTCATCAGATTTGGCCATTGAATTTATTGGAGAAAACAAATTCAGCGAAAAAATTATTTATAGTGATTTAAATAAAAGAATTAATGCATTAAGCAATTTTTTTAGAGATAAAGGCATTAAAAAAGGCGATGTAATTGTTGGATATCTGCCAAATATACCTGATACAGTAATAAGCTTCCTTTCTGCAGCAAAAATTGGTGCAGTTTGGTCTTCTTGCTCTGCTGACTTTGGAACACAAGCAGTGATTGACAGATTTTCCCAGCTTAAGCCTAAGCTTTTAATTGTTGCTGACTATTATTTTTATAACGGCAAGAAATTTCAATATTCAAAAAACTTAAAAACATTAAAAGCAAATTTAAATAATCCACTAATTTTAAAAACTAGTTATCCTTCAAATAATAACACTTCTGAATTAAAAAAAATTTACAATCACAAAAAATATTTAAAACTAAATAAAAATATATCATTGAGCTTTAATCATCCGCTATATGTTTTATTTTCTAGTGGAACGACAGGGCTTCCCAAGTGTATTACGCACGGCCACGGAGGCTCACTCCTTCAACATTTAAAAGAACTAGCAATACACACAAATGTTACATCTGAAGATAAAATGCTTTTCTTAACTACTTGCGGGTGGATGATGTGGAACTGGACAGTTTCAAACTTACTACTGGGTTCCTCAATCGTTCTTTATGATGGCTCCCCATTTTATCCAAATATAAATCGAGTTATCAATATTACAAAAGATACTAATTCAACAATGCTAGGTGCGGGAGCAAAAGTTTATGAAACTATCCAGAATAATTATAAATCAAATAAAAAAGATATTTTAAAAAAAATTAATTGTTTTATATCAACTGGCTCTCCTCTAAGCCCAGACACTTTTAAATTTATTAATAAAAGTTTAAATTCAAAATCTTTTATACATTCGGTGAGTGGCGGTACAGACATAGTTTCGTGTTTTATGTTAGGAATACCAACTTTACCTGTTTATTCAGGTGAAATTCAAGGACCAGGCTTGGGTATGGATATTGATGTTTTCAATGATAATGGCAAGCCAACCAAAAAGACAGGAGAACTAGTTTGCAAGACTCCTTTTCCCTCTAAGCCAATTTATTTTTGGAATGACAGAATGAATAATAAATATAAATCCGCATATTTTAAAAAATTTCCAAACATATGGTCTCATGGAGATTATGTGAAAAAAACAAAAAATGGAGGTTATGTAATTTTTGGAAGGTCAGATGCTACTTTAAATCCAGGTGGTGTTAGAATAGGAACAGGTGAAATATACAGTTGCTTACAAAAATTTCATTGGATTGAGGACTGTTTGGCAACAGGTTATTTGACTAAAAATGATGAAAAAATTGTGCTTTTTTTGAAATTGTTAAACACAAAAATTAATGTTGATTTTAATACAATAGTGAAAAAACACCTCAAGACATCGCTTAGTCCAAGACATGTTCCTTGGAAAATATTTATAGTTAAAGACATTCCAAGAACAAAAAGTGGTAAAAACTCTGAAATACTTGTCAAAAAAATTATCAATAATGATAAAGTGCAGAACTTGGGATCGTTGGCAAATCCTGAGTCAATAATTGAATACAGAAGGATAAATATTAATGAGTGATGTTTTCATAATCGATGCAGTTAGAACACCAATAGGAGCTTATCTAGGTAATTACAAAAAAACTGAATCAGTAGAATTAGGAACCTCTTGTCTCAAAGAATTATTTGATAGAAATAAAACAATCAATACTAAAGAAGTTGAAGGATTAATTTTAGGACAAGTATTAACTAGTGGACTAGGAATGAATACAGCAAGGCAAGTTGCACTAGGTTCCGGAATGCAACAGACATCCTTTGCTTATGTAGTAAATCAAGTTTGTGGAAGTGGTATGAGAGCTACAATAGATGGTTCATCTAAAATTTATTCCGGCGAGTCAAATTTATTAATTGTTGGTGGTCAAGAAAGTATGTCCAGGGCACGCCACGCGTATCTGAGTAGAACTGGAGAAAAAAAATTAGGAAACAATATCTTTATAGACACTTTAGTTAACGATGGCCTAACAGATGCTTTTTCAAAAGAACATATGGGCATAACAGCTGAAAACGTTTCAAGAAAATATAATGTTACAAGACAAGACCAAGATCAATTTGCTTATCAGTCTTATCTAAAAACTTATAAGGCAATTAAAAATAATTACTTCAAAAACGAATTGACAAAAACATCTCTTAAAGATGAAATTCGAAAAGACACGACTTTGCCAAAATTAAGCCAATTAAAAGCTGTTTTTAAAAAATCTGGAACAGTTACTGCTGGAAATGCCTCTTCATTAAATGATGGAGCTAGTTTTTTGGCTCTAGCTTCAGAAAAATATGTAACTTCTAACAAAGTTAAACCAATAGCAAAAGTACTATCTTGGGCGTCCTCAGCGGGCAATCCCGATTATATGGGTGTTACTCCAATTACAGCTATAAAGAAATTAATGAAGAAAATGAGTGTAAATATTAACTATTTTAATTTGGTTGAGGTCAATGAGGCGTTTGCTGCAACTTCAGTTGCTGTCCAAAGATCTTTAAAGATTGATCCAAGTAAATTAAATATTGCTGGGGGCGCTATTGCATTAGGACACCCCATTGGCTGTTCAGGTGCAAGAATTATTACAACCTTGTCTCATCAACTTAGAAGAACAAAACAAAAGTTTGGTGTTGCAAGTATGTGTATCGGTGGTGGTCAAGGTCTAGCAATTGCTATTGAAAATTTAAAATAAAAAATCTAAGTGAGTGTTTCTCTTAAAGCAGCGATATTTTTATGTTTTGCCTCCTTATTTTGGTCAGGCAATTTTATAGTAGGAAGATTATCTTCAGTCGAGGATTTAGTATCACCCTTATCGTTATCTTTTTATAGGTGGGTAATAGCTTTAATTATTTTAACTCCCTTTTGTTTAAAAAATGCTTTAGTTGACTTACCCCTTTTAAAAAAACAACCAGGAATGGTTTTTTTGATCATTTTAACTGGTCCAACACTTTTTAACACATTAACTTATATTGGTCTAACAGCGACAACTGTTATTAATTCTTTATTAGTTATTTCGACAACCCCCATGTTGATAATCCTTCTAAACAAATTGATTTATAAAAACCAAACAAACTTGTTTCAAATGTTAGGTGTCATTTTATCTCTTATTGGTGTTAGCTATGTTATAACAAAAGGTAACTATCAAAATATATTTGATTCAAAATTTTACTCTGGAGATTTATTCATTCTACTTGCTGTTATATCTTGGGCATTGTATTCAATATTTCTAAAAAAAAATGAAACAGGTGTTTCAGGATTTAGTTTTTTATATTTATCATTTGTATTTACAGTAATCTTACTCTTACCTGTTTATTTATATGACGTTATAATCCAAAACAATTTCATAATATTTGACCACAAAACCTTATTAGTAATTGGCTATACCGGAACTTTTCCTAGCATCTTGTCATATATTTGTTGGAATACTGGAGTGGCTTTAATTGGCCCAAATAAATCAGGCCCTTTTCTCCACTTAATGCCTATTTTTGGCGGGATTCTTGCATATTTAGTCTTTCAAGAAACACTTCAGGGTTATCATTACGCTGGAATTTTATCTGTGATTGTTGGTATAATGATAGCTAATAAAAAATAATTAATTATTTCTTAATTTAGGAGGGGAATATTTATGGCAAAAAAGAAGTCTAATAATAAGACCATGAAAAGAAGAAATTTCCTTAAAGGTGCAGGTGCTGCAGCACTGGGTGCCGCAGCAGTTTCTTCATTTCCAGCACCGGCAATATCAGGTGGACACATGGAATGGATTGCATGTTCTGCTTTTGGTAAAGCAGGAGGTCTTGGTAAAGCAATAGATAGATTTGCAAGTTATGTTAACAATGCTTCTGATAAATTAAAAATTACTGTTTATCATGGTGGCGAATTAGTACCACCTCTTGAGTCATTGGACGCAGTAAGATCTGGTGCTGCACAAATGGCTTACGGCGCAGGTTACTATTGGACAAACATTAGTATGGCACCATCATTTTCTGCAGCTTTACCTTTTGGTTTAACAGCTCAAGAACAAAATGCATGGTGTTACTATGGTGGAGGAATTGAAGCAGCAGATAAAGCTTATAATGCTATCGGTGTAAAATTTCTTCCAATGGGTAATACTGGTAACCAGATGGGGGGTTGGTTTAATAAAGAAATTAATTCTCTAGCAGACTTTGAAGGTCTAAAAATCAGAATGCCTGGTCTTGGTGGAGAGGTATTAAAATCTTTTGGCGCTAATACAGTTCTTTTGGCTGGAGCGGATGTGCTTCCATCACTTGCATCAGGTGCGATTGATGCAACAGAATGGATTGGTCCTGCTGCTGACTTAGGTAAAGGATTACACCAAGCAGCTAAGTATTACTATAACCCAGGATGGCATGAACCAGCAACTATCTTAGATTGTTCAATAGATATGTTTGAGTGGGAAAAACTTGATGACGCAACTAAAGAGCTAGTCACAATTGCAACTAAGGCAGTTAACATGGAAGTTCTATCTATGTTCCAAGCTGCAAACGATAGTTCGTATCAAAAACTTATTAATGAGCATGGTGTTCAAATGAGACAATTGCCAGATCCAGTTATGAATGCATTGGGTCAAAGAGCAGGAGAGGTTTGTAGCTCAATAGCAGCGGAAGACCCTGTTTCTCAGGCTCTTTTCTCACATATTGTTGAATTTAGATCATCAATTCTGAGATGGACAAATACATCTGAAAAAGAGTACATGAGAGTAAGAAGCCTTCCATTTACTTATCCATCAGCATAAATTCAAAATTAAAATCATCCCCGATACCTATTCGGGGATGATCTATCTATCAGAACATTTTATTTGGCAACCAGGTTGCTATTTCAGGATAAAAACCAACAATTAATATAGCTAATACCTGAATTCCAATGAAGGGAATTACTCCTCTGTACATGTTTCTAGTTTTAATGCTACTTGGGGCCACTCCTCTTAAAAAAAATAAAGAAAATCCAAAAGGAGGTGTTAAAAAACTAGTTTGTAAATTCAGTGAAATAAGAATACCTAACCATAATGGGTCTGCCCCGTTTGCAATTAATATTGGACCAACTAATGGAACGATGACGAAAATTATTTCGATATAGTCTAGGAAAAAACCTAATAGAAAAATTACTATCATTACTAAAATGAGTGCTGCGTAAAGCCCACCAGGTAGAGTTCCAAGAAAATGCTCTATCATTTCATCACCACCAAAACCACGAAACACAAGAGAAAACATTGAGGCACCAATTAAAATTACAAATACAAATGAACTAAGTTTTACAGTTCCTAAAGCTGTCTCTTTAATATTCTTGAAATTTAATTCACCCTTTAACAGTGCAATTATCGCAGCTCCAACAGCTCCAACTGATGCAGACTCTGTGGGGGTAGCTATTCCAAATAAAATTGAGCCTAAAACTAGCACAATAAGAGTTATGGGAGGCACGACTGATTTAGCAGCTTCAATGTATATCTCAGTTCTTGACTTGGTAGTCTCAACAGGCGGACAACTTAATGGGTTTATTCTAGCGTAAAAGAAAATAAAAATTATAAATAAGACTACTAACATCAATCCAGGTAGAATTGCACCAGCAAATAAATCAATTGCTGTAACCGGGTCTGGAGCTAAATTACCAACTAACATCGCTGCTTCTTCATTTGCGCCTTGTAAAATTGTTGCCAGTAAAACTAAAACAATTGAGGGAGGTATTATTTGTCCTAATGTGCCAGCGGCACAAATTGTGCCTGTGGCTATTTTTTGATCATAGCCAGCTTTCATCATTGAAGGTAAAGATAACATTCCCATTGTAACAACTGTTGCACCAACGATGCCTGTTGATGCAGCTAACAACATACCCACTATTACAACCCCTATTCCAAGACCTCCTTTAGTAGTCCCAAAAAGTTCTCCAATTGAATGTAATAGTCCGGCTGCAATTTTTGTTTTTTCTAGCATTATTCCCATAAAAATGAATAGGGGCACAGCCACAAGGGGCTCATTAATCATTGTTCCAAAAATGCGTTGAGGAAAAAATCCTAGCATTCTGAAATTAAATATTTCCAAAGCATCTCCTAAAAATCCAAACAGAAGAGCTGTTCCAGCGAGTGTAAAAGCAACGGGAAAACCGAAAAGTAATAACCCCAATGTTGTTACAAACATTACAATTGCTAAAATTTCAGGACTAATCATGATTTATTATCAGACAAATGATAGTTTGAAAGTGTTAGTACTGATTTAATTACATTAGAGACTAACTGAAGAAATAAAACTAAACAAAACCATAGAATTGCACTTTTTAAAATATATAAAGCAGGCATACCGCCCGCTTCTCTGGAAACCTCTCCCATTAAAAAAGATCTATATACAAAGGGATAGCTGTAATTCCAAATAATATATAAAAAAGGTAGAAGTAAAAAAATATTTCCAAATAGATCTACAGTAGCTTTATATTTTTTTGATGCCTCTCGGTAAAAGACGTCTATTCTGACATGTTCATTAGCTAAATAAGTAAAACCAGCACCCAACATAAAAACAAAACTATGAAGCCAAACATAAACTTCTTGCATCCATATAAAACCAATATTGAACCCATATCTTAAGACGACAACAGTGAATACAACTATGACCATAGAGAAAACAAAAAAAGCACATAGATATCCTATGATTGTATTAAATCGATCAATAAATTTGGATAATTGTGCCAAAGCAGACATAGCAGCAGATTATATATAGACAATTAACATATTAAAGAGAGTATATTGATAGGTCGTGGTGCCAACTTTATATGAATAAAGCTTTCTCATGCGGGGTGAGATTCGGCACATTTAAACAAAAATGTTCACGACCTAATTGGATTTTAATTGAATATAGGGCATTTTCAGAACCTTAATTTCAATGAATGGGTAATTTGATTAACATTTTTTCCACAGCCTTAATTTATTCATGTAACGCATGAATTAATAAAATAATAGTTTTTTACTATAAGACATTTTTAAATATATTGCCTTTCTATGGCTCCAATATCACCACATTTGCAAATATATAGACCTTTTTTAACAATGGTATTTTCTATCTCCAGCAGGATAGGAGTAATTGCATTTGCTTTTTCTTTGCCTTTTTTTGCAATTTGGTTAGGAAGCTTAAATTTTCTTCCTCAACTTAATCAAGTATTAACATTGTTGATAAACTTGCTACCTATAAAGCTAATATTTGTCTTTTGGTTTTTTATCTTTAATCATCATTTGTTAAACGGTTTTAAATATTTCTTA
>CACGPP010000008.1 GCA_902574995.1 uncultured Alphaproteobacteria bacterium
TAACCAATATATTGCTTTTATTGTAGATTTAAAAAAGGTTAGCATAGAGATAGCATCAGAATATTTACTAATGGCTGCTATAATGGTTTTTTTAAAATCCAAATACCTAGTAAATAAAGACAAAGAAGAGGATGTTAAAAAAGTAACAAGATTTCTTACAAATCGATTAACGATATTAGAACTTGTAAATAAAAATAGTATTAAGTTATTCGAGCTTCCTAAATTCAAACAGGAATTCTTTCCAAATACACAAAAACATAAATTAAAAATTGAAAAAAACTTTGTAATTAAAGACAAGCTCATTGATCTTTTAAAAGCTTATGCAAATATTCATAAAAGAAATCAACAATATACTTTAAAGTTTAGCTCTACTAAATTATTTACGATCAAGGATGGTCAAAACGTAATTTCTAAGGAAATTCTATCTAACCAAGATTGGTTCACATTGAAGAGTTTACTACCTGATAATTTAAAATCGGATATTTTGAATAAATCATTTTTTTCTAGCACATTTAATGCCAGCCTTCACATGGCAAAAGAAGATAAAAATGAAGAAAAAAAAATAGTAATTAAGCAATCATTGCCATTTTCTGATATATATTTAAAAAAAGATGAGTGAAACTTCACAAAAAATTGAAGCTTTAATATTTGCATCAAGTAAGCCAGTTTCAGAAAATGAAATTAAAAAAAGATTGGATATTCATGAGGATATTTCTGAGGTCATGTCTAATTTAGAGACTGCTTATCAACATAGAGGTATAAATTTAAAAAAAATATCAAATAAGTGGATTTTCTTAACAAACACAGAAGTCAGTGAGATCTTTCATGAAAAAAAAGAAATACAAAAGAGACTTTCAAAACAAGCAATAGAGACATTGGCTATAGTTGTTTATCATCAACCTATAACAAAATCAGAAATTGAAAGTATTAGAGGAGTTGTGATAGGGCAAGGAATATTTGATCAATTAATGGAGTTTGGCTGGATAGCACCAGGAGGTCGAAAAGAAGTTCCAGGTAGACCTATTCTTTGGGGTACTACTGAAGACTTCCTTTTACATTTTGGTTTAGGCACACTAGATAATCTTCCTGGAATAGAGGAAATGAAAAACTCTGGAATATTGGATGAAAATTTTGCTTCAATGAATATCCAAGAGGTTTCAGATGATCTAAATAAGGATGAAGCCTTCATAGATGATGACGATCAAGCAGAAACTCTTGATGAGTTTTCAAAAAGTCAATTAACGCAAAATAATGATACTTGATGTGAGAGATCTTCACCATTCTTTCGGTGAGATAAATGCTATAAATAAACTTAGTTTTTCAATAGAGCATAACTCGATTGTTTCCATTTTGGGTCCCTCCGGCTGTGGAAAAACTACTTTAATTCGATTAATAGCTGGTTTGGAAGAAATTCAAAAGGGGCAAATATCTTTTGAGGGTAAATTAGTCGCAAATGAAAAATTTAATACTCCCCCAGAGCAAAGATCAATCTCTTACGTGTTTCAAGACTTTGCATTATTTCCTCATATGAACGTAAAAGAAAATATTAGTTTTGCAGCAAGCACTAATGTGAATAAAAAACAGTTGATTGAACAAGTAATACAATTAGCGAAAGTTGAAAATTTTCTTGATAAATATCCTCATGCTCTTAGTGGAGGAGAACAGCAAAGAGTAGCATTAGCAAGGTCAATAGCTGTTCAACCACGTCTATTACTATTAGATGAACCTTTTTCTGATTTAGATACTAATTTAAAAAAGGAAATTATTGATGACACACTGCACTTAATCAATAGCTTGGACTCCTCTGCTATTGTAGTAACACACAATGCCGAAGAGGCTATGTTTCTTAGCAATGTCATTATTGTAATGGAAAAGGGAAGAATAGTTCAGATAGGAAAACCTCGTGAAATATACTTTAATCCTTCTAATGTTTATGTTGCCTCTTTGTTTGGAGAGGTTAATATTTTTAAGACAAAGATTTTAAATAATAAATGCGAAACCCCTTTAGGTATACTAGATACAAAAGACTTTAAAGATAACCAACAAGTAAATGTAGTAGTTAGACCTGAGGCTATTAAATTGAATGTTGAAAAGTCTCCTTTGACAAGTCCTAACTCAGGAGTTGTTGTTGACTCTAAATTTCTTGGAAATAGCGCTATGATTCATATGACAGTGAATGATAGCAATAATAAAAAACACCACATACATAGCAAGTTAATTGGAGAGTTTTTACCTGCTCCTGCTAGTTCAGTTTCTTTTTCACTAGATCTAAACCACGTATTTATTTTTCCTAGATAAGACATTAATTATGTAGTAGATTACAAAAATGGGTACATTTAGCATATGGCATTGGATAATTGTTTTAATTATCGTTCTTTTATTATTTGGAAAAGGTAAAATACCATCTTTAATGGCAGATATGGCAAAAGGAATTAAGTCTTTCAAGAGCAACATGGCTGAAGATGAAAAACCTGCTAACCCAGATCAAGACAATAAAGACAATCAAAATAAGGACCAGTAATGTTTTCTTTAGGTTGGATGGAGATATCCATCATCCTAATCATAACTGTAATAGTCGTAGGACCTAAGGAAATACCAACTATTATTAAATTTATTAAAGGAATAACCTCAGGCCTAGGAAAAATTTCTAGAGAGTTTAAATCTACTGTAAATGAGATATCTCATTTAGAGGAGGTGAAAGATATTAAAAAGGATATTTTAGATACAAAAGAGTCAATTATAAAAGAAGGAAAAGAATTAGACGAATTTATTGAAAAAAGTAATGATGAAATAATGAAAGGCGAAAAAAATGACCGAAGTTGAAAGTTCAATGAATTTCTTCGATCATATAAAGGAACTAAGACAAAAACTAATTTATGTCATAATTTTTTTCATTATTGCATTTATATTTTCTTTTTATTTTTCTCAATCAATATTTGAATTCCTTGCTAAACCGCTAACTTCAATCTTAGGAGATGGCAATGGATTAATTTATACAGCTCTTCAAGAGGCTTTTTTAACAAACGTTAAAGTTGCTTTTTTTACAGCTGCTTTTATTTCATTCCCTTTTTTTACTATTCAGATTTGGTCTTTTGTATCCCCAGGATTACTTAAAAAAGAAAAACAAATTTCATTACCAACTTTA
Source organism: uncultured Alphaproteobacteria bacterium (assembly GCA_902574995.1). GTDB lineage: Bacteria > Pseudomonadota > Alphaproteobacteria > HIMB59 > HIMB59 > HIMB59. The sequence goes on from CACGPP010000008.1 coordinate 3,146, forward strand.
ATTGCTATCCCATTTTTGTTTATTTTAGGTGCCGCTGTTGTCTATTACGTAATATCACCCATAGCTTGGAAGTTTTTTTTAAGTTTTCAAACCTCACAAGCGGACGGTATCAATATTACTCTTCAAGCAAAAATGAATGAATATTTGTCACTTATGATGACATTTATTTTTGCTTTTGGACTTGCTTTTCAATTACCTGTTATTTTACTTTTACTTGTTAAATTTGGTGTGCTCACTATAAGTCAATTAATTTCATTCAGAAAGTATGCAATTGTTTTGTCATTTGTATTTGCTGCAATAGTTACACCACCTGATCCATTTTCACAAATTTCTCTAGCGTTACCTATAATAATTTTGTATGAAATATCTATCTTTGTATCTAAATTTATGGCTAAGCGACAGATTAATAAGGATGAGAATAATTAATAGAAATTGTCATGCATGATATTACTTTTATAAGAGAAAATCCTGAATTATTTGATGAATTGTTAAAAAAGAGATTTATTGATCCAAAATCAAATGAAATTATATCTCTTGATAAGAAAAAAAGAGACATTTTAACTAAATCTCAAGAATTAAGAGCAGAGAGAAAGAATTTATCATCTTCTTTTGCAAATCTTAACGACAGTGATAAAGCTGATTTACAAAAAAAGGTACAATTAATTAAAAACAAGATAGATGAACTAGAAAACGATATTTCAATAATAGATGAGCAATTAAAAAATAATTTATCTAGTCTGCCAAACCTCCCACATAAAGATGTACCTGTGGGAAAAGATGAAACCTCAAACAAATTAATAAAACAAGTCGGAAAAATTCCTTCATTTAGTTTTACACCGAAATCCCACTATGAACTTGGAGAGAATTTAGAAATGATTGATTTTGAGCAAGCTGGAAAAGTGTCAGGTACAAGGTTTGTATATTTAAAGAAAAAGATAGCTCAATTAGAAAGAGCTATAGCTAATTTTATGTTGGATAAACACACAAATGAATTTGATTACACAGAAATTAATCCACCTAATTTAGTTAGAGATGCTGCAGCTTATGGAACAGGGCAATTGCCAAAATTTTCAGAAGATTTATTTAAAACTAACACAAATCATTGGTTGATACCAACTGCTGAGGTACCTTTGACTAATTTAGTATTAGATGCAATCGTATCTGATAAAAATTTGCCCCTGAGGTACACAGCTTGGACACCATGTTACAGATCTGAAGCTGGAGCAGCTGGAAGAGATACAAGGGGAATGATAAGACAACATCAATTTTCTAAAGTCGAATTAGTAAGCATAACTAAAGAGGATGAATCAGAAAAAGAGTTGGAAAGAATGTTAAATTGTGCAACTTCTATTTTAGATGATTTAAAAATTCCTTATCAAATTATTTTATTATCCTCTGGTGATATGGGCTTTTCAGCAGAAAAAACTTATGATATTGAAGTGTGGTTACCTGGTGAGGGAAAATATAGAGAGATATCTTCCTGCAGTAATTGTAATTCTTTTCAAGCTAGGAGAATGAATGCTCGTTATAAAGACTTAGATCAAAATAAATTTGTTCACACCTTAAATGGATCTGGTTTAGCGGTTGGGAGAACATTAATTGCAATTTTGGAAAACTATCAAAATGAGGATGGCAGTATTAGTATTCCACAGGTCCTGAAACCATACATGGGGAATTTAGATAAAATCTCTAAATAATTATATTCTTACTAGAACAATAATATTTAAAAAATTGGTAAGCAGACCTACCTGTTCTATTTCCTCTTGAAAAGATCCATTTGAGTGCACTATTTTCAATCTCATTATCAAATTCTATTTTATAAAATTTACAATAATTTTTAATTATTAAGATAAAGTCTTTCTTACTTAAGTTATGAAAACTAATCCATAATCCAAATCGATCAGATAAAGATAATTTTTCTTCAATCCCCTCATCTTGAGATATAGCAGATGATCTCTCATTATCTAACATATCTCTCTTCATTAAATGCCTTCTGTTACTTGTGACATATACTAGAAATTCGTAGTTTGAGTTGTAAAAAGATCCTTCAAGAAACGATTTAAATTGAATATATCTTCTATCGTTTTGTTCAAATGATAGATCGTCAATAAATATTATGATTTTTTTGTCGAACTTATAATTTAAAAAAATATTTGGTAAATCTGATAAATCTTCACTATTAATTTCTAATGTTTCAAATTTATCATATTTATGAGCATAATTTTTTAATATACCTCTTATAATACTACTTTTGCCACTACCACGTACACCCCATAAAAGACCATGATTAAAAGCTAAACCCTCTAAAAAGTTTTTTGTATTTTCCTCTATTTTTTTTATTTGTTGATCAACACCATACAAAAGCTTTAAATCAAGGACTTTATTGAATGGTATTTTATCTAAAGAATTTTTTGATCTATTCCAGCACAGTAAATATTTATTTTTCAATTTTATGTTGACTTCATTGATGATTGTGAGATTTTAGTGCTTATTTTATTAATTTAAAGGATTTAAATCATGGAACAACTTGCAGGAATTCTACCACTTATATTAATTTTTGTCGTTTTCTACTTCTTACTTATTAGGCCCCAACAAAAGAAATTAAAAGATCACAAAAATATGATTGCAAATTTAAAAAAAGGTGATCGAGTTGTGACCCAAGGCGGAATTATAGGCAACATCCATTATGTAAATGATGATGGTACTCTCTCTGTAGAAATAGCAGATAACGTACAAGTCAAAGTAGCTAAGGGTATGATAGCAGATATAGCAGCTAAATAGCTTAATAAACTAAAATAACATAATGATTATTTTTAAACAGTGGAGATTATGGGTATCTTTATTACTGTTAATAGGAAGCTATATCTTTATTAAACCTAATTTTGAAAGTCAAACATCTGATAGCAAAATTAATTTTGGATTAGATATTCAGGGAGGGTTTTCATATTTATTAGAATTAAATGAAGAAGAATATCTTAACAATCTTTTAGTTAAAACATCTCAATATATTGAAAATACTTATTCTATTTCATCTGATATAGATAATGGAGAAATTGTAATATCTAAAAACCAAAATTTAGATGCTCTTACAAATATTGTTATACAAAATTTAGGTTTAGAAATTAATGAAAAATCAGATAAGGAAAATAGTTATATTTTTTCTAAACAAAGTTTTAATAAATCATTGTCAGATATGACTTTAAATGCAGTTGAAATTGTAAGGTCAAGAGTTGATTTTCTTGGTAATAAAGAATTATCTATACAAAAAGTAGGTTTAAATAAAATTTTATTAGAAATACCTGGTGATTTAGATAATAACGTCAAAGAAGTAATCTCTAAAACAGCTAAATTAACATTGCACCTAGAAAAAAATAATATAGTTGGTTCTAAGACTTTTATAAATGAAGAAACAGGTGAGCAAGTTAGAGTTCAAGAAATTCCAAATATAACTGGTGATTTTATTCAAGATGCGTCACTTCAATATAATCAAAATGAACCAGTCGTTGCTTTTTCTTTTAATAAAGAAGGTTCAGATCTTTTTGCGAAAATGACATCTGAAAATGTTGGTTCTAGATTTGCAATAGTTCTTGACGGTTCTTTAATTACTGCTCCCGTTATAAGAGAGTCAATTACTGGCGGTAGTGGTCAAATATCTGGTGGTTTTACAAATGAAACCGCTAATAATCTTGCAATCATTTTAAAGTCTGGATCTTTACCAACTCAAATAAAAATAATTCAAGAAAAACAAATAGGCCCGACTCTTGGACAAGAAGGCGTAGAGAAGGGAGTGATAGCATCAATAATAGCTCTTATAGCTATTACTCTTTTTATGATTATTTATTATAAAATTTCAGGATTTTTTACAGTTATCACAATTATTAGTTGTCTGTCTTTACTTTTTGCAATGATGTCCTTATTAAACACAACATTAACTCTACCTGGTGTTATTGGAATAGTATTAACAATAGGAATGTGTGTAGATGCAAATGTTTTAATATTTGAAAGAATTCGAGAAAATTTTAAACATAATATCGAAGATCCTAAAAATCATGGTTTCAATTCTGCCTATGTAACTATTCTTGACTCTAATTTAACAACATTATTCGCAGCTATTTTTTTATTTGCTTTTGGTTTTGGGCCTATTAGAGGTTTTTCAATTTCTTTAATTATTGGAATTATATCCTCTCTAATAGTTACTTACATAATACTAAAATTATTTATTAATATAACTTCAATAAAATACCTTGGACTTCAAAGATGATTAATTTTTACTCTTTTAAAAATAAATCTTATTTAGTCTCCCTTACTCTTATAATACTAACAATTATTATTATTTTTTTTAAAGGATTGAATTTAGGAATTGATTTTAAAGGTGGATTGAACTTTGAGGTAAAATCAAACTTAACAACTAATCAGCTTAATGAATACTTTGATTTTATAGACTCTGACAGAGAAGTCTTAATTAAAAGAGAGGTTGGCAGTGATGTTTTCAGTATCAGAATAGAGTCAGGTGATAATAATCCTGTTTTTATTGAAGAAATAAAAAATCTAATTGATCAAAACCCGGATATTGAAATATTACTCTCTGAGTATATAGAACCAACTTTTAGTGAAGAACTTATAAAAAATTCTATTTATGCTTTAGCATCTTCTTTGTTGGTAATAGCTGTTTATGTTTGGATAAGGTTTGATTGGCAGTTTGCAGCATCAGGTATATTCGCATTATTACATGACGTTTTTGTAGCTATAGGCTTTATGTCATTATTTAATATTGAATTTAATTTAACAATGATTGCAGCTTTGCTACTAATTGCAGGTTACAGCATAAACGATACTATAGTTCTATTTGATCGACTTAGAAGTTTAACTTCAAACGAGGAAAATAAAGATAATTTTGAAACTAATGTTAACAACTCAATTAAATTAAATCTTCGAAGAACTATATTGACAAGTTTCACAACTATTTTGGCATTATTATGTCTAGTTTTTCTTGCACCTGTCAATTTAACTGAAATGCCAATAGTTTTTATTTTTGGGGTTTTGATTGGAACTTTTTCCTCTTTATTTCTTGTGCTTGGAATAGTGGGGGATTTAAATTATGAAGCAGTGCTTAAAGCAAGAGACTCTTGATATTTTCTTAAATAAATACCTGTTTGATTATTTTTATTCTTAATTAGATCCTTTGGTTTACCTTCAAATAAAATATTCCCACCTTTTTCTCCACCCTCAGGTCCTAAATCTATAATCCAATCACTCGTGTTAATGACATCTAAGTTGTGTTCTATTACAATTACAGTATTTCCGTAAGACACTAATTTATGAAGTATCTCTAAAAGTTTTTTTATATCATCAAAGTGAAGTCCAGTTGTAGGTTCGTCTAAAATATAAAGTGTTTTTCCAGTTTGACGTTTCGATAATTCTTTAGAAAGTTTAATCCTTTGAGCTTCTCCACCGGATAGTGTTGTTGCTGATTGACCAATAGAAATATACCCTAAACCAACATCTTTTAGTGTTTTAAGCTTTGAATATACTTGTGGATTATTAATAAAAAATTCTTCAGCATCATCTACTGTCATTGATAATATATCATTAATATTTTTTTTATTATATTGAATACTTAATGTTTCCTTATTATATCTTTTTCCGTTACAAACTTCACATTTAACATATACAGGTGCTAAAAAATGCATTTCAATTTTTTTTAATCCATCACCCTCACAACTCTCACACCTACCTCCTTTAACATTAAATGAAAATCTACCAGGTTTAAAACCTTTAACTTTAGCTTCTGGTAAATTTGCAAACCATTCTCTTATAGGTGTAAAAAGCCCAACATAAGTAGCTGGGTTTGATCTAGGTGTTCTTCCAATCGGTGATTGATCGATATTTATAACTTTATCAATATTTTCTATACCTTTAATGTCCTCATAAGGGAGTGTTTTAATAATTTTTTCATAAATTCTGTTATTAGTAGCTCCATACAAAGTTTCATTAATTAATGTTGACTTTCCACTTCCAGAAACACCAGTAATAGTTATAAACTTACTTAAAGGAAATTTTACACTCACATCTTTCAAATTATTCCCATTTGCCTTTTTAATTTCAATAAATTGTTTTGATGGATTTTTATTAAGAGTGGGTGGATACCTACCAATCAAACCCCTTATATAGCTACTAGTTAAACTATCTTTACTATTTAGTATTTTGTTGAATTCTCCGTTAGCTACAATAGATCCACCATTGATACCCGCATGCTTACCGATATCAACCACATAATCTGCCTCTCTTATAATATCCTCATCATGCTCAACGACTATTATTGTGTTACCTAAATCTCTTAAATTCTTGAGAGTATTTATAAGTTTTTGATTATCTCTTTGATGAAGTCCTATTGAAGGTTCATCTAATACATATGTAACTCCAGTTAAACCAGACCCAATTTGACTTGCTAATCGAATTCTTTGAGACTCTCCACCAGATAGAGTAGAACTTTTTCTCGATAAACTTAAGTAATTCAAACCAACTTCATTTAAAAAATTTAATCTAGAAAAGATTTCTTTTTTTAATGGAGCTGCTATTAGTTTTTCCTGATCATTTAATTCATTTTCAAATTCATTAATCCACTTTAAAGAATTAGCTATGCTTAGGGAAGTAAAGTCAGAAATAGTTATATTATTAATCTTAACACACAGTGCTTTTTCATTAAGTCTTTTTCCATTACAGTCATTACAAGTTTTTGAGTTTCTAAATTTTTCAAGCTCCCATTGCCTCCACCAACTTGAAGAGCCATCATAGATATCGTCCATGATATTTATTAAACCATCAAATTGTCTTCCACCATAAAGAACCTCATTTTGAAAAGATTTAGGTATTTTAGACCAAATAATATTTTCTAATTTTTTTGCATTAAACATTTTTTTTAGCTTTGGAAATATTCTTGATTTTGATCTTTCTGACCAAAAATTTATTGCTCCTTCATTAAATGATAAATTTTTATCTGGTATCAATATATCTTCATCAAATGTATCTATCTCACCAAGACCGTCACATGTTTTACAAGCTCCATATGGATTATTAAAACTAAATAATCTGGGTTCTATCTCATCAATACTAAATCCGCTTACGGGACACATGAATTTATCAGACAATGTAATTATTTCATTATCATCAATGTTAAATACCTCTACACTTCCTTCACTTTCTTTTAAACTAATTTCAATACTATTTGCTAATCTATCTCTATTATCTTTTGAAGGTACTATTCTATCAATTACAACACTTATAGAATGTTTAAAGTTTTTACTTAATTCAGGTAGTTCTTCTTTTTGATAAAGTTTGTTATTAATAAAAAATCTCTCGTAACCTTTTTTAAAATATTCCTCAAAGAGTTTTTTATACTCTCCTTTTCTCCCTTTAATTAATGGAGACATAATCATTATTTTTTTTGAATTAAATTTTAACTTAACTTCATCTATCATTTCTGAGCTAGTTAAGCCTTTGATTGGTTTTCCAGTTGCGGGTGAATAGGGTACACCAACTCTTGAGAATAGAACCCTTAGATAATCATAAATTTCAGTTACTGTTCCTACAGTTGATCTAGGGTTTTTGGAAGTTGTTTTTTGATCGATTGAAATAGCAGGAGATAAACCTTCTATTTTATCAACCTTGGGTTTATCCATCATATCTAAAAACTGACGGGCATAAGCACTTAGTGATTCGATATACTTTCTCTGTCCTTCAGCATAAATTGTATCGAAGGCTAATGTTGATTTGCCAGATCCACTCACACCAGTTATTACAACGAGTTTGTTTTTTGGTAAATTTAAATTTATATTTTTTAAATTATGTTCATGGGCATTATGAACAATAATGTGAGTAAGTGGTGAATGTTTATCCATTAAATTAGATATCAATTAAAGGGCTTTTAATATATATTAATATTACCTTTTAATAAAAATATTCATGGCTGGATCAGTAAATAAAGTAATTCTTCTAGGCAACTTAGGTAAAGATCCTGATATTAGAGCTACAACAGCTGGATCGAGACTTGCGAGTTTTTCAATTGCTACCTCTACGAAATACCGAAACAAAGACACTCAACAGTTAGAGGATAAGACTGAATGGCACAGAGTTGTTGTTTTTAATGATAAGTTAGCCGATATTTGTGAAAAATATTTAAGGAAAGGTTCAAAGATATACATAGAAGGTCAACTTCAAACAAGGAAATGGACTGATAATAATGGTGTTGATAAATACACAACTGAAGTAGTTATTCCAAATTATTCTGGAGTATTAACGATGTTAGATACTCGTTCTCAATCATCTGTTAGTGATGAAAATAATAGTAATCAATTAGACTCAGCAGCAGATGAAGCAATGGGTGGTTCAGAAACATCTACAGCTGAACAACTCGATGATGACATTCCTTTTTAAAAAAATCATTGGCTAAAAAGAAAAAAACTAAAGCAAAACAGTTAGATGTTTTGGATACTAAAATATATCCAAACATAGATATTACAGATGAATTAGAAAAAAGTTATTTAGATTACGCTATGAGTGTCATAGTCTCTAGAGCTTTACCCGACGTAAGGGATGGATTAAAACCAGTTCATAGAAGAATACTTTACTCTATGTATGAGTCTTCATACCATCACAACAAACCTTATAAAAAATCTGCAAGAATAGTTGGAGATGTTATGGGTAAATATCACCCTCATGGTGACTCTGCAATATATGAGTCTATGGTTAGAATGGCACAAGATTTTACAATGCGTCTCCCCTTAATAGATGGCCAGGGAAATTATGGTTCTATGGACGGAGATCCTGCTGCAGCTATGCGTTACACCGAAGCTAGATTAGATAAAATCTCATCTTTTATGTTAGAAGAATTAGAGTATGAAACAGTTCAACTTAGAGCAAATTACGATGAGACATTAACAGAACCTAAAGTTTTACCATCAAGATTTCCAAATATTTTTGTAAATGGTGCCAGTGGTATTGCAGTAGGAATGGCAACAAATATTCCTCCTCATAATCTTGGAGAAATTATAGACGCTACTTTACTTCTAGTAGATGAACCAGATACAACTTCTAAACAACTTCATAAGATAGTAAAAGGGCCAGATTTTCCAACTGGAGGAATTATATCTGGTTCTGCTGGTCTAAGCTCAATGTATGAAACAGGTAGGGGAAGCGTTACAGTCTTATCTAAACTTCATGAAGAAAAAATTAAGAGTAGAAATGCAATTATAATTACAGAAATTCCTTACTTGCAAAATAAGTCAAAACTTTTAGAGCGTATTGCTGACGTAGTTAACAATAAAACAATAGAGGGTATAAACGATATTCGTGATGAGTCGAATAAAGAGGGCGTTAGAATTGTAGTTGAATTAAAATCATCTGCTGTGCCTGAAATAATAAAAAATCAGCTATTTCAATATACTCCCTTAAAAACCTCATTCAGCAGTAATATGCTTGCATTGAAAGAGACTAAGCCTTTAACGCTTAATTTAAAAGATGGCCTCACTTATTTTATTAATTTTAGAAAAGATGTTATTACAAAAAGAACTGTATATAAACTTAACAAAGCAAGAGAAAAAGCTAACATTTTAATTGGATTATCAATTGCTGTTAATAACATTGATGCAGTAATTACCCTTATTAAAAAATCTAAAACTCCATTAGAGGCTAAAGAAAAATTATTATCAACAAAATGGACACTAAAATCCAATGTTACTCAATACATTAGGTTAATAAACCCTTCTTTTAAATTATCTGGATCTAAGATTCTGTTAGATGAGGAACAAGCTAAGGCTATTCTAGAATTAAGACTTCAAAAGTTAACAGCTTTAGAAAGAGATGATTTATTTAATAATTTAAAATCACTTGTAGAAGATATTAATACATATCTCAAAATATTAAACTCAGATAAGCAACTATTAAAAGTATTAAAAAGTGAATTGACAGAAATTAAAGATAATTTTTCTACAGTTCGAAAAACTGAAATTCAAAAACATGATATTGAAGACATAGATACGGAGGATCTAATAATAGAAGAGGATGTTGTAGTCACAGTTTCCCATCAAGGTTATATAAAAAGAGTTCTAAAATCCTCTTACAAAGTTCAAAAAAGAGGTGGTAAAGGTAAAAAAGCTATGACTACACGAGATGAAGATTTTCTTGAACAAGTATTTGCAGCCACTACTCGTGATACAATATTATTTTTTACTTCAGTTGGAAAAGTTTATTCTATGAAAGCCTATGAATTACCTGCTGGCACACCTACATCGAGGGGAAAAGCAATAGTCAATCTTATTCCAATAACAAAAAACGAAAAAATTTCTTCTATTCTCACATTGCCAAAAGATATTGATGATTTTGAGAATTTTAATTTAGTTTTTGCTACTAGCCTTGGGAACATAAGAAAAAATAAACTAAAAGATGTAGCAATGAGTGGTTCAAGAAAATTATCTAGAACAGGTAAGACTGCTATTAAACTTAAAACAGGAGATAGGTTAATTGGTGTAATTTCTGTTATAGAAAATGATGATGTACAGCTTGCAACAACAAATGGTAAATCAATCAGATTTGCTACAAAAGATTTAAGAGAGTTTTCAGGATTAGGCTCTGCAGGTGTAAGGGGAATTAAACTAGCTAAAGATGATAAAGTTGTATCTGTATGCAGTTTACTTCATAATAAAATATCTATAGATGTTAGAGAGTCCTATTTAAAAGCAAAAAATGAGGCTAAAAAAGATATATCAAAAATAAACAATAAATTTAAAGAACTTGCAAATACAGAAGAATATCTCTTATCAATTACCGAAAATGGTTATGGTAAGTTAAGTTCTGCTTATGAATACAGAATTACTAATAGAGGTGGATCGGGAGTTACTAATATTACTGTTACCCCTAAAAATGGAAGAGTTATTCAATCATTAAAAGTAAATTTGGATGATAATATAGCTTTAATTTCAGATACTGGTAAATTATTAAGGTGTAATGTTGGAGATAATATCAGAGTAGTTGGAAGAGTTTCCCAAGGTGTCTCTGTATTTAAAGTAGATGTAAATGAAAAAATTGTCTCTGTAGCAAGGTTAGAAGATTAAAATGTCAAAAATTGGTATATATCCCGGTTCATTCGATCCAATCACTTATGGACATCTTGATATTATTCAAAGGAGTTTAAGTGTAGTTGATGAATTAGTTATAGCTGTTTCAAATAATAAGTCTAAAAATCACCTAATATCTATTGATGATAGATTAAATTTAATCAATCAATCAATCTCATCTCTTCCAGAAAAAGATTTATCAAAAATTAAAGTAGAAAAATTTGATAATTTACTAGTACACTATGTAAAATCAAAAAATGCTTCATTGATTATTCGAGGTTTAAGAGCTGTTTCAGATTTTGAGTATGAGTTTTTAATGACTGGTATGAATAGATCAATCGATAAAGATATTGAAACTATTTTTTTAATGTCTTCAGAAAAATATCATTTTATATCATCAAGATTTATAAAAGAGATACACAAGTTGGGTGGGGATATTTCCAAAAGTGTACCAAAACCAGTCCTTGATTTCTTGGCAAAAATTTGAAATGTTCACAATTATTCTACACGGGCCCATAGCTCAGCCGGTAGAGCACCTGACTTTTAATCAGGGTGTCGCAGGTTCGAATCCTGCTGGGCTCACCACTTATAACTATGATTAAAGTTTATTTAGCTGGAGAAATTCACACTAATTGGCGTGAAGATCTTATTCAATTGTGTAATTCAGCTAATTTGAAGACTCAATTTTTCTCTCCTGTAACCAATCATGAAAATTCTGATAATTGTGGAGTAGAAATATTAGGACCTGAAGATAAAAATTTTTGGAAAGATAATAAAGGTGCCAATATTAATTCTATTCGTACAAAAAAAGCTATAAAGGATAGCGATGTAGTAATTGTAAAATTTGGCGAAAAATACAAACAATGGAATGCTGCTTTTGATGCTGGATATGCTTCGGCTCTAAACAAATCAATTATTATTATACATAGTGATGATCATCAACATGCTTTAAAAGAGGTAGATGCAGCAGCTTCTGCTGTAGTGTCTAATAATGAACAAGTGGTTCGTATTTTAAAATATGTTCAAAATGGATCTCTTGAAAAATAAATATGAAATATAATAAATCGACCAACTGTTTATTTATGGTTATAATCTGAAATATGCTTGATAAAAGAAAATTTTATATAAATGGTGAATGGGTATCTCCATCAAAAAACTCAGATTTTAATGTAATCAATCCAGCTACAGAAGAACCTTATGTAACTATATCTTTAGGTAATGAAGATGACACTAACAAGGCTGTAGTAGCGGCAAAAAATGCTTTTACTTCATGGAAAAATACCTCTGTAGAGGAAAGAATAACTTTACTTGAAAAACTCTTAAAGATTTACAAGAGAAGATTTAATGAGATGGCCCAAGCCATTTCAACTGAACTTGGTGCTCCCTTAGATTGGGCTTCATCTGCACAAACAGCCTCTGGAGAGTCACATATTGAAGATTTCATATTGAGATTAAAAAAATTTGAATTTGAAACAAAATTTGATGAAAGTTCCGATAATTATATAGTTTATGAACCTATTGGTGTGTGTGGTCTTATCACACCATGGAATTGGCCTATTAACCAAATAGCTCTTAAAGTAATACCGGCTTTTGCCACTGGCTGTACCATGATTTTAAAACCATCTGAAATGGCACCTCTGTCTGGTTTGTTATTTGCTGAAATGATACATGAAGCAGGTTTTCCTGCAGGTGTTTTTAATTTAGTAAATGGAGATGGAGCAGGCGTTGGATCTCAAATATCCAGTCATCCTGACATTGACATGGTTTCTTTTACTGGTTCAACTAGAGCAGGTAAATTAATTTCAAAAAGTGCAGCTGATACAATTAAAAGAGTTTGTCTAGAACTTGGTGGTAAGGGAGGTAATATTATTTTTGCTGATGCATATCCTAATGCTGTTAGAGATGGTGTAAGGAACATAATGAGTAATTCTGGTCAATCATGTGATGCACCTACACGAATGTTAGTTGAAAAATCAATTTATGAAAAAGCTGTTGAGGAAGCTGCAGATGAGGCTAAAAAGATAGGCGTAGATTTACCATCTAAATCAGGAGATCATATTGGCCCTGTAATTAATAAATCTCAATTTGAGAAAATACAGTCGTTAATACAAAGCGGTATTGACGAGGGCGCTACACTTGTAGCTGGTGGAGCAGGTAGACCATCAAATCTTGAAAAAGGTTATTATGTAAAACCAACTGTATTCACAAATGTTAGTAATGATATGAGAATAGCTAAAGAGGAAATATTTGGTCCAGTGTTATCCATTATTCCTTTTGAGTCTGAAGAAGAGGCTATTTCGATAACTAATGATACACCATATGGATTAGGTAATTTTTTACAAACTGAAAATAAAGAGAGAGCCAGAAGAGTTTCAAAACAATTAAGGGCTGGTGTAGTTCAAATCAATGGAAATGCTCCTGACGCTGGAACACCTTTTGGAGGCTACAACCAATCTGGTAATGGACGCGAGGGTGGAACCTGGGGTCTGCACGAATATTTGGAAGTTAAAGCAATAAGTGGTTGGAAATAGATGATAGGATTTGTCATGGTTGGAACAAACGATCTTGATAAAGCTACTGGGTTTTATGATACCCTTCTTGATATTATTGATTTAAAGAGAATTGAAAAAACTGATACTTATGGCTCCTACGCCCCTAAATCAAATCCCGAGGCAGTAGAATTTTATGTTACAACTCCTTTCAATGAAGAAAAAGCAACAGTTGGTAACGGAACTCAAATTTCTTTTTATATAAATAATAAAGAAACTGTCGATTTATTTCATTCTACTGCAATAAGTTTAGGTGCAAAAGATGAAGGTGCCCCAGGTGAGAGATATGAAGGTGAGTATTATTCTTATATCAGAGATTTAGATGGCAACAAAATTTGTGGTTACACTTACCTGAACAAATAAAGATTTATTTTATTTTTATGTCCTATTCTGATATTGAAATTAAATTGAACTCAGGAAAAATTATTATTCTTGATGGTGGGATGGGTGCTGAACTAGAAAAACTCGGAGCCTCTATGGATAATGATCTTTGGTCTGGCAGATGTTCTGTAGATAATCCTGAAATCGTATACAAAGCCCATCAAAATTTTATTCAATCAGGCTCTGATATTATTACTACTAATACTTACGCTAGTACTCCAATTTCAATGAAAGAATATGGTTATGAAAATCATATCGAAGAATGGAATAAAGCGAGTGTAAAAATAGCTAAAAAAGTTATTGATAATTCGAATTATAATGTATGTGTAGCTGGCTCAGTTTCTACATATGGTAGTTGGGATAGAATTGAACCAAAATTTTTAAAACCAGGTTTTTTAAAACAATTAAGTATTTTATCTGAAGCAGGTGTTGATTTAATTATCCTTGAAGCAATGACTTCATCAACAAGAACAATTGAGACACTATTAGATTGTTCAAATGAATTTGATATATCAGTATGGCTTTCAATATCGTGTGCATTGGACAGAGAAAGAGACAAACTTATGCTTGGTTATCAAGAAAGTATAAGTAATTCTGAGGCATTCTTTTACGATGATTTTGAAAATTCAATTAATGAATTTAAAAAAATTCATGATGGTCCTATATTAATAGCTCATTCCGATATAAAGGTGATAAATCAAGGAATTCAAATAATCAAAAGTAATTATAATGGTGTTATTGGGGCATATCCGAATAACGGTTTTTTTAAAAAACCACATTGGAATGTGGTAGAGAGTATTTCTCCACAAGAGTATTATGAAGAAGCTAAATTATGGGTTGAAAGTGGAGCACAAATTATAGGTGGTTGCTGTGGAGTCAGCCCTAGTCATATTAAAGCATTATCAGTTTTAAAGAATTAATTTTTAAGTTAATTCTGTTTCTTTGTATGAAGATGTATCTTGCATTAACAATTTAGTATCAATATTTATACCTAAACCTTCATTGTCCTCTATTTTGACAAATCCATCTTTTATTTCATAGTTTTGATTACTAAATTTTAATGAGTATGGAATATATTCAGGAAAAAATTCTGCCATTTCTGTATTTGTAAAACTCATACATACATGTACCATCGCAGATGCTGCAATTGACATAGAATTCCAACAATGAGGAGAAACTGTAACTTTTTTTTCATGAGATAATTTGATTATTTTTATCATTTCAATAATTCCCCCAACACCTGAAATATCTGGATTGAAAATATCAACTGCATCCAAAGCTAAAGTTTCAATAAAATGATTTAATCCACATTGCTTTTCACCTGAAACAATTCTCAAACTTGTTTTCTCTCTAATGTCTTTAAGTGATCTTGTTGCTTCACCATCAACTGGTTCTTCAAACCAATAAGGTCTAAATTCCTCAACAAGTGAAGCCAGTTTTAATGATATATTTGTATCTTTAGGGCAGGCTAGATCTAACATAAGAGGTATTTTATAACCTAAAACATCTCTTATTTTTGAAACACATGTTGCTGCTTGTTCAACAGTTCTATTTTGAAGTGGATATATTTTAATTCCTCCATAACCATCGCTTAGTGTTTCTATACATCTTGATAATAAATTTTCATCATTTTTAAAATCCTCACTCCATATTGTTGCATAAACAGGAACTTTTTCTCTATAATCCTTTGATAATATTTTATAAAGAGGTTTTTTTTCTTTCTTCCCCTCTATATCCCAAAGACTCATTTCTATAGCACTTGTTGCAGCGGAAAAGTCAATTCCACGATGTCCATCAGCTATTAAATTTGATTCTTTATAAAATCTATCTGGTGTCATGTCTTTTAAATGAGATAAAGAGCTCATTAAATTATGAATAATTTCCACAATTCCTTTTTCTCTTGCAGGTAATGAAAAAGCCTCACCCCAGCCCTCAAAACCATCAGAGTTAGTTAATTTTAAAAATATAAATGGTTTTATTTGCGACCATCCATCTTCAGTTTGTTTTGAATTAGTTATCCATGTCTCCACTTTTTTTATGAATGTCATTATTTAAAATTTTTCAATTAATTTCTTTAAATGATTGTCACTTACACCACAGCATCCACCAATGATTTGTATTTGATCATCAATAAATTCTAGGCAAGAATTTGCAAATTCATCTTCATTACATGTAGCAATAGCTTCATGTGTGCTTGTATCAAATTTATGTATTTCTGGATAAAACATCATAGGGCCACTCCAATGATCTTTTATAATTTTCAAGCCACCATAGCTATCTTGAAACCACGTGTGCATAATACCATAAACATCTCCACCAATATTTGTTAATGTTTTTATAATATCTTCAAATAAAATTATATCATCTTCAGGTAAAAATTTCGGTTGTTCTTGATATATCTTTTCATCATAAATTAGTGATTTTTCTTTTTCAGCTCTAAAATTTCTTCCAACTATCGTGTTATCATATTTACTTACACAACAACTTAATCCAACCCATACAGGTAAACCAGTTTGTAAAGCAGCATTCAATAATAATTGTGAATGGTCTATATCTAATAACATTTCTAATATTAAAATGTCTACACCAGAATTTTTTAATGTGTTAGCTGCCTCTATATAATTCTCTTCTTCTTGTTTAAATGACGGAATAAACCTTGGATCAGGTACAAATTCATTTTCCTTTAAAGCAAAAAAATTGGATAGACTTCCAGCTATAGCAACCTGATTTTCCTTATTACAGTTTTTTAATGCTTTTCTAGCTAATTCGACAGATCCAGTTAAAAATTCTATAGTTTCATTTTCACGATTTAAACTTTGTAAAACGTGTCTACTAGTTGCAAAAGTGTTAGCGGTAATGATATCACATCCAGCATTGATAAAGTTTTCATGAACTTTTACAACAATATCAGGAGATGTAATTGTTGATAATGCTGCAAAAGCAGGGCTCATATCACCACCTAATTTAGCAATCTCAGAACCATTTCCACCATCGAGGAAAATTTTTGAATTGTTATTAAATTTTTCTTTATAAATCATGATTTTTTTGTGTTTGGCGCTAGTACTACTGCTAAAATTCCACCAAGCACAATCATTGAACTTCCTATTATTTCACGCCAGCCAAAAGGCTCATCTGTTAAAATACTAGAACTGGTCACACCAACAAGTATTTCTGATAAAAAAAGAATGGAACACAAACCTGCACCTAATTTGCTAGGAGACCAGAATATTACTATACCTGTGGGTATAAAATAAAAAACAGATATAAAGAAAAGAAATGAAGACATTGCAACGAAAGAGTCCATTGTGGGCATAGGTCCTAAATAATCTTTTAAAAAGTAGCCAGCGACAATGTTAAATAAAGTTCCATAAAAAAAGAAAGAAAAAATTGTTGGGAATACACCATCTGTCTTTGCGATTTCTAATTTTATCATCCCACCAGCAAATAAAGCCCCTCCAGCAAAAGCTAACCAATCACCAGCGTTTTCTGGTAAAGGGATTATCGTTTGCTTACTAAATACTACCCATAGCCCCCCTAAAGCTAAACCAAGTGTTATAGCTCTTTCTATCCCAGGTCTTTTTTTTAAAAATAAAATTTCAAAAATAGTAGTCCATATTGGTGTCATGTAAAAAAGTATTAATGCTCGAACTACATCAGTCAAAAGAAAACTCAACGCATAACAAATAAAGCCACCCCCACAAAGTAAGCCTGTTATAGGTAGCTCTAAACCAAAAGTTCTTCCATTAATTTTACGCCACACTGCAATTGGAGATAAAATTATAACTCCAATAATCATTTGTGCGATGGTTCCCCAACCACCAGTAAGACCACCATCTTCTAATATTCTTTGTGGTAACCAATATATCCCCCATGATCCAGCTGATATAGCAAGGGCAGCTGCTATTTTATAATGATGAGGGTGCCTCATTTTTATTAATCTAACAGAGGTTTAAACTTACTAAAGTTAAATATTTCCTCATATTTTTTTGCAAAAGCAAATAATTGTAAATCATTTTTCCTTTTTCCAATTATCTGCATACCCATTGGCATACCAAGTTCATCAAATCCGACAGGGATAGTAAATGTAGGTAATTCAAGAAGACTAGATAATATAAAAATTTCTAACCAACGGTGGTAAGTATCTAACTCAAAAGTATTTATTTTTTCAGGAAACTGTTGATTTTTATCAAACGGAAATAGTTGTGCAGAGGGTAATGCCAGAAAATCAAAGTTTTTAAAAATATTTTCAATTTGTTCCGCACACCTTTTTTTTTGTTTATAAGCACTATCTAAGTCTTCATCATTTATATTTTTTCCTTGATTGTACTCCCATATAGCTTGGTAAGTCATTGTATTAATATCTTTTATGTTCATTGCTAAAGTATCTTCGTAAATACTTTTTGATCTAAACGTAACCCAGCTATTCCATAGAGCTTCATTATCAAAATCTGGTTTTAATCTTTCAATTTTTACATTCAAGTTTTCTAATTTTTTAAGTTGAGACTCGCACATATCTAAAATTTTTTTTTCAATTTTATAATTGTTATTCATATTAGATAACCAACCTATTTTGATATTGGTTAAATTTTCATCTTTTATTTTTTGATTTTTAAAAAGTTCATTTAAATCAAAAGAGTATTTATCCCTTATATCACTTCCAATCATTTCATCTAATAAAAATGCCATATCACTTGGTGATTTTGCTAAACAACCAGGTGTTGTGAGTATGGGAATTCTTGATAGTTGGTTTTCTCTATCTACTGATATTAAGCCAGGTGTAGGTCTGTATCCATAAATATTTGCATATGCTGCTGGACCTCTGCATGACCCCATTTGATCAGTACCGTCTGCAAAAGGTATTAGTCCCGCTGCTACAGCAGTGCTGGCTCCTCCACTTGATCCTGCTGCAGATTTTGTATTATCATAATAATTAGAAGTTGGGCCAAACAATCTGTTTATTGTATGTCCACCAACACCTAATTCTGCTGTATTAGTTTTTCCAATTATAATAGCTCCACTTTTAATTAGACGTTCTACAAATAATGAATTTTTTTTAGGAAAATAATCTTTTGTTCCAGGATAGCCATATGTTGTTTTAATGCCAACTACATCACTTAAATCTTTAATAGCTATGGGAATTCCATTCAAAGTATTATCAAATTGAGTTAAATTATCTTTATTTATAGCCTCTTTTATAAGATCTCCTCTGTCCTTGAGAAGCACTATTGCATTTAAATCTGGATTAAATTTTTCAATCCTATCCAAATAGTATTCCATTAACTCTTTGATAGATATTTGTCGCTGATTAATACTGTGTATTATTTTTTCAACAGATTGATCCTCAAGCATAGAGGCTTAGCGAGCTTGTTTTATACTTTGAGTAACAATTTCTTTCATTTGCAACAATGATGCTTCTTTTGGATTGGTTGCATAGGCTTGATCCTGCATTGCTTTTTTTGCGATTCTTTCAGCACAGTCTTCGGGAACATCAATTTCACTTAAACTTTTGGGGATATTTAATCTATCAAGTAACAATTCGATATTTTGAGTAAATTCTTTTACTGTATGATTTTCAAACTGCATGGCTTCTGACATTCTTTGAACTTTCTCGTCCATACCTGGTAAATTGAAATGAAGAACAGGTGGTAAAACAATAGCATTCGTTAAACCATGGTGAGTATTAAATTCTGCTCCAACCATGTGGGATATTGAATGAACATTACCTAATCCCTTTAAAAAGGATATTCCCCCCAAATATGATCCTATAATCATTGCACCTCTTGCCAATAAATTATTTGGCTCTTCTACAGCTAAAATAAGAGATTTTGAAATTAAATTAAGACTTTCTAAAGCAGCTCCATCACAAAGTGGATGAAAACCTGGCACACAGTATCCCTCGATACTATGTACAAGTGCATCGACACCTGTCCACGCTGTTAATTTTGGAGGTAGTTCTAAAGTTAACTCTGGATCTACCAGTGTAAATATAGGCCTTACATCTGGATGCCATATGCAAAATTTCATTCCTTTTTCTAAATGTGTAACCATTGCTGTTATTTCTGTTTCTGCCCCAGTTCCTGCTGTTGTTGGGATAGTTATTATTTTTGGAAAAGCATTTTCTTTTGTTATCTTTGGAACAGGTTGTTCAAACTCAAAATCCCATAAAGGGGTTTCACTATTGACAGTTAAACATATGGATTTGCCACCATCCATCGCACTTCCACCACCAATAGCTATGATTGAGTCGTGACTTCCACTTTTAAATTGGTCACAACCTTTAGATATCTCGTCATCTCGTGGGTTAGGAGATATATTATAAAATAAATCTGATTTAATATTTTTTTTTGACAATAATGCTATTAACTTTTTAATAAAAGGAAGATCCTTACTTCCACTATCTGTTACAATAAGAGGATTTTTAATATCAAATTCTTCACAAAAATTTCCAATTTCATTAAATCTTCCTGGTCCATAATACGTGGTTGTTGGAAACGTCCAGTCTTGATTAGAGAGAATGTCTTTTTCGTTCAGTTTAAAGTTTTTCATTTAAGATAATAAAGTTTATAACAAGTTAATAGTGATATGAAATGATTAATTTTATTAATAATCAAAAAAATACATTTCTTGCAATCTCTGCAATGGTTATTGGAGTAATATTCATAGATATACACGGATTGATTGTAAAATATTTAGGAGGTGAGTACTCAACAATTCAACTAGCCCTTTTTAGAAATACTTTTGCAATTATCCCTCTAATACTTTTACTAATTTATAATAAAGAAAGCACTGATCTTTTTAAAAATTTAAATAAAAAATTTATTTTATTTTGTTTTATTAGAGGTTCATGTTTTTTGGCTATTAATATTTTGTATTACATTGCTATAAATAATATGGAATTTGCTACAGCATCTACACTAACTTTTTCCTCTACATTTTTTATAGTAATTTTATCAATCTTCTTTTTAGGAGACAGAGTTGGTATATATAGATGGTCAGCTGTTATAATTGGATTTGTTGGAGTTGTAATGATTATGAAACCAAATAGTAGTATTTTTTCCTATTATTCTATTTTACCAATACTGGTTGCTTTCTTATGGGCTGTCCAAGTTATAGTACTAAAATTTATACCAGATAATTTTACTACAGGAAAAATTCAATTTTATTCTCTCTTTTCATCTTTTCTTGGTTCGTTAATATTTATTTTTTTTACAACTGGTCATACACATATCGAGAGTAATGCTGACTTTTTAATTTTATCATTAATTGGTATTTTTGGAGGAACTGCTGCAATACTATTTATTTACTCATATAGGTTAATAGCAGCTAGTAAAATCGCAGTTTTTGAATATTTAGCAATACCCTCATCTTTTATTCTAGCCTGGATATTTTTTGGTGAAGCACCTTTTGATCAACTTTTCCCTGGAGTTTTATTAATAGTTTTTGCAGGAATGATTATTATTTGGAGAGATAAAAACAAGAAAATTAATAAACCAAATTAAATGATTAGTTCATTTAGATTTCATAGACTTCATAACAATTGTTCGATCAATTTCTCCAACTAGCTCTCCAGATTGGGAATTTATTATAGGGTAGGCCGTATCATCTTCACAAATCTGGTCAATTAATGTTTCAATTTTAGCATTTTCATCTATGCATTTTGTTTTATCTGAAAATAATTTTTTTGACTCATCAGAACATTCCTTACGCATAACTTTTCCTGCGCTTAATACTTTATATTTTGGAACATCTTCACAAAAATCTTTAACGTATTTATCAACTGGATTTGCCACAATTTCTTCAGGTGTTCCAACTTGAGAAATCTCTCCATCTTTCATAATAGCAATATGATCTCCCATTTTTATTGCCTCTAAAAAATCATGAGTAATAAAAACCATAGTTCGTTGTAATTTTTTTTGAATGTCTAAGAGTTCATCTTGCATTTCTCTTCTAATCAATGGGTCTAAAGCAGAAAATGGCTCATCAAATATTAAGATTTCTGGCTCAACTGCCATCGCACGTGCTAAACCAACTCTTTGTTGCATTCCACCTGATAGCTCTCTTGGATAATTATTATGCCAACCTTTTAAACCAACTAGATTTAAAGACTCTGTAGCCTTGTCTAATCTTTCTTGTTTTTTTTCTCCTCTAATTTCTAAACCATAAGAAATATTTTCAAGAACTGTCCGATGTGGAAAAAGTCCAAAGTGTTGAAATACCATACTCATTTTATTTCTTCTAAGATCAAGAAGGCTATTTCTACTAATTTTTGTAATGTCAATATCATCAATAATTACCGATCCAGATGTAGGTTCAATTAATCTAGTTAAACATCTAACTAAAGTTGATTTTCCACTACCTGATAATCCCATTACAACAAATGTTTCACCTTTTTGAATGGAAAAGCTGACATCTTTGACAGCTACTACATGTCCGGTTTTTTCTTGTACTTCGTCTCTACTTAAATTTGGATCTAAATTGTCTAAAATTCTTTTTTCATCATTACCAAAAATTTTCCATATATTTGAGCAAATAATTTTATCCATATTATCCTAGTTTAAGGCTATTATAATTGTGAATTAATACTATTAAAATAAAATTATTTTTATAAATTCTTATATAGTTGAATAAATATATTTAAATATGTCTTTAGATCAAAATATAGCTACTAAAAATAAATTAAATAAAAATATAATTTTTTACTTAAGTATTTTTATCATTGGGGCAGTAGCTTATTATCTATCGATTATTAATGAGGACCCTACTGTATTTCCTAAATCTATTACTGATGAATTTAAATTTACCGCATGGATAAATGCCGGAGAAGATTATTTAAAAGATAACTATAGATGGATAACGAGATTATTTGCCTCTTTTTTACAAGCTGGTTACATGGCATTGGAAAATTTCTTTGTTGAGTCTCCGTGGATTTTAATAATGTCTTTAATGGCTCTTCCAGCTTTAGCATATGGTGGTATTAAACTTGCTCTATTTTGTATGTTTACAGTTTATTTCTGGGGTGCAGTTGATATGTGGGAAGTCTCAATGCAAACATTAGCATTAATGGGCTTATCAGTAATTTTATCTGTAATTTTTGGAGTTATCCTAGGGATACTCAGTTCTCAAAGTGATAGATTTGAAAATTTTTTAAAGCCTATCTTGGACACCATGCAAGTCATGCCTGCCTTTGTATATTTATTCCCTGCTATGTTCTTTTTTGGAATTGGCGGTGCTCCAGCAATACTTGCTACACTAATTTATGCTATGCCTCCAATTATTAGGTTAACAAATTTAGGGATTAGACAAGTATCTAAAGAAACAATAGAGTCAGCTGAGTCTTTTGGATCTAATAAATTTCAGCTTTTATTTAAAATTAAAATACCGATGGCCTTACCAAGTATCATGATGGGTGTTAATCAAACAATTATGATGGCTTTAGCTTTAGTTGTTCTTGCAACTTTTATTGGTGCCGAAGGTTTAGGTGGTCAAGTATGGCAAGCAATTAGAAAATTAGATGTTGGTTGGGCGATGGAAGGGGGCTTGTGTATTTTATTTATGGCAATAATGTTTGATAGAATAAGTAGTGCTATTAGTAAAGAAAAAGAAACCTTACCTGATGATGTAAAAAAATTTTACTTATTGCCGCAAAATTTACACAGAAACCCTTTAGCAAACTTGATTGAATTACCTTTGAGAATATCTGTAAAGCTCATAAATATATTTTTTACAACTATTGTTAATATTTTTGCTAGTTTAATTGCTAGCTTTATTTCTTTTTTTAATAAGTCTCAAAAAGGTTCAGTTAAAAATTTTATAAACCAACGATATTTTTTATTTTCATCATTTTTAATTTTTATCTTTATTTATATTTTTGATGCATACATTTATAGTATAGGAACTTTTCCAGAAACTTGGGCAATTGATATTCAAAAACCAATAGAAGATACTGTCAAGGCAATGACTCTTGATCCTGGTTTTATATCATTTGCAAAAGGCATGAAGTATTTTGTTTACTTATATTTGCTAAACCCATTAAATTTATTTCTAACTCAGATACCTTGGTGGTATACAATGATTGTTTTTATCCTAATAGGATATGTGACAGTTGGAATAAAGTTTGCCACCATCACCGCAATATTATTAGCCTTTATTGGAGCTACAGGTATGTGGGTGCATTCAATGATTACGCTATCTTCAGTATTAGTTTCAGTTTTAATTTGTTTTGTAATAGGAGTACCACTTGGAGTAATAGCATCCTACAATAAATGGTACAGAGATATCCAAAATGTTGTTTTAGATGCAATGCAAACTTTGCCCTATTTTTGTTATTTAATTCCTGTTTTAATGTTTTTTGGAGGAAATATAGTATCTGCAGTTATTGCAACAGTTATATATTCTGTACCACCAATAATAAGATTAACAGCTCTTGGGTTGTCACAAGTTTCAGGGAGCTATTCAGAGGTATCTAAATCTTTTGGAGGAACAGGTATTCAAACTTTAAATAAAGTAAAATTTCCACTAGCTGTTCCCAGTCTCGTCATGGGTTTTAATCAAACTGTAATAATGGCTTTTGCAATGCAAATTGTTACACCATTGATTGGAGGAAAAGGTCTAGGACTCCAAGTATTTAATGCACTTCAAAGATCAGATACAGGAAGAGGTCTATCAGCCGGTTTAGCTATCGTTCTTCTAGCTATTATCATCGATAGGATAACCCACGCCTGGACTAAGAAACAAAGACAAGCCCTTGGATTAGATAATTCCTAATGGGTTTTAAGAAAGATCTTCCCTTAACTAGTTCGCATTGGGGAACTTATAGAGCAAAAGTAAATAATGGGAAAGTCACAGAATTAATTGGATGGGAAAATGATAAAGATCCATCACCAATAGGCCCAGGTATTTTAGACATTCACGATAATCAAACGCGAATTGATAAGCCTATGATCAGAAAAAGTTGGATTGATAATGGACCAGGAACAAACAATAACTTAAGGGGGATAGATCCTTTTGTGGCTGTATCTTGGGATGAAGCTGAAAATATAGTAGCCAAAGAATTAAACAGAGTAAGAGAAAACTTTGGTAATTCCTCAATATTTGGTGGATCTTATGGCTGGGCTAGTGCTGGAAGATTTCATCATGCTCAAAGCCAACTACATCGTTTTTTAAATTGCATAGGTGGCTACACAAGATCAAAGTTTACTTACAGTTTTGCAGCAGCAGAAGCAATGGTTCCCCATATACTTGGAAGCTATAGAACCTTTCTTGATACCTGTACTAGTTGGGACTCAATCGAAGAAAACACAGAACTATTTGTATGTTTTGGAGGGGTTCCTCTAAAAAATGGTCAAATAGCTCAAGGTGGAACTGGAAGTCATAATCAAAAAGAAAAACTTATTAGTTCTGCTAAAGCTGGCATAAGATTTGTAAATTTGAGTCCACTTAAAAGTGACTTGTTAGATGAAGTTAAAGGAAAGTGGTTACCTTTAAGACCTAATACTGATGTAGCAATTATGCTCGGTCTAGCACACACACTATACAAAGAAAATTTATATAGTGAAATATTTATTGAAAAATACACAGAAGGATTTGATATTTTCTTACCATATCTTTTAGGAGATTTAGATGGAGTTGTAAAAGATGCTAATTGGGCTTCAGAAATAAGTGAAATCTCACCTGAAGAAATTATATCTCTAGCAAGGGACATGTCCTCAAAGCGAACTATGATATCTGTTAGTTGGTCTTTAACTCGCCAAGATCATGGTGAACAGCCTTTTTGGGCAGCAATTATGCTGGCATCAATGTTGGGTCAAATAGGTTTACCAGGTGGTGGTTTTGGATTTGGTTATAGTGCAACTAATCACATTGGTGGGCAGTTTTCCATTATTCCTGGTGCTGCTTTTCCACAATCTGACAATAAAATTGATAATTTTATTCCAGTTGCAAGAATAAGTGATTTACTTTTGAATCCAGGTAAAACTTTTCATTTTGATGGCAAGGAGTATGAATATCCTGATATTAAATTAATTTATTGGGCAGGTGGAAACCCATTTCATCATCATCAGGATATTAATAAACTTTTGCTAGCTTGGCAAAAACCTGAAACCATTATTTCTAATGAATGGTGCTGGAATTCTTTAGCTAAATATTCAGATATTATCTTACCTTGTACCACTCCACTTGAAAGACAAGACATAATGCTTACCCCAAGAGATCCTTATGTAATTTCAATGTCAAAATTAGTTGAACCTTTTGAAGAGGCTAAAAGTGATTTTGATATTTTTAAAGGAATTGCAAAAAAAATGGATATTGAAAATCTTTTTACTGAAGGAAGAGATGAAGAGGATTGGCAAAAATGGATTTATCAAGAAACGTCAGTCAAATCAAAGTCATTAAAAAATATCGATTTTCCTAGCTATCAGGAGTTTAGAAAAATAGGGTGGTTTAAAGTACCACCACCAAAAGAAAATACAATAATGTTAAAAGATTTTAGAGAAGATCCTACTAAATTTCCCCTTTCAACTCCAAGTGGAAAAATAGAAATATATTCTAAAACAGTAGATAGTTTTAATTATGAAGATTGTCCTGGTCATCCAACCTGGTTAGAACCCTGTGAATGGCTTGGAAGTAAAAATAAAAACTATCCTTTACATTTAATATCTAATCAACCAAAAAATAAATTACATAGTCAAATGGATCACGGAGGTTATAGTAAATCTTTTAAAATTAAAGATCGTGAACCAATTGAAATGAATAGTGTTGATGCGAGCATTCGTGGAATAAATCAGGGAGATATAGTAAAACTTTTTAATGACAGAGGTGCCTGTTTAGCTGGTGTAAATATTAATGATAATATCCGCCCTGGAGTTGTTCAAATTAGTACAGGTGCATGGTACGATCCTGAGGATACTAAAAATTTAAAAACCATCTGTAAACATGGTAATCCTAATGTTCTTACAAAAGACAAAGGAACTTCGAAATTAGGTCAAGGTCCTATAGCACACTCATGTCTTATCGAAGTAGAATTAGTTAAAGATAATATTTCTCCTGTGACTGCATTTGACCCTCCTGTTATTATTCGTGATTATAAATCTAATAGAGTCATTGGTAAATAAATGGGAAATTTACAAGAAGAAGCTGATCTAAAACAAACAATTCAAATTAGTGCGCGTAGATTTGAAGAATCCCCATTCATTCAGCGTACTAATACTTCTAATATGGTTAGAGGTGTCTATGCAGGAAGATACTTTCCTATGAAAATTGATGAAGATCCTTTAGAAAAATATTGGCTTTTAAGACAAAAAGCTCTTTTATTTGATGTTCCAGAAAAACCGATAGAAATATCAGGAAAAGACTCAGTTTCTTTTTTGAATAAAGTGCTGACAAGAGATATTTCAAAAACAAAAATTGGCAGAGGTTATTATGCACTCGCATGTACACCAAAAGGTGGAATTTTCATGGATGGAGTTTTATTTAGATTTGATGAAGAAAAGTTTTGGTACGTTCAAGCAGACGGCCCATTTGAAGATTGGCTTAATGCTCATAGTTCAAATTATGATATTCAAATAAAAGACCCTAAATCCAGAGTTCTTCAAATTCAAGGTCCGGCATCAATCGATATTATGAAGTTAGCATCTAATGGAAAGATTGATGAAAATATGCCTTATTTTACATCCAATTTTTTTGATCTAGGAGGGCAAACTTTATATGTTTCAAGAACAGGTTTTACAAATGAATTAGGATTTGAAATTTTTTGTGATGGTTTTAACACAGACCATTTGGCTCTATGGGACTATCTTATTGAATGTGGTAAACCATATGGTATGCAATTTTCTGCCTCTAGAGCCATGACTATTAGAAGAATTGAGGGTGGTATTTTTGGAAATTTAACTGATATAGATACAACAATTACTCCTTTCGAAGCAGGCCTAGGGTATTTTGTTAATATGGATAAAGATTTTATCGGTAAAGATGCATTAATTAAAAAAGATAAAAGGACTTGTTTATTTGGAATAACATGTAAAACAGCAGTTCCTAAAGCCGGAAGTAAAATAAACATTAATGATAAAGAAGTCGGCTACATAACAGCAGGTGTACCATCTCCAACTCTCCAACAAGGAATTGGTTATGTAAGATTTTATAAACCAAATGATTATATAAATAAAGAGATAGAAATAATTCTCCCAGATAATTCTTCACACACCGGAGTCGTTGTGGATTTACCTTTTTATGATAAAGAAAAAAAAATTGTAAAGGGGATAGATAGATCTATTCCCATTAAACCTGATAGTTATTCTTTTGATGCAAAATAATTTTCTTAAAAATAAAAAAATTATTTTATCTGCTGGTGCTTCTGGGATAGGTTTAGCTACTGTAAAATTATTACTATTACAAGGTGCTATTGTTTATACTTGTGATATTGATAAAAAAAATATTAATAAACTGAAAAAAAATTCATACTTTAATAAAAAACTTTTTATATCAGAATGCGATGCTTCAAAAGAAGATGAGGTGAAAAAATTTTATAAAGAAATATCAAATAAAACCAAAATAATAGATGGACTTATAAATAATATTGGAATAGCTGGACCCACATCTCCTTTAGAGAAAATTAAATCTGATGATTGGGAAAAGACTTTACATGTAAATGTAAATAGTCATTTTTATTTTACTAAATATGCAATACCCATGATTAAGAAATCTAAAAATGGCTCAATCATCAATATTTCCTCTACAGCTGGTATTGATGGTTTTC
The DNA here is from genome assembly GCA_902574995.1 of uncultured Alphaproteobacteria bacterium. Classification (GTDB taxonomy): domain Bacteria; phylum Pseudomonadota; class Alphaproteobacteria; order HIMB59; family HIMB59; genus HIMB59. The sequence continues at coordinate 31,936 of CACGPP010000008.1, forward strand.
CTAATAGATCACCTTATGCGGCAAGCAAATGGGCTTTAGTTGGTATTACTAAAACTTTAGCAATGGAATTAGGTAAATTTAATATACGAGTAAATGCAATATGCCCGGGTTCTGTTAAAGGTGCGAGAATGATGAGGGTCATAAAAGCGAAAGCAAAAATGTTAAAGCAATCTGTAAGATCAATTGAAAAAGATTTTGTTTCTATGAGTTCTTTAAAACAATGGGTTTATGAAGATGATATAGCAAAAATGTGTTCCTTTTTAATTTCACAAGACTCCCTTAGAGTCTCTGGTCAAGTAATTTCTATTGATGGAAATACTGAGAGAATGGATTAAGTTTTTTTTAGCTTTAAATAATCTCTAGTCTCTTGGGGACTCATAATAGAGGAGCCCAACTCATGAACTATTTTTATTGCCTTTTCAACTAATTGTGGATTAGTTGCAAGTTTTCCCTTTGATAAATATAAATTATCTTCAAGCCCAACTCTGGGATTACCTCCAAGTAAAACTGTTTGTGCAACAAAGGGCATTTCATTTCTTGAAATTGCAAAGCCTGACCAAATAGCATTTTTAGGCATGACATCTAACATTGCAATCATAGCTGTAGTTTTTGCTGGAGCTCCCCAGGGAATTCCTAAACACATTTGATATAAGGGTGGGTCACTAAGTAGTCCTTCTTCATAAAGTTGAGCACCAAACCACATGTTACCTAAATCAAATGCTTCAACTTCAGGTTTAACGCCAATTTCTTTTAATCGTTTTGCTGCTTTTCTTAAATCATTTGGAGTATTGACTGCCAACACAGAACTATCACCAAAATTTAATGTACCAGCATCAAGTGTACATATTTCCGGAAGTAATTCCTCTACATGAGATATTCTTTCCATAATATTAGCCATATCAGTATAAGGACCAAAATCCATTGGGTTATCTCCTTCACCTATATCTAAATCACCTCCCATACCGGTTGTTAAATTAATAATTACATCAGTGTCACTCGATCTAATTATTTCAACTACTTCCTTATAAAATTCAAATTTTCGACTAGGCGTTCCATCTTCCTCTCTGACATGAATATGAACTATAGAAGCACCTGCTTGAGCAGACTCTATTGCGGATTTAGCTATTTGTTTTGGTGTTTTTGGAAGATCAGGATGTTTTGATGCAGTGTCACCGGATCCATTAACAGCACATGTAAGAAATACTTTAGTTTTCATCATTTTTGATAGTATTACACTTAATTAATTAATAAAAAACATATTTTATAGGGTTTTGTTACCCATTAATGAATAAATAACATATGTACTTTGACTATTTTTTGCTAATATAAATGCTTTATGGGAGGAATAATCTATGAGAATATCTAAAACTATTATAACTTTTATTCTATCCTCTATTCTTTTTACCGCAACATTCAGTAAAGCTAATGCTGAAAAATTATTAGCAGCAATCGCTGACTGGACTGGTGGAGAGATTTCATGTCAAGTAGCTGTAAGCATACTTGAGGATGAGTTAGGATACGAAATTGATAGAATCGTATTTGCTTCAGGAACTGGCTTGTGGGAAGCCATTGCTGCAGGCGATATTGATTTTGCTTGCGAGTCATGGCCTAGTTACGCTGAAGCTGATGACGTTATGTTAAGTGGCGACCTTATCCATGGTGGAGAAGTTAAAATGACTTACTCTGGTGATGGAAGTGTAAAATTACTTGGAACTGTTGGTATTACCGGTATGTCAGATTACTATGTTCCAAAATATTGGGCTGATGCAAACCCAGATTTTTCTAGTTATGCTGATTTAAATAAATTTAAAGAAGATTTTGCTACTATGGAGTCTGGTGGAAAAGGTCGATTAATTGGTTGTCCAGTTGCTGGTTGGAACTGTCATGATCAAAAAAGATTAGATTTACTTGGTTTAGACTTTGTTGCTGATGAATTGGGAACCGAAACTGCTGCTCTTGCTGAAGCGCAAGGTATGTATGATAGAGGTGAACCTTTCTTAATGTATCTTTGGGAGCCTCATTGGTTCTTTGGTGTTAACGAATTAGTAGGTGTTAAATTAGCTCCAAACAAAACATGTGATACCTTTACAGAGGCTAACAACTGGGAAACTTGTGGCGCTGACTATTGGCCAGCTACTGGTTGGGCTGTTGATTATCCAATGAACTACGGTAATCCTGATACATTTGCTAAACCAGAAAACCAAAAAGCACTTGAGTTTTTTGGTAAAATGGCTTTATCAAATGCAGATCAAGCAGCGATGCTCGTTAAAGTTCGTGAAGGTGGAGAGCTTAATGATGTTGTTGCTGAATGGAAAGCAAACAATAAATCTACTTGGGAGAAGTGGTTACCATAATTCTAGAATAATCTAGATTTTTTATTTTATTTATTAGGCCCTGTATATTGCAGGGCCAACCTAATTACTCCGTTGATATACTTTGACAGACTCACTTTATTCAAATCTTATTGAAACTAATTTAGACAATAATAAAACTTTTTTAATATTAGATGATGGATCCGAAATTACTTATAAAAATTTCATAATTCTTGCATCAAAAATTTCTCACAAATTATCAAAATTAGGGTTAAAAGCAGGAAGTCATATTCTTGTAAAGTCTGCCAAATGTAAAGAAACTTTAGCTCTTTATTTGTCATCTATTCTTACTGGATCAGTTTTTTTTCCACTTAATACAAGTTATACAGTTAACGAAACAATCTATTTTATAAAAGACTCAAAACCTTCTTTTCTTATATGTGATAAATCAGAAATTGATAGCTTGAAACCAATTTGCGACGAAATTGGCTGTAAAATTTTATCTTTAAATGCAAACGGAATAGGTGAGATTACTGATGGTATAGAAAACCTTGATAGTTTTTTTGAACCATCAAAAAGAAGCCACAATGATCTAGCAGCACTTTTGTATACTTCTGGAACTACAGGAAAACCTAAAGGAGCTATGTTAACTGAACAAAATTTAGTTTCAAACGCACAAGAGCTAATAAATTTATGGAATATAAATCGCAATGATACTTTAATCCATTCACTTCCAATTTACCATACTCATGGATTGTTTGTTGCTATTAATACTTCTATGATAAGTGGGGCTACTATTAGATTTATAAAAAATTTTAATACAGACTCAATTATTGAGGCATTTAATTATTCAACTCTGATGATGGGTGTTCCAACTTTTTATACGAGATTGTTGAATGACAAAAGGCTAGATAAGAAATTAACACAAAATATGAGATTATTTATATCTGGAAGTGCTCCATTATTAAATCAAACTTTTAAAAATTTTTATAGAGTAACCGGCCATCAAATACTAGAGAGATATGGTATGACTGAAACTAATATGAATGCTTCTAATCCTTGTGATGGGGAAAGAAAGGCAGGATCAGTTGGTAAACCCTTAAAAGATATTAAAATAAGAATAAATAATATTCAAAGTGATAATACAAAATCAGAAAATGATATTGGAACAATAGAAATAAGTGGTCCTAATGTATTTAAAGGTTATCTAAATAATCCAAAAAAGACAAAAGAGGCATTTACTAAAGATGGTTTTTTTATAACCGGTGATATTGGATATTTTGATATTGATGGATATCTATTCATATCTGGAAGAAATAAAGATTTAATTATAAGTGGTGGATATAATGTTTATCCTAAAGAAATTGAAGATATTATTAATCAACACGAATTAGTTTTAGAGTCTGCTGTTTTTGGTATCCCTAATGACGATTTAGGTGAAGTACCTATTGCAGCAATAGTTATGAAGAATAAATTTACGGATTTAAATGATCTTAAAGATTTTTTAAAAAAACACTTAGTGAAATATAAAATTCCATATAAATATATATTGTTGGATGAACTTCCAAAAAACGTCATGGGAAAAGTTCAAAAAAATACTTTAAAAGAAAAATATTCCTAAATCCCAAAAATATTCTTTTTTTTAATAATTTTAATGTATAAGTTTTATATGTCTTCGGCAGTTATATTTGGTGCTACTGGTTTAGTTGGCAGTTATTTATTAAAAAATTTAATAAATGATGAATATTATACTAGCATTAAAATTTTTACTCGTTCAGAAGTTAATATAAAACATCCAAAATTAGAAATTATTAATACAGATTTAAATAATGTTGAGAATATTAAAGATCAGATTATTGCTGATTGTTGTTTTTTTTGTATTGGTACAACAAAGAAAAACTCTCCTGAAAGAAGTGAATATCAAAGGGTAGAGCTAGATTTACCCAAGGAAATAGCCCATATATGTAAATCTAACTCAATAAAGTCCTTCGTCTATATTTCATCTGGTTTTGCTGATCCTAATAATAAAGGTGAATATTTAAGGTTTAAGGGCCTAGTTGAAGAGGAGTTGAAAAGATTAAACTTTGATAACCTTGGTATTTTAAGACCATCTTTTTTACTTGGAAAAAGAAAACAGTTTAGACTTGCTGAGAAAATTGGAATACCCATTTTTAAGCTATTAACACCATTATTTTTAGGCCCGCTAAAAAAAATGAGACCAATTCATGCAAAAAAAGTAGCTAATGCAATGTCAAATATTGTAAAGAAGAACTTAGATAATACTACATACGAGTCTGATGAAATAGTTACGATTAGCGAATACTAAAGAAAATTTATATTGATGAAAAAACTAAATGTTGTTTACAATGATAACTATGACATTCCTCTACCAGAGGGCCATAGATTTGTTGGTACTAAATTTTCTGATTTATATAATTTTATCAAAAACTCAAATTTATATACGAATTTAACAATTCACCAAAGTAACTCAGCTCCTATAAATGATGTAAAAGTAGTACACAACAGTGATTATGTTTTGAATGTTAAAGAGGGTAATCTATCAAGAGATCAGGAGAGAAGAATAAATTTACCATGGAGTGCTAGATTAGCTAAAAGATCTTTTTTAGCTATACAAGGCACACTACAAACATCTCAATTGGCTTTGGATTATGGTATTGCATGTCATTTAGCAGGTGGGACTCACCATGCTTTTAAAGATTGTGGATCTGGTTTTTGTGTATTTAACGATTTAGCCTATGCCTCGATAACTTTACTTAATCAAAAAAAAATAAATAAAATTTTAATATTAGATTTAGATGTTCATCAAGGTGATGGAACTGCTTCTATTTGTGAAAATATTGATAATATTTTTACATGTTCAATTCATTGTAAAAATAATTTTCCATTTGACAAAAAAAATAGCAATTTAGATGTACCAATAGATGATGAAGTAGATGATGTTAAATATATAAATATCCTCACAAAAACGCTTGATCAAATAGAGTCTAATTTTACACCTGATATTGTTTTTTACGATGCAGGAGTGGACGTTCACTCAAACGATGATCTCGGTAATCTAAACCTTTCTGATGATGGCATTAAAAAAAGAGATGAAATTGTTTGTGAGTATTTCAAAGAAAAAAAAGTACCTCTTTGTACTGTTATAGGTGGAGGCTACAGCAAGAACAAACAAGAATTGGCATCACGTCACTTTTCAATATTTGAAACTGTAAGTAAAACTTATTTATGAACTTTTTTGATTAACTCTATGAATCAACCCAAAAATTATAGCTATAGCTAATACAATCTTAAGAAATTCACTATACAAAAATGGCAATAAACCAAGATTTACAGCTTGTTCAAGACCTACAAAAAACGAAAGGTGACTAATACCACATAGAAATATTACAAATGCACCAGCAAAAATAGTAGCCGATAACTTGATCAAACCTGTGTTTATTTCAGATTTGAGAATATATGCAATCATAAATGCAGAAATTACCATTCCGTATAAAAAACCAAACCC
>CACGPP010000009.1 GCA_902574995.1 uncultured Alphaproteobacteria bacterium
ATACTAATTAATTATTTTTTAAATTTTTCCTTTAAAAGGTCATATAACTTTTGTGAGTCATAGCTTAAATCTCTTCCAGATCTTTTTATTAATCCAATTGTCCTAGTTACAGAGGGATCAATTAAAGGCCTATATGACAGAGAAGAATAATCTTTTGAAATAGCCAATTTTGGGGCAAGAGTTATTCCAAGACCTTGCTCAACCATATTTAATGCAGTTGGTATGTGCCTTACTTCATACGCCCAATCGATATCTTCTTCTTGGAGTGCCAGTGCATTCTCAATATAAATTCTACTCCCAGAACCTTTCCATATTGAAATAAAATTCCTACCTTTAATTTCAGATATTTTTATTTTTCTTTTTTTCTCTAACTTGTCTCCTTTTGGAAATACAACGACGTAATCTTCAACAAATAAATTTTCGAAGCTAATTCCAGGTTCTTGTTTACCAGTAAAATTAATACCAAAATCGCACTCCCCTCCCAAAACACTATCAACAACATTATTAGATGACCTTTCAATAATTTGAACTTTACATCTTGGTTCAATTTCTTTGAATTGTTTGAGTGATGAAAATAAAATATTTCTTAATGCCGAATGAACCACTCCAATTTTAATTATTGAAGGAAAACTATATTTTTCATTAAGAGTTTTTGTTGCTGTCTTGACTGCTTCTATAATTCCTCTCGCTCGATCATAAAAATTTCTCCCCGAGTAAGACAGTTGAACTTTTCTAGTGGTCCTATCAAATAGAGTAGTTCCTAATTCGTGCTCTAGCTTTTGAATTCTTCTTGAGAGAGCGGGTTGAGATAAATTTAAATTATTTGCTGCTTTAGCAAAAGAGTTAGTCTCAGTTAATTCAATAAATGCTTCAATATCACCAATTTCAATATTAATGCGCACACAACATAAATATCAAAAATATTTTTATTTGCTATTCTTTTTTGTAGTTATTTTTTTTATGGCCTTTAGCCATCCTTGGTAAAGATATTTAACCTCTTTTTTATGAAGTTTTGGTTTAAATATTTTATCACTTTGCCATTTTTTAGAGATTTCTTCAGTATTTTTAATAAATCCTGAAGAAAGCCCTGCTAGATAGGCTGCTCCCAATGCAGTTGTCTCAGTTATTTTTGGTCTATCACAATTTAAAATTAAAATATTTGATAAAAATTGTAGGAAATCTTCATTTGTCACCATTCCACCATCAACTTTAAGTTGTTTAATAGGAACACCGCTATCTTTCTGCATTGCAATGACTAAGTCTTTAGTTTGGTATGCAACACTATCTATCGTGGCTTTTACAAATTCTGCTATCCCAGTATTCCTTGTCATTCCAAAAATTGCACCTCTAGCTTCCCCGTCCCAATATGGAGCTCCTAAGCCTACAAAAGCTGGAACAAAGTAAATTTTTTGACTTTGATCACTCTTTGAGTAAAAATTTTCTGTCTCTTGAGCAGTTTTGATAACTTTGAGTGAGTCTCTTAACCACTGAATAGCAGCCCCAGCAATAAAAATTGACCCTTCCAAGGCATAAGTAGTTTTATTGTTAATTTTATATGCAATAGTCGTTAGCAAATTATTTTTAGATATTTTAAGTTTTTGTCCAATATTCATGATCATAAAGCAACCAGTCCCGTACGTAGATTTAACAGACCCTGGTTTAAAACAGGCCTGCCCAATTGTTGCGGCTTGTTGGTCACCGGCAATGCCTCCTATTTTAATCTTATTTCCAAAAAGTGTTGTGTACCCAAAGTCATCTGCACTATCTTTTACTTCCGGAAGAATTTTATGAGGTATATTAAATAATTTTAGTAATTCTTTTGACCAACAATTCTTTTTGATGTCATATAACATGGTTCTTGAAGCATTCGTAGCTTCAGTGAAAAAAGACCTCCCCTCTGTTAACTTCCAAAGAAGCCAAGTATCAATAGTTCCAAATAAGAGTCTATCCTCTCTTAAAAGTTTTTTTGATGACTCTATGTTATCGAGTATCCATTTAACTTTAGTCGCTGAAAAATATGAATCAATTACAAGTCCTGTAATTTTTTGTATTTTTTTTGCAAATCCTTTCCTAGTTAAATCTTTGCAATAATTTACTGTTCTTCTATCTTGCCAAACAATAGCTCTGTAAATAGGCTTACCTGTTTGTTTGTCCCAAATGACTACTGTTTCTCTTTGATTAGTTATTCCTATACTTAATATTTGGCTTGAATTAATTTTTGCTTTTTTAATTACATTTTGTACTGTTTGCAAAACAGTATTAAATATTTCTTGAGGATCGTGTTCTACACAACCATCTTTAGGAAAGTATTGTCTAAATTCCAGTTGATCACTAGAAACAATTTCAAAATTATCATTAAAAATTATTGAACGTGTTGAAGTTGTGCCCTGATCAATTGATAAAATAAATTTTTGCACAAATTTATAATATCATAAGAACTAAAGGTGTCTTTTTAAAATAATTTCCAATTTATCCCTTGCTTCTTTAGGGAAATCTATTCCAAGTTTTGTTCTCCTAAATAAAATGTCCTCAGAAGTTCGAGCCATTTCTTCTTTAATAAGATATTTTGCTTCAAATTCATAAAAATCATCAAAAATTAACTCCCCACCAGTGTCAAATTCATCATAAAATTCATTTAGTTTAGATATTTTATTTCCATAAGTCTTGATAAGACGCTTAAAAATTCGTTGAGGGATATTTCTATTATTTATTATTTTATCATATGCTCCTGGTAAGGCTTCTTCAGATGTCCATTTTTTGTTCGAAAACACGAGGTACTTGTTTAACTTTTTCAAAATTTGTTCAGAGAGTTTTCTATATGTTGTAAGTTTTCCACCTAAAATAGTTATTATTGGGGCTCCATCCTTGTCATCAACCTCAAAAGAATAGTCCCTTGATACTTTAGATGCTTTTTGATTATTATCTTCAATTAATGGTCTTATTCCTGAATATGTCCATAATATATCACTTTCACTAATTTCTTTTTTAATAAATGAATTGACTGATTTTATCAGATAATTTTTTTCTTCATCAGTGATTTTGGGATTTTCAAAATTATCTACCTCATGATCGGTGGTGCCTATTAAAGTATATTTATTTTGATATGGGATCATAAATATTATCCGTTTATCATCTAACTGAAGAATATATGCTTGATCTCCCTCATAAATTTTTTTCACAACTAAATGGCTTCCCTGCACTAGCCTTAATTTTTTATTTGATTTTAATTTAAAAATATTATTTAAAACTGATATTGCAAATGGACCTGTTGCATTAACCACTACTTTTGATTTTAAAACCTCACCACTATCTAAAGTAATAAGCCAAAAGCTCCTATCTCTTAATACCTTAACAATTTTTGTATTTAGATATATTTTTGCGCCCCTTTTCATCGCATCCTCTGCATTTAGTAAAGCAAGTCTTGAGTCATCAACATATAAATCAGAGTAAATATAACCACTTATAAAATTTTCTTTAATTGGATTTTCTTTAAAATGGTCATTCAAATTAATAAATTTTGATTTTTCAAATGATGATTTACCACCTAATCTGTCATATAAAAATAATCCAATTCTTATCATCCAACTCGGACGCAAACTAGGAACGTGAGGTAGAACAAAATTTATTGGTTTAGTAATGTGAGGTGCGATCTTCTTTATAACTTCTCTTTCTTTTAGAGACTCCCTTACTAGTTTAAAGTCATAATTTTCTAAATATCTTATCCCTCCGTGAATTAATTTTGTAGACCATGAAGAAGTTTGGGATGCAATATCACCTTTTTCAATTAGACAAGTATTTAAACCTCTACCTACAGCATCTCTTGCTGTACCAACACCATTAATACCACCACCAATAATAATTAAATCATACACAGTTCTAACCTCTTATAAAAAATTTAAAAAGTAAAGATAGAGAAAACTTATTTTTTGTTTTTTGAAACAATATTTTTGAATTTTTCATTGACTTATTAAAATGAAATGTTCTTAAAATGTAAAAATTATCGTAATTAACGGTAAATTCTTTTTAATCCCAAACCCATTTTTGAAAATCTTTTTCTAAAACTATAGAATTCTTGGTTATGTTTTGCTGAATTTTGTTTCAGAACTAGTTTTTGATAATAATGAACCATTTCATGTCCTAAAATCTCAACAAATTCCTGAAAATTCTTAAATTTATTATGTAGAGTAATTCTATAACAGTGCTTTGTAGCATAAGGGTTAAATTCGAATAAACCTAGTGCACCTCGTATTCTTCTGATTTTGATATAAGGTGTTTTTAAACGATTATTAAAAATCTCTCTATTTAATATTTTATATATCGCAGGTATTTTATTAGCTTTAGGTTTAAATACTCTCTCACTCCCATAGTACTGAATAAGTGTAGCTAAACTTTTTGTTCTTGGCATTGATTTAAAGATACAATTATTATTTATTAAAAAAAAATCAAGATAATTTAATTTGGATTCTCTAACAAATAATCTATGTGTATTAATACCTCATCTAACTTATCATCAGAAATGTCTTTGTAACTTTTACCAAATTTTTCTTTAATCCTGAGAGCTATGAGTGCATATGCATTCCTTCCATTTGTATGGTAATAAGATGGCTTCAAAAGTGGTTGAAGTTTTTCGCCAGATAATTGAATTTTTTTCCAAACTCTTTTTTATTTAATTCACTCATAATGATAGGCCTCCAGGAAAAAAAAATTCCAGCAAAATTCTTATAAGTGCAAAACCTATTCCACAAAATATAATAATTGTGATTAACTGTTTATTTATCATGATGTATAAAATTAATTATTATGAAATACTTTAGCACTATTTTATGTTTATTTCTCTTTAATTTGACATTTGCTGAAAATATGGAAAAGTTTCCTCTTGCTTGTATTTGTGATAAAAGCATAAATGCACTAAAGTACTTTGATTGTAAACAAAAAGTTTCTGGAACACAATTAAATGTCATTGATAGCCAAGATAATAAAAATATTTTTATATTTAGTAGTTTTGATGAAAAAAATTACCAATTAGTAGATAAAGATCTCTTAAGTTTAACATTTGAATATGATACGCAAGATTACATTTCTTCTTTTTTGATCAAAAAAAATTTAGATCTAATTTTTTCTATATCTTATAAAAAATATAATAAAAAATGGTCATACGATTTAAAGTGTGTTTCATTAAAAAAAGATTAAAGTTTCAACTTAATTCAATATGTTAGATAAAAAATTTATTTTTCCTTCCACAATATCATTTATAGGTTTTTTGTTTCTAGTATCAATGGACTCAGTAATAAAGGTTTTAGGTGAAACTTATTCTGTATTACAATTACTATTTTTAAATGCTTTATTTTCTCTAATACCTTTGTTTTTTTTTATTTATAAAAAACATGGTTTCCAATTTTATAAAAAACAAAATTATACTTTCCAATTTATAAGAGGTATAATTCACACAATTGGCTTCTTATTTGTCTTAAAAGGAGTTTTATTATTGCCACTTTCAGTAGTTTACCCAGTTTTATTTACTTCACCTTTAATGTTACTAGTGATGTCCCATTTTTTCTTAAGTGACAATATCAATATAGTGAGAGTTTTAGCGATTTTAATAGGCTTTTTAGGTGTGGTGATTTCAGCAGAACCATTTGGGACCAACATTGTTTCTATTTTGGGTGTTTTATTTGTCTTTGCAGGTGCTTTCTGTATTGCAATCACTCATTTGATAACAAGGAAATATAATTATTTAACATCCTCATATTCAGCAGCTTTTTACAGTATGATTGTAAGCGTTGTAGTTTTTTTATTTTCTATAAATTTTGATTTTGAGCCTATGACCTTTATCGATTTACTGCTCTCTATGCTTGGTGGCGCATTCGCAGGACTTGGTATCAGTGCAGTAATTTATGGTTCTCAAACTCTTCCCTCCTCAGTATTTGGTTTAACGAGTTATGTTCAGATAATTTTTGGCGTACTTTTGGGCTGGCTTGTTTTTAATCAGCTGCCAACTTTGTATAATTATATTGGGATACTTATAGTTATATCGGCTGGAGTAATATTATTTTATTTTGATAAAAGTCAGAAAAACAGTTAGTGCATTGATTTCTCTTTTAATTTTATTTGTAGTTTCATATTTAATTTTCATTTTTCCATTTGATATTTTATCATCCTGGTTAGGCAATCCATTTTCATTATCGGAAGCCTTAGTAGGAACCTCTGTAGTTTTTGGATTTTGTCTATATTACTTTAGATCAAAAAGCACAAATAAAATTATTAAGTTTTTTGTTTATGAGGGATTTGGAGTAGGGACAGTATCTTTTTTTATTATTTTACCCCTTATTCTAATAAATTATTTTCAAATTTTAATTGATTTGCACTTAGTGCTTCTATTTTTTACTATTCAATTACCTGTAATTATCTATGGATACTTAAATTCAAAAAAACTTAAAATTAAAAAAATATCTATTGAGTCAAATCTAATTAGTAGAAATATTAAATTTGTATTTATTAGTGACGTGCATATAGGTTCAAATCATCCTTCATCATTAAAAAAATTAGTATCCAAAATAAATTCCCTGGACTTCCATTTCTTGATTATAGGCGGTGACTTAATAGATAGTAGTGCGTTTAAAATTAATGACCTTAACGAATTTATAAAAATTAATAAGCCTATTTTTTTTGTAACTGGAAACCATGAATACTATATAAAAAATTATGACAAACATCTTGATGAATTACACAAAGTTGGAATTCAAACCCTAGATAATGAGGCAATACAACTTGATGAACTAAACTTAGTTGGTCTTTCTGATAATCAGACTAATAAATCAAAAATAGAATATGCAAATAAACTCTCCAAAGAAAAATTTTTTAACCTTTTTGTAGTGCATAAACCATCTATATGGAAAAAAGTTTCAAATAAAGCCAATTTAATGCTCTCAGGCCATACTCATAATGGTCAAATTTTTCCATTTAATTTAATAGTAAAACTTAAATTTCCACAAAATTATGGTCTTTACAAAAATAATAACAACCATTTGTACGTTAGCTCAGGATCAGCCACTTGGGGTCCAAAAATAAGAATTGGATCTAATAATGAAATTATTCATCTCGAATTAAAATAGTACAAATTTCCTTATTGGATAATATTTTACATTATGTATGCTTTTTTTATGAAAATAATACTCACTTATTTTTTATTAATAGGAACTTTATTTGCTGATGAGCATATTTTAGAGCAAGAAAATTTTGATGCTTGGCAATTTACTTGTGTTGAGGAGCAAAAACAAAAAATCTGTGAACTAAGAGAATTAGTATTTGATCCAAATACAGAGGAGGTTGTGAGCTATTTATCAATTACTATAAATCCTGAAAATTTAACTCAAATGCAAATAGCTTTTCCACATGCTGTAAATCTAAAGAGCCCAGTTTCTTTACAAATTGATGACAAGGATCCTTTGGAATTAGATTATGCATACTGTAACCAAAGTGCCTGTTTTGTTGCAGAAATAATTGGAGAAAATTTTGTTAATTTTTTCAAAGCTGGAAATCAAGTTAATCTAAAAATATTATTATTAGATAACAGACAAGCGACTATTACGTATTCGTTATCTGGTTTTACGGCTGGTTATAATAAGTTATCTTCTGCACTGGTTAACTAGCTTTATTAAACTTAATTTTATTTTTAATTAATAAGAGACAAACTAAAGAGGGAACTACCATTAAAGCTGTAATGATGAAAAATAATCCCCAGTTACCACCTAACCCATCAACTAATGCTCCAGAAGAAGAAGCTAGTAAAGTTCTTCCTGCTGTTCCAACAGAGGCTAATAAAGCATATTGAGTAGCAGTAAAGCTACGATCAACTAAAAGAGATATAAATGCAACAAATGCCACTGTTGCAAATGCTGCTGCTAAGTCATCTAATATTACAGCAAAGGCAAAAAGAGTTTTCGATGGTCCTACCCAAGCTAGCACTGAAAATAAAATATTTGTACCGGCCATTGCAATACCTGCCACAATTAATGTTTTAAAAATACCAGATCTCATTGCTATAGCTCCACCAATAAGCGTAAATACAATGGTTGTAATCCAGCCTAATGCTTTTGAAAATATTGCTATATCACCCTTAGAAAAACCAATTTCCTTATAAAATACTAAACTCATTCTTCCAAGAAACGCCTCACCTATTTTGAATAAAAATACAAAAGCAAGAATTGCAATACCAATTTTCACTCCATTAATACTAAAGAAACTATTTAAGGGGTTTGCTACAACATTATTTAAATAATAGAGAGTTTGAGAAACAGGATTATCCTCACCAAATCTTTGTATGTAAAATGAAAAAAAATAAAAGGCTCCACCAATAACAACAAAAGCTAAACCACCATTTGTAAACCAAATTTTTTCGAAGAATTTTCCAACTAAAAAGCATAAAATTCCTATTGAGGCAAACAGGTATCCAGCATTTCTTACACTATTTACATTTGAATTTGAGGAGTCAGTGTTTGTTATCTCTTGGAATCTCTCTTTATTAGACTCAGGTATAAATACCAAACCTACGTTACATAGTACTATAATTGCCATTAAAAAAATAAATGTTACTTGCCAATATTGATCTACACCTGATAATTCGAGTTTCTCAGCTATTTCTAAACAAATAAAACCTCCAAGTTTAAAACCAGTCCACCATCCAACAACGGCCATAGCTGCTCCTGCAGCCATACTTGAGGTTTCATCCCTTTTTATTTGTTCAATTCTTAGAGCATCGATTGTTATGTCTTGAGTAGCAGATGAAATAGCAATAGCTAATCCAACTCCAATTATTAAGGCCAAGTTTTGTGTTGGCTCTAAGACGCTCCATATAACAAGACATATTAAGATAACTGTTTGCATCATTATAATTATTGATTTCCTATGACCCATCTTATTAGTCAAAAAAGGGAGTCTTAATCTATCGATAATAGGTGCCCATAAAAAATTGAATGCATAAACTCCAAAAATTAGTCCAGCCCAACCTATAGTGCTTCTACTTAAACCCTCCTCCTTTAACCACAAAGATAGTGCGCTTGCAATTAACACCCAAGGGAAACCACTAATTATACCTAAAAGAAGAATACGTATCATTCTTCTGTCATAGTAGGCTCCAAATAAAGATTTTAATTTACTAGAATCTATAGATACAGAACTCATTATTTATATGATATTGAAAATTTAATGAATGAAAACTTTAATCGCTCAAAGAACTTAGCCATTTAATTAAATCGGCTCTATCTTGGTCTTTTTTTATACCATTATAATTCATTTTTGTTCCAACTATATACTTTTTAGGTTTTAACAAAAATTTGTTTAACTCTTCAACATTCCAATCACCACCAAATTCTACTAAAGCACCAGAATACGCAAAACCTTCCATAGACCCCTTTGATCTATTTACTATTCCCCACATAGCAGGACCTACTTTGTTTTCTCCACCTTTAACTTGTGTGTGACAAGAGGCACATTTTTTAAAAATTTTTTCCCCGTTTTCCATACTTGCTGAAGCTAACATAGGGGTTATTTCAGGAAGAACCTCAAATATATTAACCTCTTCCTTTATTTCTGAAGAGACACCACCCTCTGGGACCTCAATTTTATAAGCTAGTTCATCGGGAAACTCTGGATGAATAGCCATATCCGCAACTTTAGAGAAAACAGCAGCTAACAAAAGGGCGAGGATTATTGCCCCTAGAATTTTATTGGTTTCCATATTTGAAAGAGAAGTCTATGTTTAAAAATATAGCACTTAAAACGGATTTTTGTCGCATTAATGAACGATACTATAATAATTATACCAATCAGATTAAAGGCTTCTAGATTTCCAAATAAACCTTTTGCAAAGATTGGAGACTTACCCATGCTGCATTATATTTACAAACGTGTATCGGATATCACGGACAATTTATTGTTAGCTATATGTGATCAAGAAGTAAGAGAATACTGCAAAGAAATGAAACTAAAATTTATCATGACAGACCCTAATCATATGTCTGGTACTGATAGAATTGGAGAGGCAGTAAGAAAACTAGAGGAAATGAAAAAATTTAAATTTGTTATTAATGTTCAGGGAGATATGCCATTCATTAGTGCCAATCATTTAAAACTACTAAAAGAGAAATTACTACAATTCCAAATTAGCACTCTAGCGTGCCCATTTATTAACATTGATGAGGCTAAGAATAGTTCCAAAGTAAAAGTCACAATAGATCAACTAAATTATGTTTCAAATTTTTCGAGAATACTTGATAGCAATTTAAAAATTAATAAAAATGTATTTCATCATATTGGAGTGTACGCTTATCATAAGAAATTCTTATTAGATTTCATCTCTATGCCGCCAACTCAAAGAGAGCTTGATGAAAAATTAGAACAACTTCGTATAATCGACACCAGTAAAATTGGAATTTCTTTAATAAAAGAAGAGATTTTGGGTGTTGATACAAAAGAGGATTTAGATAGAGTAAATCGGTTAATTTTAAAAAATGAGTAAAAGAATATCTTTCCAAGGAGTTGATGGAGCTTACAGTCAATTGGCTGTAAAAGATTTTTTTTCAGGTGCAGAAACACTTCCATGCAAAACATTTGAGATTGCTTTGAATGAAGCTGAGTTGGGTAACGTCGATTATGCCATGATTCCGATTGAAAATTCTGCTGCAGGGAGAGTAGCTGATATTCATCGTTTAATACCCAAGTCTAATTTGCATATAAACTTCGAACATTTTCAAAAAGTTGAACACAAGCTTTTAATTCACCCAGATAGTAAAATCGAAAATATTAAAAATATTTTAAGTCACGAACAAGCTTTGGCACAATGTAGTGATAAAATCCAAAAATTAGATTTAAATATTTTGATTGGAGCTGATACTGCTGGCTCTGCAAAAACTATCTCTGATGAAAAAATACTTGATACTGCCGCAATTGCTTCAAGCTTGGCAGGTAAAACATATGGCTTAAAAGTAATTGATGAGAATTTTGCAAATTCTTTAAATAACATTACAAGATTCTATGTCATGTCTAAAAACGAAAACTTAGAATTTGACAAAAAAAAGACCTATATATCATCATTTTTATTTTCCGTAAAAAATACACCGGGTTCTTTATTTAAAGTAATGGGTGGTTTTGCAACAAATAATGTAAATATGATAAAACTTGAGAGTTATAATTATGGAGCTGACTTTGTAATAACACAATTTTATTGTGAAATTGAAGGACATCCTGAACAAGATAATACCAAATTTGCTTTAGATGATATGTATCATTACTGCTCAAAGGTTAGAAAATTAGGAGTTTTTGAAAAATCTCCATATCGGGTAAGACAATAACTTCATATTTTCATTTAATACTGCTATAAGATAATTTGAGAATTACATGGGCAGTTTTTTATGCCAATCCGGTCAGGTTCGAAAGAAAGCAGCCGTAACATCAAGAATTGGGTCGTGTAATTCTCCTACATGCCTGTAATGAAAAATCAATCAAAAATCTTAGCATTAAAATATAGACCTTCAAATTTTCAAGATTTGATTGGACAAGAGTATCTGGTTGATACCATCCAAAAATCTATTGAGCTTAATAAAATTCCTAATGCATATATTTTCACTGGCATTCGTGGTGTAGGTAAAACAACAACTGCTAGAATTGTAGCTAAAATGTTAAATTGTACAGTTTTTGATAACAACAAGAATCCTGATTTAGATAATTGTGAACAAGCTAAAGCTATCACTGAGGATAGACACCCGGATGTCATAGAAATTGATGCTGCGTCGAACACAAGTGTAGAAAACGCAAGAGATATAATTGAGAACGTAAAATATAATCCAGTTCTTGGAAAATATAAAGTTTATATAGTTGACGAAGTACATATGTTATCTAAAAGTGCTTTTAATGCACTACTAAAAACCCTTGAGGAGCCACCACCTCACTCAAAATTCATATTTGCAACTACAGAAATATCCAAAGTTCCAATAACAATTCTTTCTAGATGTCAAAGATTTGATCTGAGACGAGTTGATAAGAGGACTTTATTAAATTTTATAGAGGGTATTGCTGAAAAAGAGGCTATATCGATATCGAAGGATGCTTTAAATTTAATTGTAAAGGCTAGTGAAGGTTCAGTTAGGGACTCACTTAGTATACTAGACCAAGCTAATGTATTCAAATCTCAAAAAGAAATTACTGTAGAAGAAATCATCAACATGCTCGGTTTTGCAAAGCAAACTGATTTATATGAATTATCTAAATATATTTTAGATAACAATCTTCCAAAATTAATAGCTATGCTTGATGAAATGTATCAAAGAGGATCAGAGACCACTAAAATTATAGAGGATATGATGAATATAATAAATTGGTCATGTAAATTAAAGATAAATAAAGAACTTCTTAATGATGAGTTCTTGACTGAAGAAGATAAAAATTTTGCCTCGTACATTATTCAATTTGACCAAGGTAAGCTTAATATTTTTTGGCAAAGCTTAATGAAAGGTTATGATGAAATTAAAATTTCACCTCAACCGCACATAACTTTAGAAATGGTTCTTCTAAGGTGCGCATTCCTATTAAATGATAATCAATCAACAGTCTCAGAAGAAAAAAAAAAGTCTGAAATTAATCAAAATATAAGTCAAGCTTCACCTAACCTTGATCAAGTAATTCAAAATAAAGTAAATCAATTACCAGAGAAGTCTTTAAAAGATAAAATTGATATGCATAATCTTTTTTTTCAATATTATGGAAAAAATTTTTCACCTTTAATGGCAGGAATTATTATGGAAAATATTCAAGTAGTTGAATTCTCAGAAAAAAATAAAATACTCCATATCAATGTAATTGATAAAAATTTTAATGGAAGTGAAGAGCTATATAAAAATATTATGACTGAATATGAGCTTGAGGTCACTGAGAAAAAAGAAATAACAACTATAGAAAAAATTAAGTCTCTATATAAACAAGAGTTAATTGAGCAAGAAATGAAGACTGATGAATTTAAAAAAGTTCTTGCTAAATTTCCTAATGCTAAGATTATAGATGTTGAAGAATTAGAAAGAGGTGACGAAAATGATGGGTAATATGGGCGGTATGATGAAAAAAGTCCAAGAAATGCAAACAAAAATGCAGGAAATGCAGAAGGAATTAGAAAATAAAACTGTTGAAGCTGAGTCTGGTGGAGGAATGGTTAAAATTACAATGAATGGTAAACAAATTGTTCAAACAATTAATATAGATCCATCACTGTTGTCCTCTGATGAGAAAGAAGTTCTTGAGGATTTAATTAAAGCTGCACTAAATCAAGCAAAAGAAAAAGTTGAGGAAATGTCAGCTGAAGAAATGAAAAAAATAACTGGAGGATTACCATTACCTCCGGGAATGAAGATGCCTTTTTAAAATTGTCACAAGACGAACTTCAAAAATTTATTAATTTAATTTCTAGGTTACCTGGTATAGGGCATCGCTCTGCGCAAAGAATAGCCTTATATTTGATGAAGAATAAACAAGAATTAATGTTACCTTTAGGAGAGAGTATAAAAGAAACTGCATCTGTGGTAAAAAAATGTACTAATTGTGGAATATTAGATGTTATTGCTCCGTGTAAAATTTGTTCTTCAGAAAATAGATCAAAAACTACAATATGCATCGTTGAAGATATGGCTGATGTATGGGCATTTGAAAGATCTGGATATCATAAAGGTCTTTATCACGTTATTGGCGGGCTTTTATCAGCCTCAAAAAATTTTACAGAACAAGATTTAAATTTAAATAAACTCAAAGAAAGAATTATAAACAATCAAGTACAAGAAATTATTCTAGCATTGAGCGCAACAATTGAGGGACAAACTACAGCTTTAGTAATAAAGGATAAACTAGAAAATCATAATATTAAAATTACGCAACTCGCATACGGTGTTCCTGTAGGAAGTGAAATTCATTATTTAGATGATAATACCTTAGGAGCAGCTTTAGAGTCGCGTAAAAACTTAAGCTAATTTAAGCAGAAGCAAAACACTCTAAAAGTTTGATTTATTGTTTCTGATAACTGTATAAACTATATTAAGTTCTATGTTGAAGCTTATTTATGCACCTGATCCCATATTAAAAAAAGAGAGCGTATCTATACCTCAGGTAGACAATCATCATAGAGAACTTATAAAACAAATGTATGAGATTATGTATTCTGCAAATGGAGTTGGATTAGCTGCTCCACAGATAGGTTTAAATATTCGCATATTTGTTCTTGATGCAGGCTCTAGAGATGAAGAAAAAAAACCTATCACAATGATAAATCCTAAAATTATATCATTACATGAAAATAAAGTGCCTTATGAAGAGGGTTGTTTATCTTTCCCAGAACATTTCGCTGAAATAGACCGTCCTGAAAAAATTAAGATAGAGTATCTTGATGAAGACAACTCAAAAAAAAACTCTACATTTACAGGATTTGAATCGAGAATAATACAACATGAATTGGATCACTTAAATGGTATTTTATTCGTTGACCACTTAAGTCGTTTAAAAAGAGACGTGATTATTAGAAAGATGAGAAAGTATAAAAAAGAAAAAGAAATAATTTAAATGAAAAAACAACGTGTAGTTTATTTTGGCTCTCCAGAATTTTCTCTTCCACCTCTAAAGACCCTTTATCTTGGTGGATATGATATAGTGGGCATTTATACACAAGAGCCAAAAAAAAAATTTAGAGGACAAAAAAAATATAACACACCAGTTCAACAATGGGCAGAAAGTCAACTTCTACCTGTTTTTACTCCTAAAATACTTGATGATACATCTTTGAGAGAATTTCAATCATTAAAGCCTGATGTCGCAATCCTTTTTGCTTATGGAAAAATAGTTCCATTGAATTGGTTAAACACTCCTTTAAATGGTTTTATTAATATACACGCCTCACTTCTACCAAGATGGAGAGGAGCAGCACCTGTTCAAAGAGCTATTGAAAATAATGACAAAGAGACAGGTATTAGTATTATCAAAATGAACGATAAAATTGATGAAGGTCCAATTTTAGCCCAGCAGAATATAGAAATTAATGAATTAACTGATGCAAAGCAATTAATTGATCAAATTAGTCATGACTCTTGCTCATTATTATACAACACTTTAAAAAAATATTTTTTAGGTCAAATTCAATTAAAAGAACAAGACCATTCACAGTCTACATATGCAAAAAAAATAGACAAATATGAAACACAAGTAGATTGGGGATTATCTGCAAACATAATTGAAAAAAAAGTAAGAGCTTTTTACCCATCACCGGCAATGTGGTTTAAATATAAGGGTCAGAGATTTAAAATTTTGAAAGCTAAAATTTCTCACATGCAAGATGATGAGGGTAAGGTAATTAATTTACCTCTAACTATTGCATGTAAAAATAACAGTCTAGATATTTTAGAAATTCAAGCTGAAGGTAAGAAATCATTAAACATTGAGGAATTTGTTTTAGGAAATAATCAATTTCAATTAAATGAAATAATCGATAATGTCTAATATAAAACTTACAATAGAATATCATGGTTTACCATATTGTGGTTGGCAATACCAAAAAAATGAGAAAACCGTGCAAGGTGAAATAGAAAAAGCAATATTTAAATTTTCTGGAGAAAAAAAAACTATTCAAGGTGCAGGAAGAACTGATGCAGGTGTTCATGCTATTGGACAATGCGCTAATTTTGAATTAGAAAAACAATTTGATGAATATCAAATTTTAAATGGGATTAATTTTCACCTTGGGACCGAAAAGATTAGAGTTACTAAAGTTGAAAATGTCGATGACAAGTTTAATGCTCGTTTTACTGCTAAAAACAAGACTTATAATTACCAAGTTTTTAATAGTCTAGCCCCATCTGTTATTGAGGACGATTTCAGTATACATATTCGTCAACCTTTAGACTTAGGTGTAATGCAAGAAGCTATTAAACTGTTTCTTGGCAAACACGATTTTTCATCGTTTAGAGCACAAGGATGTCAAGCTAATAAACCACTTAGAACTATTAACGAGGCATCAATTGATGTCAAAGGTAATAAAATTATTTTTGTATTTAATGCACAGTCCTTCCTTTATCAACAGATTAGAATAATGGTTGGATCTTTATTGGAAGTAGGTTTAAAAAATAAAAATATTAATTGGATAAGGGAATTAATTGAAGCTAAAGATAGAAAGCTAGCGGGACCAACGGTCCCTTCAAAAGGATTGATTTTAAAGGAGATATCTTATTAACATTCTCATATATACACAATGTTTTGCTCCCAAATTAGGTGGCATCGAGTCTGTAATGACAAATATAGCTCAACATGCATCTAGGACACGAAACAAAGTAACAGTTCTCTCTGATGGGTCTAAACTCTTCTCCTCAGATTTTGACAATAAATGTAAGTTTGATATTTACAGATTTGATCAAATCAAGTTTCTTAGAAAAAGAATTAAATTAAGTTTCGCTCAGAACTTTCTAAAAAAAAATAAAATTGATATTATTTTTTTTGATAGTTGGAAATCTTTAGAGCTATTTAGTAGCACTACAGATATTAGAAAAATTTGCTTAGCTCATGGAAATGAAATATTAAAATTAAGTGATAAAAATAGAATTCTAAATTCTTTAAACAAAGCAGATTTAATTATCTACAATTCTCAATTTACAAGAAATAAAACATTTAAAAATTTTAAAATTCTGAAAAAAATTAATCATAAAATAGTTTATCCAGCTTTTATTAAAAAAATTCCTAAAAACATAAACAATAAAAAAAAATACGATTTATGTACAGTTGCGAGACTAGAATATAGAAAGGGGCACCATTTAGTATTTGAAGCAATGTCTATACTAAGAAATTATTATAAGATATCGCTTAAATATGCAATTCTTGGAGATGGACCAGAATTATCTAGATTGAAGGATCTTGTTATGAAATTGTCACTACAAAAGCAGGTAGACTTCATAGACCACAATATCTCAAGTGAAAAAATTTATAAAAATTCCTCTGTTCATATAATGCCAACTATAACTGCACCTGAAAGTATTGAGGGCTTTGGAATATCCAATGTTGAAGCCGCTTCTTATGGATTGCCTTGCATAGTTAGTAATAGTGGGGGGACTCCAGAGTCAATAGGTAACAATGGTATAATTATAAAAGAAAATGACACCAAACAACTTGTCAAATCAATTATCGACATTTTTAAAAAGTATAAAAGCTATAGTAGAAAAAGCTACCTATTCGCAAATAATTTTGAGTCAGGTAAAAAAATAAAAGAGTATTTAAATGCTATCTAAAACTGACTCATAGCTTGTTTCTTTTAACTCACCTGGCTTATCACAAATTAATTTTTCAACTTTGAGATTATTTATTAGGATAATTGAACGAATAAGTCTTTGCCCCATAAAGCTTTTTTCATGATTTCTAATTAATTGAGAGGATAATAAAAACTCATTATTTCCATCTGATAAAAATAAAATTTCTGAGTCACCTAACTCTTTTCTCCACAGATCAAGTACATAAGGATCATTAGTGGTCATGCAACAAATTTGATCAATTTGCTTTTCAGACATTAACTTTTTTGCACCTTTAATAAAAGGAGGAAGATGTTGTATGTGACATGTTGAAGTAAATGCTCCTGGAACACAAATTATCATTGCTCTTTTTAACTTGAAGTTGTCGTGTAATCTAAAATTTTTTGTACCATCTACCGAAACAGATCTTAAAGTAACATCAGGAATTAAATCTCCTTGTTTCAATTGTCAAAAAAGTTTTCTAAAGTTTTGAAATAGATTTGTTCAGTCGTTTTGAGATCCTCAATAGAAACACACTCATTAACTTTGTGAAGAGTTTTGTTAATTGTTCCAAATTCAAATACAGGACAAACCTCTTGCATAAATCTAGCATCTGATGTTCCACCACCTGTATCTTGGCTAGCTTCTAATCCTGTTACGTCTTTGATTGCTTTAATACAATGTTTTGTAAATGGATTATCGAAAGATTGGAAAGGCATACCTCTAAAAGTTAACTTCAATTTATATGAACAATTATTTTCAGAGCAAATCTTAGTCAAGTGTTCATCAAAATAGTTCTGTATTTTTTCTTTATCCCAGTTGTCATTAAAGCGCATATCGCCAACAGTTATCAATTTTTCAGGGATTACATTTTTTGCCTTATTATTTAAATTGACCTGAGTAAATTGAAGAGTAGATGGTTCAAAGTATTCTGCACCATCATCAAGTTTTTGATCATCAAAAAAAGAGATAACTTTAGACAAACAATGTAAGGGGTTTTGAGCCAGTTGAGGATACGCAGCATGCCCTTGCTTACCAATAATTTCAACTTGAACATCCACAGCTCCTTTTCTTCCAACTTTGATCTGATCACCGATTATTTTCTCAGAGGATGACTCAGTGGCTATTGACCCGTCTATTCTTATGCTATTTTCTTTCAACCATTTTACAACTTTCTTTACACCATTTACGGAGTCTGCTTCTTCATCTCCAGTTATGATAAAACTTATTGTGCCATTAAAATCTTTATTTTCCTTTATAAATTTAAATACGCTTACCATGCTGGCTGCCGTGCACCCCTTCATATCCTCTGATCCACGACCATATAAATACCCATCTTTAATCGTTGGTTCAAAAGGTGGTGTGTCCCAATCCTCTAAGTTACCAGGGGGCACTACATCAACATGACATAAAAAATTAAAATGTTTTCCATTTGTATTGGTTGGCCCATACGTAGCCATGATATTAATTACTTCGTAACTCCCATCTCCATCAAAGTTTAGTTGTTTTGTTGTAAAACCATTTTCTTCAAATGTTTCAATTAAGAAATCAAAAATATCTTGTTTTGCTGGTGTAACAGAGTCAAAAGATATTAATTTTTTTGATAGTTCTATTGTGTCTAACATTTTAATCTCTTAATAATTCATTAACGGAGGTTTTTGAACGAGTTTTTTCATCAACCGTTTTTACAATCACAACACAGTACAATGATGCATCTCCTTTAGAACTCGGAAGACTACCTGGAACGACTACAGAATATGGAGGAACTTTTCCCATATAAATTTCTTTAGTTTCACGATTATAAATTTTTGTTGAAGCACCAATAAATACTCCCATGGATAATACTGATCCC
Organism: uncultured Alphaproteobacteria bacterium; assembly: GCA_902574995.1. Lineage (GTDB taxonomy): Bacteria > Pseudomonadota > Alphaproteobacteria > HIMB59 > HIMB59 > HIMB59. The sequence goes on from CACGPP010000009.1 coordinate 19,147, forward strand.
TCTCCAACAATTACACCCTCGGCGACTTCTGACCTCGCGCCAATAAAACAATTATCCTCTATTATAACTGGATTTGCCTGCAAAGGTTCTAAGACTCCTCCTATACCTGCACCTCCTGAGATATGACAGTTTTTTCCAACTTGAGCACAAGATCCAACAGTAGCCCAAGTATCAACCATTGTTCCCTCATCTATATATGCACCCAAGTTAACAAAGCAAGGCATAAGCACTGCACTTTTTGCAATAAAGGCTGACCTTCTTACAACACAGTTAGGAACAGCTCTAAAACCAGCTGATTGAAAATTTTCTGATTTCCAATCTTGAAATTTTGAGGGAACTTTATCCCACCATGAAGTAGTTCCATCTTTTACACTTGGACCGCCAGTGATTATTTCCATATCTTGAATTCTAAAACTTAAGAGAATTGCTTTTTTAAGCCATTGATTTACATGCCATTCATTTTCTTTTTTTTCGCATACTCGAAGCTTTCCCTCATCCAATAGGTTAAGAACATTTTCTATATTTTTTTTTGCCTCATTATCCTCAATAAAATTTATCTGATCTCTTTGATCCCATAATTTTTCAACTATATCTTGGTGGCTCATAATACTTTTATATCACGTTTTTTAAGAAATTTTCCAAATCATCAGTAACATGTGATATGTAACCTTTTTCATCAATAATTTTTTGGATATCTTCTTGTTGATTCACATCTTTATTTAGGTTGTATTCAAGGTTATTCGTTACCCAAACTGTCTGCCAACCCATTTTATGTGGCTCTTTCAAATTAATATGAAGATCCTCAAACATAGCTGTTGAACTATTGTCTAAATTGAATTTATTTTGGAATGAGTCGTAAACTTCTTTGTGAGGTTTTGGCATATAGTCACTTTCAGAAATGTCAAAACATCCATCAAAAATATTAGTCATATTTAGTTTTTCTAAAACTTTTTCCACATGTTCAAAGTTAGCATTTGTAAAAATATACTTTTTTCCATTTAAGCTTTTTAATATTTCTGCAAGAGATGTATTTGGTTGAACTACTTCATAATTAATTTGATGAACGTAGTCCAAATATTCATTAGGATTTACTTGATGTTCAATCATAAGACCTCTAAGTGTTGTTCCATATTGATGATAATATTTAGACCTAAGAGCTTGTGCATCACCAGAGGCTAAATTTAATTTTTCCTCAATAAACTTACCCATAAGTATGTGTACTTTATCAAACAAACCACACTCTGCTTTATAAAGTGTATTGTCTAAGTCAAAAACCCAATTTGTTATATTGTTCATAAGCGTGTTAAACTAATGTTTATTATATAAAAGCCAAGAAGATTTATAAAAATTCAAAAATTTTTTTTTGAATTTCAAATATGTTTTCGTTTGTTTTTGAGCTTACAATGTAGTTTTCAAATTCAGTATTTAAATTGTCTAAAAAAGCAGACTTTTCTTTTATTTTTTTGTCACTTTTCGTATAGCAAATAATAATTTTTTGTTTTATTTGTTTCATCGAGTCAATCATCTCTATATCTATTTTTTTTGGCCCCAATGAATTATCAATTAATACAAATATTTTCTTTAAATTTTCACGAGATGTTAAATATTGAGAGACAAGATCTGATATTTGAAATGCCTCCTTTTGAGATATTTTTGCAAATCCATACCCAGGAAGATCAACAACCATCATTGAGTCCCCGTGATTAAAAAAATTAATTTGTCTTGTTTTACCTGGGGTATTGGAAATATGTGCCAGTTTTTTCATAAAAACTGCATTGATTAAACTAGATTTTCCAACATTTGACCTACCTATGAAAGCTATTTCAGGAAAACTTACATTAGGATATTGACGAGGTTGTGTAGCGCTTAGTAAAAACTTAGTTTGTTTTTTGAAATAATTTGAGACAAGGCTCATTAACTCTTCATAATTTTTCTTTGTATGATGTATTGTTGAGCCATTGATAAAACATTGTTAGTTGTCCAATAAATAACTAGCCCTGCTGCGAAGCCACCTAAAATGAAAGTAAATACTATTGGCAATAAACCAAAAATTTTTGCCTGCATTTTATCTACCGGAGCTGGGTTCAATTTAAATTGAATATACATCGAAATACCCATTAGGATTGGCCAAATTCCAACATTTAGAATTTGCAAAATACCTGGAACGTTCCATTCCACAAAACCAAAAAGAGTAAGAGCCCCTAAGGGATCTGGCGCTGAGAGATCATGTACCCATCCTATAAAAGGAGCATGTCTCATTTCAATAGTTACAAATAAAACTTTATACAAGGCAAAGAATACTGGTATTTGTAAAAGTATTGGCAAACAACCAGCTATAGGATTTGCCTTTTCTCTTTTATATAAAGCCATCATTTCTTTTTGCATTCCAGCTCTATCATCTCCGTATTGTTCCTTGAGTCTTTGCATCTCAGGAGCAAGTTTTTTCATTTTTGCCATTGATTTAAACGATTGTTGAGCAAGTGGAAAAAAACATATTCTCATCAAAACTGTAAACAGAATTATTGACCAACCAAAGTTTCCTACATACCCGTATATAAATTCTAAAACATTAAAAATGGGTTTTGTTAAAAAATAAAACCAACCAAAGTCCACTGAACGATCAAAACCGTCAAACCCATATTCTTCCATATATTTGTCGATAATATTTACGATTTTTGGTCCTGCAAAAATTTTAAAATTATGGGAGATACTCGCATTATTTGAAACAGCTATTCTTTCCCCAACAATATCAGTTTGAAAATTATCTATATTATCAACAAAGCTGTAACTGTATGTCTGCTGAACAGGTTCGTTTTGGTTAGGGATTATCGCAGTCTGCCAATACTTATCTGTCATCCCAATCCACCCTCCAACAGAAGAATGTTTAATTTTTTTATCATCTTTTAAATCGTCATAATCATATTCTTCCAATACTCCATCAGTGATTGACAGGGGACCCTCATGAAGGATGAAGAAATTTTGCATTTCCGGAATTCCTTGTCTTTTGGATAATCCGTAAGGATAAAGGTCGAAAGAAAGACCAGAATTATTTATAACCCTTTGATCAACGCTAAATAAATAGTTTTCATCTAGAGTTATGATCTTTTCAAAAGTGATGTTCTGATCACTAGTCCAAGTCAGTTTTACAGGTTCATTAACACCGATAGTGTTTTTATCAGCAATCCAAATACTATAACTATTAGGTAATTCAACTGTGCTATCAGAGCTTACCCAACCTGTATCTAAATAATAGGCATTATCAGATCCTAAAGGACTCAAAAATTCAATTAAGTCAGATGTTGGATCTAAAGTTTCCCTGAATTCTTCTAAGATTAGATCATCAATTACTGCTCCATTTAAATTAATAGAACCTTTAATTTTAGAGTTATCAAAGTTCACTCTACCTGTCTGATTTATTACTTCCACTCTATCAGCTAAAACATTAGTTGAAGATTTTTGAATACTGAGATCAACAAGACTTTCATCATTTGTTTGTTCTTCAGTCATTGGCGCTCTCTCTGGTTGAGGCACTAGTAACTGAAAACCAAAAATGATTGCCATTGAAATTATAATAGCTAAGAATAAGTTCTTTTGATTTTCCATGTTATTTTTTTATTGGGTCGTAACCAGATGATCCTAACGGATTACATTTAAGAATTCTAACCACACCCATTGTTATTCCTTTCAAAACACCAAATTCCTGAATAGCCTCAATTGTATATTCAGAGCATGTTGGTAGATGTCTACAAGTTTTTGGTAACATAGGTGATATAAATAATTGGTAGAATTTTATCGGTGCAATAAAAGTTATTTTCCAAAACTTTTTAATATTATTTTTCATGAGATAAGAATTTTTCAATATCTTGTTTTAAATCAATAAAAGGTACTTTCAAAACTGTTTTTTTTAGTATTATTACAAATTTGACGTGATTTAATGAATTTATAAGACTGCATGTGCGTATTGCCTCTCTAGCTCTTCTTTTAGCCCTATTTCTTTCCACAGCATTACCAAGCTTTTTACTAGCTATAATACCGACTAGAAAAGTTTCTAAATCTGCGTCATGAAGAATATAGCCGTTAAAACTTAAACTTTTGAAGTAGTTCCCTTTGTTTCTGATTTGTGAAAACTGGGAGGATTTTTTTAGTGTAGGAAGTCTCAATAATTAAGCGGATAGTCTAGATCGACCTTTAGCTCTTCTTGCATTAATGACTTTACGACCGCCAACAGTTGACATTCTAGAACGAAATCCATGCCTTCTTTTTCTAACTAATTGACTTGGTTGATATGTTCTTTTCATTGCTAATACACCTAAAAAATTGGTTCCTACATTTAACAATTATTGATATGAAGTCAATAAATAAAAACAAATTATGTTGATAATTAAAGACATTTCTAATTTACAGTCATATTTGACAGCTTATCAAAATCGAAAATACTCAATTGGTTTTGTTCCCACTATGGGCGCTCTTCATAAAGGACATGGAGAATTGATAAAAAAATCAAAAAATGATAATCACAAAACTATTGTAAGTATTTTTGTAAATGAAAAACAATTTAACAGTAAAGAAGATTTTAACTCTTATCCCAGGAATAAAGGCCTTGACTACGATTTTTGTTCTGACAACGACGTAGATCTTTTATTTGAACCATCAGCAGAAGAAATTTACAACAAAGATGAAACTATTTTAAAAAATACTTACTTTAATAATATTCTTTGTGATAAATTTAGAAAAGGACACTTTGATGGTGTAATCACTGTACTAAATAAATTTTTTTCAATTGTAAAAAGTAATAAAGTTTATTTTGGTGAAAAAGATTTTCAGCAGCTCAAGATAATTGAAAAATTTATTCAAGAAAAATATAAATCTTTAAAAATAGTATCTGTACCAACAAAAAGAAATGAAGAAGGTATTGCCTATTCATCGAGAAATGAAAAATTAAGTAAAAAACAAATACAAGATTTTGTTAGTTTTCATCAAAAAGTAGAAAATTTTTTAAAAACTTTAGAAAAATCATTTGATATTAATACTGCAAACCAAAAAGCTAAAGATTTTATTGTTGAACAAGATATTGAAGAATTTGATTACTTCGAATTTAGAAATAATGAGGACCTAAGTTTCAATGGTAAAGTTTCTGAGTCGAGACTTTTTTATGCAATCTATAAAGGCAAAATTAGACTCATTGATAATTTAAAAATTTAAAATGGCGGTTCTGCAAGGATTCGAACCCTGAATTCTTGATCCGTAGTCAAGTGTGATATCCGTTTCACCACAGAACCTTATTACTGATTTATATACTCTTTTTTTGGATAATAAACTTGTATGGGAGAGTCAATACACACTCAGTACACACATCAACAATATTTTCTATTGTATTCCTCAACTCTTTCAAAATTTTCACCAAATAAACCATAAAGTACACATGTGGCATGAAGTTCAACACTAGGGTTAATATTTGGATAATTCTCAAACTCCTCAAAAACACCAACAATTTGATGAGCGTAGGCCCAACGCAAATCATACTTAAATTTTCTCGGAAAAACCTCATCGATATAGGCATTCCAAAATAGTTTCATTCTCTTTTCTACATATCTACAACGCATAGGTGTTTTAGCGTATTTTTTAATTGTAGGCCTTACTTTGTTGAGCATTTCTTGAAACGTTAAATCATTCACAAACCCACACTCTGGCAAATCATCAAAAACGAGGTCCCAATCATCAAATTCAAAAATTATATTCAGTACATCAGCAACTTCTTTTACTTCAGGGTCTTGGATGATTTTCAATTTCATTAAAATATAATATTATTAATTTAAACTCATGAGCCAAGGTATTTTTTAAAGGACTGATTTTGAGTCTCATTAAACCAAGCTATAACTCTTATAAGAATGGATTAGGAACAAAGTTTGAAAAAGTAGATAATAAAGTGCTTAAGATGATGAGGGAAAATCCAGAGGGTTTTCGAATAAAAGGTAAAAAAGAAATGTTAGCTAAGTACTCAATAGATAACAATTCTTATGTAAAATCATTTGATAGAATTCAAAAGGCTAATCTAAATAAAGATTTAAAAAAATTTGTATTTCCATCACGAAATGAGTTAATTAAAAATAAAAAAGAAAAAAGAAATCAAGATTTATTAAAAAAAATTAAAATTTTTAATAAAAAAGATGAGGCTATTGTAGCTTCTGGTTTATCAAAATCTCATTTTAACAGAGTATTAAGAGAACAAGGTATTAAAACAGAAGATTTAAACCTAGAAGTTGGTAAAAGAGGCACTCCAGATACTAGTGAAAAAAAAACAAATATTCTAAATAACTATTTAAAGAAAAATGTCAAAAGGAACTTTACTAGAGGGCAATTGGCAGATGCCGTTGGAATGCCAAGAAGCTATGTTAAAGATAAAAGAATTTTCCAAACAAATTTACCCAACTTAGTTACTTATAAAGAACTAAAAGGTAATGAATTTGATAAAAAAATTGATGAAATGAATATCTTAATAAAAGATATAAAGGTTGGTAAAGTAAAACCTAATATGGGTGAAATGTATTATAAAAAAATGGGATACAGGCTTCCTGACAAACTAACCAAGAACTATTTAGAATTTCCTGAAAAAGGTAATACTTCAAAGCTCATTGTCAAAAAAACAAAACTATCCTTATTAATTGGTAAAAGTAAAAAGTAAAATGAGTTCAAAGAAAGAAATTAAAATTAAATTTGAGTTATTTGAAAATCAGCCAGATGAGTGGATTCTTATTGAATACTATGCTGATATTAAAATTACAAATCTAGCTTTTAGTAATATAGATTTTTCTAATTACAAAGGATTACAAGTGTTTGGAAGTAAAGTACAAAATCAATATTTTAAAAAACCTGAATTACTTCCTTCAAATGGATTTCCAACAAGATTTGAATTAGAAGAAGTTCAATTCCTTGAGGAAAATGATGGATTTAGGTGTGAGCCACCTGAAGAAATTCACAGAGTCAAAGATGGTTTTGTTTTGAGTGATTATAACCACATACGATTATTTATGTCTTTTTTGGCATATGTTACAAGAGAGATGTATCAGAAATTTTCTATGAGTTATAAAACCATTTTGAATTTAGAAGCAGAGGAAGAAGATGTTGAGTGGCGTGGTAAAAAATGGAAACACCCAACTGAGAATGAAAAGGATATTAAAAATTTAGCTAAGTTTATTACAGATAATTATGATAATTTTTTTTTTAAACCTAAAGAATTTAGAAAAAACTTTAATAAAATATTAGAAAAAAATTCAATTGAGATGACAGAGTATGATATAGAGCATGAAAGATTAGATGATAATGCTTACTGCCCCCTTGCTTATTATCAATTTAAATTAAAAATAAAATTACATGACTAAAATAATTTTCACTTTCTTTCTTATATTTGCTTACAGTTTCTCAAACGCATCTGGCCATTACAATTTTTGTGAAAATCAAAAAAAAAGTATAGAGTCTCTTATGATTTCAATTGAAGACTCAAGATGGTATATAAATAACTCATCTGGATATTCTACATTATGGGACCCCAATAAAGAGGATAGAGCTTATAAAAATGAACAAGATTTTAAAAACTTTTATAGAGAAAAACTTTTAAAAGCTGAAGATAGATTATATATAACATCTGAAATATATAAGAACCTATGTAATTAAATCTCAATACACAGTCAGTACACACTCCAATGATAAAACTATGTTAAAGCTCCAAGAATTGTATTGATAATAAATGAATTAAAGAGACGTAGGATATCCGTAGTCAAGTGTGATATCCGTTTCACCACAGAACCTTAATCTAAGTATATCACCATAATTCAATCGTTGTACTTAATCCTACGAAACTCATTACGGAGCCATTACGGGCAACGAATGAAGAAGGGATATAATGGGAACAATAACTAGACGAAAGATGAAAGATGTAAAGGGCAATCGCTATGTCTTATTTCAAGCATAGGCGAACATGAAGGGACAAAGATATTCCCGAGCTTTTCAATATATGCGGGAAGCAAGGGCTTACATTAGCGAACAAAAGGGATTAATCAGTAGAGGTTGTTTGTCGGGTGGAGGGAACAACGTTGTGTTTCCTCCCCCCTTAGTAGTGCAGAGGTGTGAAATCTTCAAACCTCTAGTTAAAGGGGTAAAGTTCCCAAACTGCTTTGCCATCTGCATCGGCTTCGTAAGTAAATGCGTAAAATTTACCATTCAGTTCAGATAACGCTTCAGATGTGGTTTCGAATATAGCGCCGCCTCTAAAAGAAGTGCCTCCATCTTTCCTCTGGTTTCCGACACCCGTAGCTTTATATGTGGCGACACCTTCTGCACACATTACAACCCCAGCATAGGCATTTCCTGCCCATGAACCATCTGGTCTCATTTCGGCTGTAAATGCGCCCATAGACTGAACATCATGACCTAGCATCGTTCCGCTCCCTTCAGCAGTAATGTCCATAGCAGGTAAACCATATTTACCAGAGTCCATTGGCTTATTAGTTTCCTGTAATGTCATTGTTCCAATTTTATCACCAAGCATTGTTAATCTCCTTTTCTAAAATTTATAAAATAAATGATTATAATAATTACTTGTTAAGAGTATTATTTCTTTTTTTAAATATATATATTACTCATTTGCAATAAATAATATTTTTTTAGATGTTATAAGAGTTTATATGTATATTTATACTAAAAAATTTAGGTTTATATTTCTTTTTTCAATTTTTCTATTTAGTTTTGGATTTTTACATTCTGAGGAACATCTCAAAACTAAAATTTCCCCTGTTTTAAAATCTGCAACTACAATATTAGGAAATGAAATATATTATCCTGATGGAAAAGCTGAAATAGTGTCATTTATAGTTGAGGTGCCTCCTGGTGGTGTAACTCCAAACCATGTTCATTCTTACCCTGTTTATATTTACATTATGGAAGGAGAGATGACATATACTTGGGAAGACGGAACAGTTACTATTTACAAACCTGGTAAAGCATATATAGAGGATAGTAAAAGTGCTCATTACGGAAAAAATTTAGGTGACATAACACTCAAAGCGCTGATAGTGGGCATTGGTGCAGAGGGTATAAAATTTACAACCTCTCCTTAAAACTAAATTTTTAGCTATATTTTCATTACGGGCTTATTACGGGCAACATAGATAAAATGTTGTTAAAGCTCAAAGAATAGTATTGATAATAAATGAATTAAAGAGACGTAGGATATCCGTAGTCAAGTGTGATATCCGTTTCACCACAGAACCAATAGCTTGATTTATATACTCTTTTTATTAATAATAAAATTTAATACAATGTTTTTAGGGACTCAATACGGGCAAAACTATGAAGACATTCTTAACTTTATTTATATTTTTGCCAAGTTTAGTGCTTGCCTCAAGTTTTAGTGAAATTAAAAAAGCTTTAAAACAAGATGGTTTTGGAGAAATAATCCCTGAAGAACTTCATCCATTAATCTCTCCAAATGCAAAAAATCCTATATCAGTTAGCGGCAATTCAATTATTGGAGATAAATCCTTAAAGTTTGAAGTTAATAATGGAGAGTGCGGAGAAGAACCTAAATCAAGTGACTGTGATACAGATAGAGAGAGGTCTGAAATATATTACAGCCACGAAAAGTGGAAAAAAGAGAAGTGGTATAAGTTTAATATTTTTCTTCCAAAAGATTACAATTCTATTGCCCCTGCAAAAATGTCTTTAATCCAATGGAAAAGACATAACCCATCTAAAGTTTTAGTCATGTTTCAACACACTCATGCAGGATTAACTTTTAACAGGAATAAAGACTCTTTTGAGGACTCCCACATAATTTTAAAAAGCAATGATGTACTTTTAGGCCAATGGACAGAAATAATTTTTAACACAAATTGGCATCCAGATGAGGACAAAGGTTTCATGAAGGTATGGATTGATGGGATTTTAAAAATAGATTTTAAAGGAACTAGCAATACATCTAAGGGTGAGGAACTAAATCTTAGATATGGACTGTACGCCTCTGCCATATCACGTTATAAAAAAGCATTTAATACTGAGATAATTCCACAGCGTATCGTTTATTTTGATGGTGTAAATGCAGAGTCAAAATGTGAAAAGTTACTAGATAAACCTAAATGTAATAATTTAACTTCTCAAACAATCGAAAAATACGAATTATTTATGTATGATAAAAATGATATAAAATTTCACAATCATTCTGTTGTTAAATTACCTATAAACTTTTTGAAATAAATGAAACAAACCTTTTTTAAAATACGAGAAAGCAAGTTATTTCAATACTCAGTTTTATTTATCATTATATTTAATGCATTTACTATCGGTTTAAATACTTACAATTTAGGAGAGTTCTCAAGAGAGCTCATAAAATATCTCGATTATTTGATAACTATTTTTTTTGTAATAGAAATCTCAATTCGTTTTATTGGTGAACCTAGAAAATCAAATTTTTTTAAAAGTGGTTGGAATATTTTTGACACTTTTATTGTTTTGGTATCATTGATACCAATACCTAACAACTCCAGTTTTCTTCTGTTAAGATTATTGAGAGTGTTTAGAGTTTTAAGAGTCATATCTATTATTCCTGAGTTAAAATTAATCATTGAGTCATTGATTGGATCGTTAAAAAGAGTGTTTTATGTAAGTTTGCTGCTTTTCATAATTCTCTATATTTATGCGACTATTGGAGCAATAGTCTTTTCAAATAGCATACCCGAGAGATGGTCTGATGTGGGAGTTTCAATGATTACTTTATTTCAAGTTTTAACATTATCATCTTGGGAGCAGGTAATGTTGCCACTTCAAGATATTTATTGGTGGGCATGGATTTATTTTTTTAGTTTTATAATTGTCTGTGCCATTACAATGTTAAATCTTCTAATAGCAATTTTGGTTGATGTAGTTGTAAATCAGAACGAAAAAAAAGATGATATGATAAAAACCAGAAATAATGCTGAAAAACTAAATGAACAATTTTCTGAGGAGATCAGTTTAGATAAACTAAAAAAAGATCAATAATGTCAGCAGAAATCATTATGCCTATTATTTATTTTGTATGTCTACTGATTTTAGTTGGACCTCGTTTTTTGGATACAAACTCTTCCCTTAAACAGTTTTTGAGTAATTTAAGTATATGGGCATTAATAGTAATTGTAATTACTCTGTCATATCAGGCCTATAATTATTTTACTTAAATTTTTCTTGTTTGACCGTGAGTCATATAAGAAAATTCATCTTTATTTAACTTAAACTGTTTAGTTAAATCTTTAAGTAATTTTATAGGTTCATCCATCGGTTCATCTGTTAATTGAAATGTTCCCCAATGCATAGCTATAGATTTTTTAGATTTAATATCTTTGTGAATTTGAATTGCTTCTTCAACATTACAATGTGAGTCTTTCATAAACCACCTTGGAGCATATGCCCCTATGGGTATTGTTGATAAGTCAAACGATCCAAATTTTTTTTGAATATCCTTAAAATCTTTTGAATATCCAGTGTCGCCTACGAAAAAATACTTAAAGTTATTTGCTTTAACAACCCAACCACACCAAAGTGTTTTATTGGTATCGTTAAATGTTCTCTTACTCCAATGTTGTACTGGGACAGAATGAACTTCTAAATTTTTGAACTGAGTCATTTGCCACCATTCATGTTCTATTACATTTCTTGCACCTAATTTTGATAAAATATCTCTTAATTTTAGTGGTACAAAAAATGTGGGTTGATTTACATTTTGTTTTTTTAATAAAAGCCGGATCGTCTTTGAGTCAAGATGGTCATAGTGGTTATGAGAAATTAAAACAAAGTCGATAAATGGTAGTTCCTCTATTTTTAATCCAGGAGGTGTTGTTCTTGAAGGCCCCATGAAACTTAAAGGAGAAGCTCTTTTAGTGAAATGGGGGTCAGTTAATATATTCATACCATCAATCTGTAGTAAGAAAGTTGAATGACCAATCCAAGTAATTGTTTTTTCAGATTTATTTGATTTTAAATATCCAGGGTCATTTTCAACAATAGGAAATGCAATCGGTTCCGGCTTACTTGACTCTCTCCTCCATTTCCAAAAATCTTTGAAACTACTTTTATGTGAAACGTAGTTATTGACAAAGACCCCATCTACTAGATTGAAAGGTTTAAAGAGAGTGTTTGCCATAATTTTTGTTTTTAGAATTACAAAGGATAAAGAGAAAAGTATAACCTTATTTATAAAATCTCTTCTATGCATCTAAATTAAGTAATAAAAAACTAATTATTAATTATTTTAACGAAGTTTTTATATATTTGGTTGCACTGCATCACCATAGTATCAATTTCTTTAGCTACCAAATCTTTCATTTGAGGTAAGGCATCGGCTCCAAGAGATTTTTCGAGAGCATTTTTATATTCAGGAACTTGAGCCCAATCATCAACAGTAGTTTTTCGAATTTCTAAATGAAATTGAATTCCATAGGCATACTTATCATAACCAAAAATTTGATATTTTGTTGAGGGTGAAGTGCCTATAACTCTCACTTTAGAGTTAGTCTCCAAACCTACTACTTCATAAGAATGCCATTGTAATGCTTTTATTTTATTTGGAAGAAAATCAAAAATATGATCTTCTTTTGCACCTTCTTCAATGTTAATATCCAGTAAACCAATTTCAGGCGGTGTTGACTCTACTACCTTTCCTCCCAATACCTCACCTAAAAGCTGACATCCTAAGCAAAACCCTAAAAAAGGTTTCTTAAGGTTTAAAACATATTCACCTATTGCCTTTTTTTCAGCTACTAACCATGGATATTGATCCTCCATGAATGTATCCATAGGACCACCCATACAAAGCATAGCGTCAAATTCATCTAAATTATTTGGAATACTATCACCCTCATCCAATTGGATAGTTGTTATACTATGACCATCTTCTAAAAGAAAATCTTTAAATGTCCCCGGATCCTCAATTGAAATATGTTGCAGAGATATAAATTTCATTAAATTAAATTAATTTGAACTAACTAAAGGACACGTCTTGTTAAGCGCTAAACTTAATCGTCGTCGTCGCCGGTTACTGTATCTTTAACTTTGTTGTAACCTTTAGATACGGCACCCGCTACAGTATCGTAAGCGTCATTAGCTTTTTCGCTCACAGTTGCGCAACTAGTGATTAAAAAAAATGAAGAAAGTATAATTAATATTAGTTTTTTTGACATTATTGGATTATCAGAAATCTAACAAAAATGTCAATTTATTTAAATGATAATCTAAAATATATTTCATAAAGGATGATAAAATTTTTGTAATGATAAAAATTTCTTTAAATGAGGATCAAAAAAAAGATTTTCAAAAAAATGGTTTTTTGATTATTGAGAGTTTTCTCGATACCACTGATTTTGAGCGATTGTATGAGAGGTTTCAGAGTTTATTTAATGGAAACTTTGAAACAGGTATTGAGCCTGACGAGTGGAATTGGAAGTTTGAAAGTGGACCGAAAGATGTTACTAGACAAATTTGTAACGCTTGGAAATCAGATAATTCTATCAAGAAAATAGTTTGCAATGAATTTTTAGGAAAAGCTTGTGCTGAACTAATGGGCTGGAGTGGTTCAAGACTTTTACAAGACAATGTTTTATGGAAACCACCTGGAGGTAAAACTCTAGCTTATCATCAAGATGCTGCATACGATGATTGGATTGTACCGCAAACTATGATGACATGTTGGATGCCCATCGATAATGTCGACAAAGAAAAAGGGACACTAGAATATGTAAAAGGATCACACCTTTGGGGATTAAGTCCTCCTAAAGGACAGTTTCATTCTCCTAGAGATTATAAAAAAGAGTTAAATGAATATGCATCAAAATTAAATAAAGAAATTCAGATTCAATATGTTGAAGTTCCAGCAGGTGGAGTAGCATTTCATCATGGGTATACTTGGCATGGATCAGGTATTAATAATACAAACAGTAATAGAAGAGCAATAGTTGCTCATTGTGTTCCTTCTGACTCTAAGTTTCATCCAACAAACACAGGGGGTACTGCGAGAATTTACAAAAAATATAAAAAATTAGAAACAGATGAGTTAGATGAAAGTTTTTTTCCAATTATTTGGACAAAGGAAGGATATAAAACAAATGTTTGATGAGGAAGAGCCAAAAAAAATAAAACCAATTGATTTAGATGATTTGAGTGTTGAAGAAATTGAGGAGATGATTGGCAATCATAAATTAGAAATCAAAAACCTTGAAGCTTTATTGAAAAAGAAAAAAGACAAACTCAAATTAGCCGATCAATTTTTTAAAAAGAATTAATATCCCTCTATCAATATCAGGTCACTTTTTGTACTATTTTGCCTGATTTTCATAGCTTGTGAGTATTCTACAGACTCATAACATTTTTTAGCATTTTCAAAGCTTTCAAACTCTACTACGGTAGTTCTGTCTACAGGCCATTCCCCTTCAAAAACTTCAGTTTTTCCACCCCTAATTATGTATTTACCCCCATACTTATTCATAACTTCTGTTGATAAGGGAGGATATTGTTGAAATAGATTAGAGTCGAGAATAGAAACCCTTACAATAATGTATCCTTTTTTCATAATCCCAAAGAAGTTAATATTTTTAAACAGAGTTATCCACATATATTTAGAATGCATCTAGATTATTAATTAAATCATGATAGGTTCAGTCGCTTTTTTTTTTTAAAAAAACTATATTTATCAAGTTTTTTTTGTAGTTTGTTCTTTTTTAGTTGATTTAATCAAATTGTTTGTACAATTTTTGAGAAAAAACATTAATCTTTTAAAAGTTATGCACAAGCAAAAAGTTAATTTTTCAAAGGTCATTTATTTTGTTGCTTTTCAAGCTTTTTTTTTAATAAGTTACTCACATTCTGACCACCTTACAGCTAAGGTAACAGGATTTGTTGACGCTACAAGTCCAATTCACATCTTAGGATATGACAGGAAATATTATTTTAAGGAAAATTCCGCACCCCTATTTTTCGTTGTTGAAAAGGATATTAACAAATTTAATGAGATTAATTTAAAAGCATTCCCACATATAAATATTGGCTTATTTGCATTTCAAGATACTGATGGAAATGGAGAATTTTCAAGAGATTTTAAAGGTCAACCTCTAGAACCATTCGGGTTTTCATTAAACCCTAATTTAAATTTTGAAGATGTTGTTTTTGAAAACATAGTTTTTGATATGACTAAATTTCAACAATTGGAAATTAGACTTAAGTAATAATATTCAATATTTTTTTTACAGCTTTACTTAAAGAAACTTTAGAGGTATCAATTTCCTGTTCAGGATTTGTGGGTTTTTCATAGATACTGTCTATGCCTGTGAAGTTTGGTATTTTACCCTGTCTTGCCTTCTTATATAAACCCTTTGGATCTCTTTTTTCAGCTACTTTCAAAGGAGTTGAAATATAAATTTCTTTAAAATCATTCTTTTCAAAAAGTGATCGAGCCATTTCTCTTTCTAATCTAAATGGTGATATAAAAGCAGTGATCACAATTAGTCCAGCGTCACACATAAGTTTTGCCACCTCTGCAACTCGCCTTATATTTTCAACTCTATCTTTGTCTGTAAAACCTAAATCTTTATTTAATCCGTGTCTGATATTGTCTCCATCAAGAATGTATGTTTTTTTACCTTGAGAATATAATATTTTTTCTAGTTCATTAGCGATAGTGGATTTTCCAGATCCCGAGAGGCCAGTCATCCATAGCACTTGACCTTTATGACCATTAATTTTTTCTCTTAAACTTTTATCAATAGTTAATTTTTGAAGTTGAATATTTTGTGATCTACGTAGTGAGAAGTTTATCATTCCCATTCCAATAGTTTGATTATTAATTGGATCAATAATTATTAAAGATCCCAAAATTTTATTTTCTTTAAAAGTCGAAAAGGGAACAGCTTTATTAAATGAGATAGAAATTTCTGCAACATCATTGAGTTTAAGTTCATTTCCAGCAGCGAACTCTAACGTATTTACATCATATATTTTTTTTATGTTCATAATTTTAATACTGGTTGAGATATTATGAATTTTTGCTAAATAAGTTCTTCCAGTAAAACCCTTATCCTCTGACATCCAAATAACATTCATGTTAAATTGGTCAGCCATATCAACGGAGGAGTTTTTTGAGCAGAGCATATCGCCCCTGGAGGTATCTATCTCTTTGTCTATGGTAAGTGTAATACTTTGTTTAAAACTTGCAGTTTTAAGTGATCTTTCACCTACAAAAATATCTTTTACTTTTACTTTTTGATTTGAGGGAAGAGAAATTAACTCATCACCCTTTCTAATTTTTCCCTCAGCGATGGTTCCTGAATATCCTCTGAAATTTAAATTAGGTCTATTGACACTTTGAACAGGAAGTACAAAACTGTCTGAGCTTTGTATTTTAGTTTTAGTAGACTCTAAATAGTTAAATAGGGTTTTATCATTGTACCATTTCATATATTTAGATTTTTTGTAAATATTATCCCCCTTAAGTGCTGATATAGGAATACTTTGAATATTTTTAAAATTTAATTTTTTTGAGAATAATTTGTATTCGGAGCTTATTTTTTCGTAAATATTTTTATCATAGTTAACTAAATCCATCTTATTAATTGCCAAGATAATATTTTTAATTCCCAGAAGAGATACAATGAAAGAATGTCTCTTAGTTTGTGTAAGTATGCCATTACGGGCATCAACAAGTAAGATAGCTAACTCAGCTGTTGAGGCCCCAGTCGCCATGTTTCTAGTATATTGCTCGTGACCTGGTGTATCTGCTACAATAAACTTTCTTTTGCTACTTGAAAAAAATCGATATGCAACATCTATAGTAATACCTTGTTCTCTCTCAGCTGATAAACCATCGACCAGTAATGCAAAATCTATATTCTCACCTTGTGTTCCATATTTTTTTGAGTCATTTTTTAAGGAAGCAACTTGATCATCAAATATCATTTGAGATTCATAAAGCATCCTCCCAATTAAAGTACTTTTACCATCATCAACAGATCCACAAGTGATAAACCTTAATAGATTAAGGGAGGCTTGACTTTTTAAGTATTTGCTAATTGTACCGGCTTTATACATTTAAAAATAACCATCAATTTTTTTGATTTCCATAGAGCTACTTGAATCTGTATCGATAGCTCTTCCTTGTCTTTCGGATGTTTTGGATTGAAGAAGTTCAAGAACAATGTCTTCAAGTGAATTTGCATTTGATTCAATAGCACCAGTTAAGGGATAACAACCTAGTGTTCTGAACCTAATTCTTTTTAATTCAATTTTTTCGTTAGATTGAATATTAAATCGATCATCATCGACCATAATAATCATTCCATCTCTCACGACTACAGGTCTAACTTTTGCAAAATATAAGGGGACAATTGGTATTTGTTCTTGGTAGATATATTGCCAAATATCTAATTCTGTCCAATTAGATAAGGGAAAAACCCTTGTGCTTTCACCCTTATTGATTTTAGAGTTATATAAAGACCAAAGCTCTGGACGCTGATTTTTGGGATCCCATCGATGAGAGGGGTTTCGGAATGAAATAACCCTTTCTTTAGCTCTTGATTTCTCTTCATCTCTTCTTGCTCCACCAATAGCAGCATCGTATTTATACTTGTCCAAGGCTTGTTTTAGACTCTGAGTTTTCATTATATCAGTGTGGAGAGCAGAGCCATGATCAAAGGGATTAATATTTGATTTAATACCATCAGGATTAATATGTGTTATTAGCTTCATACCACTATTTTTTTCTATCCAATTTCTAAATAAATACATTTCTCGGAACTTCCATCGAGTATCAACATGTAGTAGTGGGAATGGGGGAAGACTAGGGTAAAAAGCTTTTTGAGCAAGCCTTAACATCACTGAACTATCTTTTCCTATTGAGTAAAGCATGACAGGATTTTTTGTTTCACTAACTACTTCTCTGATAATATGAATACTCTCCGCTTCTAGATCTGACAGATAACTGTTTGGAGGTAAATTAAATTTATTATGTAGTTTTGTATCAAGAATTTTGAGATCATTCATATAAAATAAATACTCAGGAAAATAAATTGAAAGTTTTAATTTATTCTTAATTTGATTTTCATCAATTTTTTGATCAAGAAAAATTTTAATAA
>CACGPP010000010.1 GCA_902574995.1 uncultured Alphaproteobacteria bacterium
ACAAACAGCAAAAATGACCAGAAAACACAACAATAGCAATGTTATATGTTTAAAAGGAAGACCTTTTGTAAAAAAAAATATTTTTGCTATGCTCAACGCCTATTTTAAAACAGAATTTGACAAAGGGAGACATTTAAGGAGAATATCGCAACTATGACACTTAGTGAGAATTTTTTTTCTAGTAATCTAGAACATGCAGATAAAGATTTATATCAAAGTATTTCAAAAGAACTTTCTAGGCAACAGAACCAAATCGAATTAATTGCTTCTGAAAATATAGTCTCTAAAGCTGTGCTTGAAGCTCAAGGCTCCATCATGACCAATAAGTATGCCGAGGGATATAGTGCTAAAAGATACTATGGTGGTTGTGAATTCGTAGATATAGCTGAAAATTTAGCAATTGATCGTTTGAAACAATTGTATGGATGCAGTTATGCCAATGTTCAACCTCACTCAGGCGCACAAGCTAACCAAGCTGTATTTTTAGCACTTATTAAACCTGGTGACACTATTTTAGGAATGTCATTAGATGCTGGTGGGCACTTAACACATGGTTCGAGACCAAATCAATCTGGAAAATATTTTAACGCTGTTCAATATGGTATAAATCCAGAAACATCTTTAATAGATTATGATGAAGTCGAAAGATTAGCTATTGAACATAAACCAACCTTGATTATTGCTGGTGGTTCAGCTTATCCAAGAAATATTGATTTTAAAAAATTTAGAGAGATAGCAGATAAGATTGAAGCTTATCTACTTGTTGATATGGCACATTATTCAGGTTTAGTTGCTGCTAAAGAATACCCAGATCCATTGCCACATGCACATGTAGTTACATCTACAACTCACAAAACTATTAGAGGCCCAAGAGGGGGGATGATACTTTCAAATGATTTAGACCTTGGAAAGAAATTTAATAGTTCTGTTTTTCCTGGTTTGCAAGGTGGGCCGCTTATGCATGTGATTGCTGCTAAAGCTGTTGCTTTTGGTGAAGCCCTTCAACCAGAGTTTAAAACATACATTCAACAAGTGAAAAAGAACGCATCAATTCTTGGAGATGTTCTCATGTCAAACGGAATAGATATTGTCACCGGTGGAACAGACTCTCATATGGTTTTAGTAGATTTAAGATCAAAAAATGTAACTGGTAAAGATGCAGAAGAAAGTCTAGAGAGGGCGGGTATGACATGTAATAAAAACGGTGTCGCAAATGACCCAAATCCTCCAACTATTACTTCAGGCATTAGATTAGGATCTCCAGCTGCAACAACTAGAGGTTTTAAAGAAGAAGAATTTAAGTTTATTGGGGAGAAAATATCAACAATAATTAATAATCTCTCAGTATCTAACTCTGATATTTCAATGCTTGAAAGTTCTATTAATAAAGAAGTTCAAGATCTTTGCTCTAAATACCCAATTTATTAGATCTAATGAAATGTCCTTTTTGTATTGACAAAAACAAAGAGACATCTGTTTTAGACTCAAGACCTTCAGAAAATGGCTCCGTAATTAGGAGAAGAAGAGTTTGTATTGATTGTAAAGGTAGATTTACAACACACGAAAGGATTCAGTTTAGAGAAATAGTTGTTGTTAAAAAGGATGGAGATAAGGTAAATTTTGACAGAGACAAAATAGCAAAATCTGTTGAGTTGGCATTACGCAAAAGACCTGTTGATACTGACGCTAAAGAAAAACTTATTTCTAGAATAGTAAACGATGTTGAGGGTATGGGTGAAAACGAGATTAGTTCTAATGTAATAGGTGAGGCTGTCATGAAAGCTCTTTACACAATCGATAAAGTAGCTTATGTGAGATTTGCTTCTGTTTATAGAGATTTCAGAGAAACTAAAGATTTTGAGCAGTTTTTAGACACAATAGATAATAAGTAAAATTTGATTAGTTCTAATCACTTAAACTATCTCCAAAGTGTAAATAACTTATCTATAAAAAATATTGGATTAACTGGCAAAAACCCCTCGGTTGCATGTTTAATAGTAGACTACACTAAGTCTTCAAAAGGAATTATTCTTAGTTATGGTTTGACATCAAAAAATGGTAGGCCACATGCAGAAATTAACGCCTTAAATAAATTATCTAAAAAACAAATAAATAATAATACCGTGATGTATATTAGTTTAGAACCTTGTTTTAAAAATAATAGCTGTTGCGCAAAAGCAATTGCCAATGCTGGAATAAAAAAAGTTTTTATAAGTTCATTAGACCCAAACCCAAATATAAAAGGAAAGGGGATCAAATTTTTAAAGCAACAAAATATCAAAGTAATTCATACATCAAAATCTTTAGATAAATTTCAAAAAATTAATAAATATTTTTACACTCACCAAACATTAAATAGGCCTTTTATTACTCTCAAAATTGCTATCTCCAAAAACGGTTTTAGTAAAAGCCCTACAATTAAGAATATTACCTCCGAACAAACTCAATATTTTATGCATCGGATGAGATTATCACACGACGCTATAGCTGTCGGCATGAACACATTGTTGGATGATAAACCAAAATTAACTTGTAGATTACAGGGGGTTGAAAAAAACATTCGAAAAATAATTTTCTCAAATAAAAAAAATAAAATTAAAAATTACTTGTCACTTAATGTTGATTACAAAAAATTATTAAATGAGGATTTTTCTTTATTCAGAAATTTACAAGTTCAATCTATTCTAATCGAAGGCGGAATTAGTACTTTTAAATATTTTCTTAATTGTAATTTGTTTGATGAGATTATAGTCTGCCAATCAAATATGATTATAAAAAATTCTAGCAAAAAATACTTTTTATCAATGAAATCGTTAAAAAATAATTTTAAATTAAAGTCCTCTTATCAATACGGACAGGACACAATCTATAAATTTGTAAATTAATGTTTAGTGGAATAATTCAATCTCAAGGTAAAATTAAAAAACTATCCAGAGAAGAAAAATCTTTGGTAGTTGAAATTCATTCCCCTTTAAAAGGATATAAGTTAGGTTCTTCAATATGTTGTTCTGGTATTTGTTTAACAGTAACAGCAAAAAATAAAAACACCTTTAAAGCTGATATTTCATATGAAACTATGAATAAAACAAATGCTAAATATTGGAAAGTTGGAAAAAAAATAAACTTAGAAAAATCTTTAAAAGTTGGTGATGAAATCTCTGGTCATTTTGTTTTTGGTCACATTGATACCACTTGTAGTGTTGAAAAATTATATAAAGTTGGAAGTAGTTGGTTTTTATCTTTTAAGTTCCCAAAAAATCTTAAAAAATTTATTGTCCAAAAAGGTTCTATTTCTCTAAATGGTATTTCACTTACAATAAATGAAGTTAAGTCAAATAAATGTCATTGTATGATCATACCTCATACATACAAATATACTGATATCCATACATATAAGAAAAATGAAATTTTAAATCTTGAAGTCGATATGCTAGCAAGATACGCTCACTCCTCAAAATCATAGGTTATTAGATTAATGTCAGATTTTACAAATATTGAAAATATTATTAGTGATGCCCGTAATGGTAAGATGTATATTTTAGTTGATAGCGAGGATAGAGAGAATGAGGGTGATTTAATTATTCCTGCATCTCTGTGTAAACCAGAACACATCAATTTTATGGCGACTTATGGAAGAGGTTTAATTTGTTTATCTATATCTGAGACAAGAGCAGAAGAACTAAAACTTCCATTGATGAATCCTGATAATTGGAAAAAAAAGACTACAGCATTTACTGTCTCAATAGAGTCGAGCACTAACATAACCACAGGTATTTCAGCATTTGATAGAGCAGAAACAGTAAAAGCTGCCATAAATCCAAATTTTAAATTGGGAGATATTGTTAGCCCTGGTCACGTATTTCCTCTAATTGCTTGGGATGGTGGAGTTTTAACTAGAGCAGGGCATACTGAGGCGGCTGTAGACATATCAAGACTAGCTGGATTAAATGACTCTGCAGTAATATGTGAAATTATGAATGATGACGGTACTATGGCTAGGGTTCCAGATCTGATACCCTATGCAAAACAACATTCTTTAAATATAGGTACAATTCAAGACCTTATCGCATATAGAATTAAAAATGATTTGCTCATAAAAAAAATTCCTGAAAAGCAACACCAGATAAAAAATATTTATTCTGATATCTTTGAATTTAATGTTTTTGAAAACACTATTGATGGATTACATCATGCAACATTACACTTAGGAGATTTATCCAAACAAGAGACCGTAATGACAAGAGTTCATCCTGTTCAGGGTTTCGATGACATAATTATGAATTTTAATAATCCTAAAACAAAAGACTTACATGCTTCAATCGAAAAAATAAAATCTCATGGATCTGGAATCATAGTATTAATCAACAATCCTATATTGGGCGATCTAGGAAAGTTATCAAATGATGAAAAGGTAAAATATTATGGTCTAGGAGCCCAAATTCTTAAAAATTTCTCTATTAATAATATCTCTGTATTATCTAATTCACTAGGTGAGGATTTAGACCTTGGCATTTATGGATTAAGCGTTAATAAAATAGAGAACCTATGAAAAAATTAAAAATTAAAATAGTTGTTGCTAATTATTACCAAGAAATAACTGATCCATTAACACAATCCTGTATTGAGATTTTAGATCAGAATAAACTTAAATATGAAATTTTAACTGTTCCTGGTGTTTATGAGATACCCCAAATGATAAAATGGAAAATTAAAAAAAATAATTATAATTTATTTATTACCCTAGGTTGTGTTATTAAGGGTGAAACGTATCATTTTGAAGTTATATCTGACTCTGTTGGAAAAGCACTTTTAGATATCGTAAATCAAAATGAAAGTACCCTTATATCAAATGGTATAATAAATGCATATAGCAAGTCTCAAGCAATTAAAAGATCTAAATCAAAAAATAAAGGTACTGAAGCTGCTAATGCTATGGTCAAAATGATTGAATGCTTAATTTAAATAAAAACACGAGATTATTTTTCTTTCAGTTTATATTTCAAAGAAATTATTCAACTGACTTTGAGTTAGATGAATTTATAAAACAAAACATAAAAAAAAGGCCTTTCAATAAAAAAAAATTAATTTCATTAAATGATAGCTTTAATTCTAATTTAGAAAAAATCAAAGGATTAATAGATTCTAAAATTATTGAAAAAACCAACAAAATTACTGTTTTCCTTCTTTACGCCTTTTGCTCTGAGTATCTTTTAAATAAAAAGAAAAAAAAGATATTAATGAGTGAATATATCAAGCTTTCCAAGGATTTTCTTACCCAAGAAGAGGTAAAATACTTCAATTATTTGTTAGATGATGCCTCTAAAAAAGCACCTTGAAAATAAAATTAAAATAGATTAACAACTTACCATGTCTCAAATACAGTTCTTGCAAATAGTAATATTTGCTGCAATAGCAGCTATTGCTTTCGGAATATTCACAACTAATAAAATTCTAAGTTTACCTAAAGGCACTAAAAGAATGGTTACAATTTCTGGTGCAATTCAAGAAGGAGCTAAAGCTTATCTTAACCGTCAATACACAACTATAGCAATTGTTGGTATTGTTATATTCTTTGCATTTTTTTTAATACCGTTTAAACACATTTATGATGTTCCCGTAGGTTTTCTGATTGGTGCAGTTTTATCTGGCCTTGCTGGTTATATCGGTATGAACGTCTCAGTAAGAGCAAATGTTATTACCGCTCAAGCTGCAAGTACCTCTCTAAAAAAAGGTCTTTATGTTGCTTTCAACGCCGGAGCAGTCACAGGATTGTTGGTTGTTGGCCTGGCTTTAGCAGGTATAGCAGGATATTTTATGATATTATATTTTGGATTTGAAAGAACAGGAAGAGAGCTTATAGAACCGTTAGTCGCTCTTGGTTTTGGATCTTCATTAATTTCAATATTTGCAAGACTGGGTGGGGGAATTTTTACAAAAGGTGCAGACGTTGGAGCTGATCTGGTTGGAAAAGTAGAAAAAAACATTCCTGAGGATGACCCAAGAAATCCAGCTGTGATAGCAGATAATGTTGGAGATAATGTTGGAGACTGTGCAGGTATGGCAGCAGACTTATTCGAAACTTATGTTGTTTCAATTGTAGCAACAATGGTTCTAGCTATTATCTTTCAAGGAGCTGTTAGCGAACTAACCATTTATCCGTTATTGATCGCAGGCTCTAGTATATTAGCATCAATAATTGGTTCAAAGTTTGTATCTATCTCCACTCCTAAATCTTCAATTATGGGAGCATTGTATAAAGGCTTTTTCATGACATTATTCATTTCTGTAATTTTATTTGCACTTATAACTCAGTATTCAATTGGTTTTGATCAATTTTTCCAATTAGGAAATAAATGGTACAACGGAATGGATCTATTTCTTTGTGCGGTTTACGGATTAGTAATTACTTTGGCACTTGTTTTTATTACAGAATATTACACAAGTACTGAGTATAGACCTGTGAAAAGTGTTGCTGAGGCATCTCAAACTGGTCATGCAACAAATATTATTCAAGGACTTGCTATGGGTATGGAGTCTACAGCAATACCTGTGCTAATTATTTGTGCTGGAATAGGTCTAACTTTTTCAACAGCTGGGCTTTTTGGTATCGCAATTGCAGTTACTTCAATGTTGGCTCTTGCTGGAATGGTAGTCGCTTTAGATGCATACGGACCTGTTACAGATAATGCAGGCGGTATCGCTGAAATGTCAGGCTTAAATAAGAGAGTAAGAGAGAGAACAGATGCCCTAGATGCTGTTGGAAATACCACAAAAGCTGTCACCAAAGGTTACGCCATTGGATCGGCTGGATTGGGTGCATTAGTTTTATTTGCTGCTTACACTGAAGACTTAAAATTTTTTAATCAAGAAACAGGGAACAATGCTTTCAATGTATCTTTTGATTTATCAGAACCTTATGTGATAATAGGATTGCTATTAGGTGGATTATTACCCTTCTTATTTAGTGCTTTGAGCATGACTGCAGTTGGAAGAGCAGCTGGATCAGTCGTTCTAGAAGTGAGACAACAGTTCAAAGAAAAAAAGGGCATCATGTCAGGAAAAGAAAAACCTGACTACGGTAAGTGTGTTGATATACTCACTAAAGCTGCAATTAAAGAGATGATCATTCCATCGTTGTTGCCTGTACTTTCACCAGTAATTATTTTTTTTGGCGTTTATTCTCTCACTGGAAGTGTTAACACAGCTTTCCAAGCTCTAGGTGCTCTTTTAATCGGAGTTATTATTACAGGTTTCTTTGTGGCTATTTCTATGACCGCTGGTGGTGGTGCGTGGGATAATGCAAAAAAATACATTGAAGATGGTAATTTAGGTGGGAAAGGTAGTGAAACTCATAAAGCATCTGTTACTGGAGATACAGTTGGTGACCCATATAAAGATACTGCTGGTCCAGCTGTCAACCCAATGATTAAAATAACTAATATTGTATCAATACTTCTGCTCTCAATAGTTGTGCATTTAAATATTATTTAATTTAAGTTAATTTCTTCTACAGACCTTAAAATATTATCTTCAAATTTAAGTTTTAAGGTCTTGTTATAGATAGTTTGTTTAAAAGCTGCAATTCCTGTTTTTTTATCCGCCCTATAAATCCACAAATTATCTGAGTTTTCTTTTATTATGGGAGAACCAATCATTGTTATCACATCATCTTTTGAGTAATTAATTTTTTGATAATTTTCTTTAATTTCATTTAAACTATTTTCTGAAATACCAGAAAAATAAACATCTTTTGAACAAGAAAATAATATTATTGAGCTTAATAAGGCAAAAAAAATAAGATTTATTTTTAAAATATTCACAATAAAAACAAATAAGGTATAAGTTTCTTTAAAGCAATAATAAACATAAATGAGCAAGTATTTAATAAATCTCGACCTTCATGGAGGAGACTTTGCCCCACAGTCAGTACTAGAAGGGGCATTAATAGCTTTAAAAAAAAACCCCTCTATTAGATATAATTTATATTCAAATAGAGCAATTTACGAAGAATTTAAGTCAACTTTTTCAAACCTGTTTGCAAATTCTCAATGGATACAATCTGAAAATTTTATTTCCCCACATATGAAACCAAGTGATGCTTTGAAAAAGGACAATCGAAATAGTTCTATGTCAAAAGCTATTTTAAGTTTAAAAGAAAATAAAAATCAAATATCAATTTCTGCAGGTAATACAGGTGCCATGATGGCTTACTCAACAGTGTATTTAAGAACTATTGAAAATATAACAAGACCAGCAATTGCATCTCTTTTCCCGTCAGAAAATCATCCTGTTTGTTTTTTAGATTTGGGTGCAAATGCTCAATGTAATTCGGAAAATTTATTAGATTTTGCTGTCATGGGGAGCACTTATTACAGAGTCTTATATCCACAAATTGATGCCAAAGTAGCGCTCTTAAACATTGGATCAGAAGAACTTAAAGGGAATAGTTTAATTCAAAAGACTCATGAATTAATGAAAAGTGATAGAAGAATAAATTATCAAGGCTTTATTGAAGCAGATGAGATAACCACAACTAAAAATCATGTTATTGTCACAGATGGTTTCTCAGGAAATATTGCGCTTAAAACGGCTGAGGGAGTATCCAAATTCATAACTGACTCTTTAAAAAAAAGTCTAACTTCATCAATATATTCAAAATTTCTATCATTCCTTTTAAAAAAAAACTTTAATGACTTTAAAAAGTTGATAGATCCTAGAAACTATAACGGAGGTATGTTCATTGGAGTAAATGGTATAGTTATAAAAAGTCATGGAAATGCTGACTCTCATGCATTTGCAAATGCTATAGAGTTTGGTGTAAAATGTATTGACTTTGATTTTTTAAATGAGATCAAGAGAAATGTCTCAAGATAATGTAACCAGAGAAACAATAGCTAAACAAATATCTATTGAATTTGGTATAGCGTACACCACAGTTTACAAAAAAATTGATAAAATTCTTGAGATTTGGAGCAATGAGATGATCGACTCTGACTTATCAATTAATAATATTGGTTCATTTAAAATAAAAAAAAAAAATGAGAGAATAGGGAGAAATCCAAAAACTAAGGAGAAACATATTATTAAATCAAGAAAAGTTATAGGTTTTAAAAAATCAATTAAATTAGTCTTATGAACAGGAATTTTTATAATATTGATGATGTATCTCAATTACTTGGTGAGCAAAAACATACTATCAGATTTTGGGAGTCTAGAATTACAAAACTTAAAGTTATCAGAACTCAATCTGGGCATAGATTATATAATTATGAGAACTTACTTCTTTTAAAAAAAATAAAACATTTACTTAATGTTCAAAAATTGACTCTTGATGGAGTTAATGAATATTTATCAAAATCAAAGCTTAAAATGAAATCACTAGATGATAATATGATTTCAGACTTGAAAGATATATTAGGTTTATTAAAAAAGTCCAGATAATCGGGGGTTAGCTCAGTCTGGTAGAGTGCGCGTCTGGGGGGCGTGAGGTCGCTGGTTCAAGTCCAGTACCCCCGACCAAAAAAAGAGAATTATCTATAAAATATCTATATATTGTCAATTTATGTAGAATATTTTATCTATAATTCTTGATTTTTTAATGATTTTACTTATATTCCCCCTATCGTGAAGACTACTACTTTAAAAAAATCTGAATTTCAAAAAGCATGGCATTTGCTAGATGCCACTGATATTTCTGTTGGAAGGCTTGCCTCAAGGGTAAGTTTGATCCTTAAAGGTAAAAACAAACCACAATATTCCCCTAATTTGCCAGTTGGAGATGGTGTAATTATTATTAACACAGATAAAGTAAAATTTTCAGGTAATAAAAACACTGAAAAAAAATATTATAAACACACTGGTCACCCTGGTGGTATTAAAGAAACTACACCTAACAAACTAAAAGAAAATAATAAATCTAACATTATAATTAAAAAAGCAATAAAAGGAATGCTTCCAAATTCTCCCTTATTCAGAGATCTTATGAAAAATAATTTAAAACTTTATAAAGATGCTAATCATCCACATGAATCTCAAAATCCACAAAACTTAGATTTTAAGTCTGTTAATAGGAAGAACGAAATAAATGTCTGATCAAGTCTATAGCACCGGAAGACGTAAAGAGTCTATTGCTAGAGTTTGGATTTCTAATGGAACAGGAAATATTACAATTAATAAAAAAAATATTGATGATTATTTTCATGATAAAGCTTTAAGAATGATAATTAACCAACCATTAGAGGTTGCGAAAAAATCAGACTCTGTGGACCTTAGAATTACAGTATTAGGTGGAGGTTTATCTGGTCAAGCTGGCGCTATAAAACATGGACTTAGCAGAGCTTTAACAAAAATAGATCCAAACACAAAAGATGTTTTAAAGAAAAATGGTTTTTTAACAAGAGACTCTAGAACAGTAGAACGAAAAAAGTATGGTAGGCAAAAAGCTAGACGAAGTTTTCAGTTCTCTAAAAGATAATTATTTATTTATTTTTTCTGTCATTTTATTATCAATAATTATTTTTTCTTGCGAAAGATCATTTCAAAATTTTGATAAAAATTTAATAGAAAAGAAAAAAGAATTAGAGGAATTTAATGAAAAGAGTAGTATTAGAAAAGAACAAATTTTAAAATCTCAAAATGAACAAGATTAAAATAGCAATTTTAGGCTTAGGGGTTGTAGGTTCTCATGTAGTGAAGTTATTAGAAAAAAATTCGTATATTTTAGACGACACAAAATTTGAAATAGTTGCTATTGGTGCAAAAAATAAGAAAAAGAAAAGAATTATCAATATTAGTAGATATAAATGGGTAAGTAAATTTAAGAGCTTAAACCAATTTAAACCTGACTTGATCATTGAAACCATTGGAGGCACAGGAAAGTACATAAATGATCTTTATAAGTTTTGTTTAAAAAATAAAATTTCTCTCATTACTGCCAATAAGGCTCAATTAGCAGAAAAGTCTGATTTGTTTTTTGAGGGCTTTGATAAGTCAAATTTATTTTTAGGTTTTGAGGCCGCTGTATTGGGCGCTGTGCCAGTAATAAGAACGATAGAGAATAGTATTCACCCCTCAAAGGTTAATTCAATTTATGGAATTTTTAATGGCACAACTAACTATATTATTTCAAAAATGTATGAAAATAAGATCAGTTTCAAAGAAACATTAGAACAAGCTATTAAAAATGGATTTGCTGAACAAGACTCTAGTGCTGATTTATCTGGAAAAGATGCTATGCACAAACTTGTTTTACTCTCAAATATATCTTTTGGAAAAAAGTTTAAATTCTCTGATATGCACTACGATGGAATTGAAAATATTAAGCTAATTGATTTAGAACAAGGTCTTAGCCTTGGTTATAAATTAAAACTTGTCTCTTTAACAGAGAGATATAAAGATAAGTTTTTTTCATCTGTAGCACCCTGTTTTGTGCCAGAGTCAAGTTTGATTGCAAAAACTAATTTTGAAGAAAACGTTATTACTTTAGAAGGTGAGAATTTTTTAAAAACTAGCTTAGTTGGCAAAGGTGCAGGAGGTTACCCAACAGCTACTTCAATTATCTCAGATATAAAGAGATTTATTAATTATTCTTCTTTTAAAGGTATTTTTATTAAAAAATACTCACAAATGTTGAATGCAAAGTTTGTCAATCAATCTCAAAGAATTAGACCATATTACTTAAGAATGTCTGTGCTCAATAAGGTTGGTGTCCTTAAATCGATTGCTCAATTATTTTCTCAAAAATCAATTTCCATAAAATCTATAATTCAATTGAATACAAATAATGAAAAAGTTGTTCCTATAATTATTATATCTGATCCTGTTGGTATAAAAAATATCACCCAAGTTGTAAATAATTTAAAGAAGACAAGTTTTATTAAAAACGAGATATCAGTTATCAGGATAGAGGAAAATATTGGATAGAAATCTTGCTATCGAGTTAGTTCGAGTTTCTGAATTTGCAGCATTAGCTGCTTCTAAACATATTGGAAGAGGAAATGAAAAGGCAGCTGATCAGGCTGCAGTTGACGCAATGAGAAAATGTCTAAATTCTCTCACAATATCTGGGACAGTAGTTATAGGTGAGGGTGAGAGAGATGAAGCACCCATGCTCTACATAGGTGAAAAAGTTGGTCAGGGTGGCCCTAATGTGGATATAGCCCTTGATCCTTTAGAGGGCACTACAATAACTGCAAAAGGTGGAGAGAACGCTATGGCTGTTATTGCGTTGGCTCAAGAAGGTGGTTTTTTAAATGCACCAGATGTCTATATGAGAAAAATTTCAGCTAAGGTTGAAAATGAAAATGTTGTATCTCTCAGCCAAGATCTTAGATCAAATATTAAAGCACTTGCAGAATATAAAAAAATTAATATTGAGGATTTAGTAATATGTGTTTTAGATCGAGAAAGACACCAAGAAGATATTGAAATAATAAGATCTGCAGGTGCTAGAATAAAAATTATTGGTGATGGAGATGTCAGTGCTGTCATTTCCTCTGTAATAGATACCAGTAACATTGATATGTATTACGGTATCGGTGGCGCTCCCGAAGGAGTACTAGCTGCTGCCGCTTTACAATGTGTTGGAGGATATTTAGAGGGACAGCTTATTTTTTATAATGATCAAGAAACTGATAGAGCAAAAAAAACTGGCATAACAAATTTAGATAAAATTTATAAGCTCAACGATCTAGCTACAGGAGATGTTATGTTTTCAGCTACAGGTGTAACTGATGGTACAATGCTTCGTGGAATTAACATAAACAAGAATTTTGCTACAACACACTCTATTGTGATGCGTTCAAAAACAGGAACTATTAGAGAGATTGATGGAAAACACAACTTTGACATCAAACAACTTGACTACTGATAAAAGTTTTAACGGTACTATTTGGAGACCATTAAATTCAGATTTAAATGACGAATTAATTTTTGAAGTCGCTCAAAAGAATAATATATCTATTAATCTTTCAAAATTATTAATAAATCGTAAAGTTAGTAAAATACAAAATTTTTTGAATTCAAAATTAAAAGATAACATATCTTTTAATGAAATTTTAAAATTAAATAATTTAAAAAAAATAACTTCATTTTTTAAAAAAATAAAAAATGACAAAAAAATTTCTATATTCTCAGATTATGATGTAGATGGAGCCTGTGCTGCATCAATTTTCAAAAAATATCTAACTCAATTTGATATTGAGGTTTTTGTTTATATTCCAAATAGATTAAATGAAGGGTATGGTTTAAGCACACCCGCCTGTAACAAATTACTGGAATTTAGCTCGAACATTTTGGTTTTAGATTGTGGTAGCAATAATCTTGATGAACAGAAATATATTAACGCCCAAGGTGCAGAACTTCTTGTAATTGATCATCATGAATGTGATCATTATTTTAATGAGTCGATTGTTATAAATCCTAAAACACCGGAGGATAAATCTAATCTTGATGATTTATGTGCAACAGCTCTATCATTTTTAGTTATCGTTTTTTTAAACAATGAGGAAATATTTGAGAAAAAAGATGTATTACAATATTTAGATCTTGTTTCTCTTGCTACTATTTGTGATTTAGTTCCTTTAAACAATATAAATCGAACACTTGTAAAACAAGGACTGAGAATAATTAATTCTGATAACAGTAATAAAGGCATACAAACTCTTATTAATCTTTCGAAGATAAAACAAAAAATATCAGAGTATCATCTCGGATATATTATAGGCCCTAGAATTAATGCTGGAGGAAGAATGGGAGAGTCTTTACTTGCTTATAATCTTTTATCTTCAGAAAATATACACCAAGCTGTTCAGTTTGCACAAATTATTGAGCTACACAATCAAAACAGACAAAAAATTCAATCGAAAATAGTTAAAGAAATAGATATCAACATCAATAACAATTTAAATATAAATTTTTTCTATGATAAAAAATGGCATATTGGCGTTGTAGGAATTATAGCTGGAAGATTAATGCGTATTAATAATCGTCCATCATTTGTAATGACTCAATCAAACGATTTGGTTGTTGGATCAGGTAGATCGCAGGGTGAAAAAAATATTGGATTATTGATGATGCAAGCTGCGGAAAAAGGTATTTTGATTAAAGGTGGCGGTCACCATAAAGCTTGTGGTTTTACTTTAAAAAAAGAAAATGTTGATGATTTTAAAAACTTTTTAATTGAAGAGACAAATAACTTGGAAATTTTAAATGAAAAGTCATATGACTCTTTAATTGATGTTAATGTGATCAATAATAATCTTTTAAGTGACCTTGATTCTTTAAGTCCCTTTGGCCAACAAAATGCTGAGCCAATATTTAAAATTGAGAATGCTAAAATTGAAATATTACAAATTTTTAAAGATAAGCATGCCAAATTAAAAGTATCTGATAATCTTGGCTTTTCATGTGAAGGCATGTTCTTCGATATTTCATCGAAAGAATTAAAAAATTATTTATCAAACAAACCTGAGTTTAATTGCTATTTTAAGGTAAAAAAAGATACTTATAGTGAAAAAACTATAATTCATCTTGAAGATATTCATTGATTGATTTTTTAGTAAATCTAGCTATTTTGTTTGTTTTAAACACCGATGTCTCCTTCGTCTAGCGGTTAGGACATCACCCTTTCACGGTGAAGACACGGGTTCGATTCCCGTAGGAGATGCCAAAATATTGACTTTTTTATTTCACTTTGTGAAATTTTAATGAATATTGTATTAAAGCAATCCATAAGGTCATTATTTGTATAGAAAGGATATAGAATAAATTATGCCAGGTAAAATTTCACTTTTCGTACCAGGACCTACAAACATGCCAGATAGGGTAAGACAGGCGATGGATATTTCAAATGAGGACCATCGTGCACCCGGTATGGATAAATTTTGGCACCCACTAATAAACGATTTAAAAAAAGTTTTTGAGACAACATCTGCACAACCAATTATATTCCCTGGTACAGGTTCAAGTGGATGGGAAGCAGCACTTACAAATTTATTAAGTAAGGGAGATAAAGTTTTATCAGCTAGATTTGGACATTTTTCACACCTTTGGATAGAAATGTGTAAAAAACTACATATAGATGTTGAGGAAGTTGATTTAGAGTGGGGTTCCGGGACGCCTCATGACGAATTTGAAAAAATATTATCAGAAGACAAAGATCATAAAATTAAAGCAGTTCTTGTAACTCATAATGAAACTTCAACAGGCGTTACAAATGATGTCAAAGCAACAAGAGACCTTTTGAATAATCTAGATCATCCAGCCTTATTACTTGTTGATGGCGTAAGCTCAATTGGCTCAATCAAATTTGAAATGGATGCATGGGGGGTTGATGTTGCAGTTTCAGGCTCTCAAAAAGGATTTATGTTACCTGCTGGTTTAGCTATTTCTTGTGTAAGCCAAAAGGCATTAGAAATTGCAAAAACATCTAACTTACCCAGAGCTTACTATGATTATCATGATATGCTTAAAATAAATGAAACAGGCTATTGGCCTTATACTAATCCAATGCCACTTCTAAGAGGACTTAGAGAGGCGCTTAATATGATGATGGAAGAGGGAATTGATAATATTTATGCACGTCATAAATTTTTAGCACAAGCTGTTCAAAAAGCATCTAGTGCATGGGGTCTTAAACTTTGTGCAAAGGATCCATCACTTTATTCAAATACTGTCACAGCAATAATGGTACCAGAAGGAATAGACTCTACTGATGTTGTTAAAACAGCATACAACAAGTATAACACCTCGTTTGGAGGAGGGCTTAATAAAGTAGCTGGAAAGTTGTTTAGAATAGGCCACCTTGGAGATTTAAATAGCACCATGATTTTAGGTGCAATTTCTACTGCAGAATTAGCGATGTACGATGTGGGAATAAAATTTGAACTTGGAAGTGGTGTTGCTGCTGCCATCAAACATTTAAAGGCTTAAATGAAAATTTGTATTTACGGTGCAGGAGCTATTGGTGGTTATTTGGGAGCAAAACTCACTGAGATAGGTGCAGATGTAACTTTAATTGCTAGAGGGCCTCATTATCAGGCTATTAAGCAAGATGGATTGAGATTAAGAAAAGATGGCAAAGAACTAGTTGTATATCCAAAGTGTGTAGACACTGCGGAAAAAGCTGGAAAGCAAGACTATATTTTTGTTACTCTAAAAGCTCATTCAGTTCCGGGTTGTCTTGATGCATTTGAAGTTCTTATGAAAGATGACACTTCATTTGTTTGGGGTGTGAATGGTATCCCATGGTGGTATTTTTACAATCACACTAATCCTGATTTCAAAGATAAAAAAGTTACTTCAGTTGATCCAGACGGAAGTCAATGGGATCGAATTGGCCCTGAAAAAATCATCGGCTGTATAGTTAATCCCGCATCAGAAGTTATCAAACCAGGTGTTATTCAGCACTTAGAGGGAGATAAGTTTCAACTAGGAGAAATAAATGGAGAGGAAACAGATAGAATTAAAAATCTTTCTGAGACTTTAGAGAAAGCTGGATTTCAAGCTCCTGTTAGACCTAATATAAAAGGTGATATCTGGTTAAAACTTTTTGGTAATCTTTCTCTTAATCCTATCAGTGCACTTACAACATCTACACTTGTCAAAATTTGTAGCAACGACGAAGTCAGAGCCGTCATAAAAAATATGATGAATGAAGCTCATGCAATTTCTCAAAATTTAGGAATAGACAAGCCTTTCGATGTTGAGAGAAGAATTGATGCAGCTAAAGCAGTTGGCGAACACAAAACATCTATGCTTCAAGATTTAGAACGTGATAGACCTATGGAGATTGATGCTTTAATCACATCTGTTCAAGAGCTTGGAAAAATTACAAATGTTCCAACTCCTACAATTGATACAGTTCTTGCCTTAACTAAACTTAGAGCTAAAGAAGCTAAATTATATTAGTTTAAAGCTTCTTTGATTGTCTCTCCTAGTTTTGCTGGTGATTTGGATATATGAACTCCTGCTTCTTCTAAAGCACTAAACTTTGACTCTGCGGTGCCTTTTCCACCCGAAATAATTGCACCTGCATGACCCATTCTTTTTCCAGCAGGAGCACTAGCACCGGCTATAAAAGAAGCAACTGGTTTTTTTATTTCAGATTTTTTAATAAATTCTGCAGCTTCCTCTTCAGCAGTTCCACCAATCTCTCCGATCATTATGATTCCTTCGGTTTCCGGATCTTTTAAAAAAAGATCAAGGCAATCTATAAAGTTTGTTCCGTTAATAGGATCTCCCCCAATACCAATACAAGTCGATTGACCTAGACCTACAGCAGAAGTTTGTGCTACTGCTTCATATGTCAGTGTGCCAGATCTACTAACAACTCCTATTTTTCCTTTTTGGTGAATATGACCTGGCATAATGCCTATTTTGCATTCATCAGGTGTAATTATTCCAGGGCAGTTGGGTCCAATTAAACGCGATTTTGATTTTTCCAATTTTCTTTTTACTTGCATCATATCAAGAACTGGAACTCCTTCAGTTATACAAACGATTAGTTCCATGTCTGCATCAATCGCTTCAATTATAGCACCAGCTGCAAAAGGAGGTGGAACGTATATTACAGTTGCATTTGCATCTGTGTTGTCTTTTGCCTCTTTAACACTATTAAACACAGGAAGTCCTAAATGCTCTTGACCACCTTTCTTTGGTGTCACCCCACCAACCATTTGAGTTCCATATTTTATAGCTTGTTCTGAGTGAAATGTACCTTGAGAACCAGTAAAACCCTGGCAAATAACTTTTGTATTTTTATTAATTAATACTGACATAATTTCTCCTTTAATTTAAAGCCCTAACTGCCTTTTGAGCTGCATCTTCTAAATTATCTGCCGAAATAATTGACAGCCCAGATTTATTTAAAATTTCTTTTCCTAGGTCAACATTGGTTCCTTCTAATCTTACTACCAATGGAACTTGAATAGACAACTCTTTAGCTGCAGCTACCACACCCTCAGCGATAATGTCACATTTCATAATGCCACCAAAAATATTTACCAAAATAGCTTTTACATTTGGATCTTGCAGAATTATAGAAAAAGCTTTTGCCACTCTCTCTTTTGTAGCTCCTCCTCCTACATCTAGAAAATTTGCAGGACTGCCACCATGTAATTTTATTATATCCATTGTACCCATAGCAAGACCAGCTCCATTTACCATGCATCCAATTTGACCATCTAATTTGACGTAGTTAAGCTCATGTTTTGAAGCCTCAATCTCTGCAGGGTCCTCTTCAGTTTCATCTCTCATTGAAGCTACATCTTTATGTTTATAAAGCGCATTATCGTCTATCGATACCTTCGCATCTAAAGCCAAAAAATTACCCTCATCAGTCAATACAAAAGGATTAACTTCTACTAAAGAGGCATCTGAAGACAAAAAGCTATTGTAAATTTTTTGAATTTGATCACAAAAATCATTTGATAGGTTTTGATCTATATTAAGACCTTCAGTTAATTTATTTAAACTATTTTGGTCAATAATACTGTCCCCAGGGACATTAACAGTAATAATTTTTTCAGGTTGCTTTTCTGCTACCTCCTCAATTTCCATTCCACCCTCAGTAGAGGCTATAATTGAAATTGAAGATGAGGCTCTATCCACGAGCATACTTAGATAGTACTCTTTTTTGATATCACACCCTTCTTCAATGTAAAGTCTATTTACCTGTTTTCCACTTGGGCCAGTTTGTTTTGTGACTAAAGTTTTACCAAACATTTTTTTTGCATTGTCTTTGGCTTCATCTTTTGAGAAGCAAACTCTCACACCACCTTTGTCATCACCACTATCTTTAAATTTTCCTGCACCTCTTCCACCTGCATGAATTTGAGACTTCACAACCATAACGGGTGTTTGGATAGAGTCTACAGCAGTTTCTATATCGCTATCATCTAATACTGGGTAGCCATTTAAAACTCTAACGTTATTATTTTTTAATAATATTTTTGCTTGGTATTCGTGCAGATTCATTTTTTCTCTCCTTTTATGCTTAAAACTATTTTTCCTGTATGGTCAGATTTTTCCATAACCTCATGTGCTTTATTTACATCACTCATATTAAAAGTTTCAAAAATCGTTGGTTTATATTTATCATTCTCTATCAAAGGCCATATTTCTTTGACAACCTGATCAACAATATTTCCCTTTTCAGATGGAGATCTCGATCTTAATGTTGATCCAGATATTTTTAATTGTTTATTCATTATATGTAAAAGATTAGTTTCTGCTTTAATCCCACCAAGAGCAGCAATATAAGTAAGTCTTCCTTTGAAATTTAATATTTTTAAATTTTTTTTTAAGTAATCTCCTCCAACCATATCTAATATTACATCAACCTTTAATTTTTTCTCATTAAAATATTCTTCAAAATCTGTATCTTTGTAGTTAATAGCATCAGTGGCTCCTAATTCGATACAACTCTTACATTTCCCACTCGTACCAGCGGTTACAAAAATTTTTTTTGTATAATTTTTAAGAATTGAAATAGCTGTTGTGCCGATACCACTACTTCCACCATGTATCAAAATCGCCTCATCTCTTTGAAATTTAGATACAGTGAAAATATTCTCAAAAACAGTGAGTGTGGTTTCCGGTAAGCAGCCAGCTTCATGTAAATTTAAATTTTTTGGTAATGGCATTACTTGTTTTTCATTAACATTTACGTACTCCGCATATCCACCGCCTCCAAGAATTGCACAAACTTGGTCTCCTAAACTAAAGTTTTTTACTGACTTTCCTAATTTGGTAACTATTCCGGAACACTCTAATCCAATAATTTCACTCTCACCTGAGGGTGGTGGATAATGTCCGTTTTTTTGGAGAATATCTGCTCTATTTATTCCAGCGAAATGAATTTCAATTTGGATTTGTTCATCAAGAGGGTCAGCGATCTCTTTTTCATCTAGAAACAAACTTCCATCTTTATAATTTATAAACTTCAATTTAACTGCCTGTGGTATTTTGTATACATTATACAATTAAATAACACAATCACTGTTGTAAAAGTTAGGAAAATCAATACTAAAACAAGGTTTTTTTCTAATTTTAAATTAAATACTAAATTAAGAATATATTTTTAATATTCTCTTAAATAGTTTATTGTACTGCTTAACCTATAGGAGGAAACAATATGTCAATAATCAAAAAATTAGCATTAGTTATTGTTTCACTTTCACTTGTCGCTGTTAGTTCAGTGTCTTCTGCGAAGCCTTTTAGTCCGAAGAAGCCTATTGAGCTTATTATCCCAGCTGGTCAAGGTGGTGGAGCTGACGAAATTGCTAGATTAGTTCAAGGTGTTATCGAGAAAAACGATTACGCATCTAAGCCAGTGATTCCAATTAATAAAAAAGGTGGTTCTGGTGGTGAAGCTATGACTTATGTTAAGAAAAAAGCTGGTGATGAGCACACACTTATCATTACTCTTAACAATGTTCTAACTACACCTGTTAACCAGCCTGAGTTAGGAATTGACTTCTTTAATGACTTCACACCATTAGCAAGACTTATTACAGATACATTCTTAGTATGGATTGCAACTGAAGGTAAAAATACTCAAGGTGTAGAAACATTTGATGACTTCATCGCACTTGCTAAAGGCAATGGTCTAGTAATGGGTGGTACAGGAAGTATGTCAGAAGACGAATTACTTCTTGGTATGATGAGAGGTCAGTTTGGATTTGATGCAAAGTACGTACCATATGACGGTGGTGGTGCTGTTGCAAAAGGTCTAGTTGGCGGCGAGTCAGATTTCACATTAAACAACCCTTCTGAGCAGATGGGATTCTATCAATCAGGTGACTCAAAAGCATTAGTTATGATGACTCCTGAGAGAAATCCTGCTTTCCCAGATGTACCATCTTCATATGAATTAGGTTATCCTGATCTTGAATACTATATGATGAGAGCATTTATGGCTCCAGCTGGTATTGATGCAGAGGTAGAGAAGTACTACACAGGACTTCTTCACACTGTTTATCATGATAACGAGTTCCAAACTTTCAACATCGACGATGGAAAGTTAATGAGCTGGTTAGAGGGTTTTGGTCTTAAAGATTTCTTAGCAATCGAATATGCTAAGCACGGTGAGATCATTAAAAACTTTAACTAATATTTAAATTAAGAGTGATATGAGCGTAACAAACAAAATAACTGTCAAAAGAGCAGAAATTGCAGTGGCCGTTATTTTAGCGTTATGCTCAATCGCTCTGATGATTAAAAGTGCTGAGAATAGAATTACATGGAACGCAGAAGAAAACATGGGTGCGGGATTTCTTCCTTTTTACCTTTCTCTTGGCATGCTTATTTGTACTGTCCTTACCATAATTAAATTCGTTCTAAAAAGGTCACCACAATCTAAAGATAACTCGCCTTTTATTGAGGCTGAAGCATTCAAATATATTGCAGTAACAATTATTTCATTAATTATTTTAGTTTTAGCAATAGGCTATTTGGGAATTTACTTTTCACTTATCTTTTTTTTAGCTTTTTATCTTAGATATTTTAGTTCTAAAAGTGTCCTATTTATATCTGTATTCTCTTTAATCACACCAGTTTTAACCTTTTTATTTTTTGAATGGCTTTTAAAAATACCTTTACCTCAAGGTATTTCAGAGCCCTTATTTTATCCAGTATACGATTTTATGTATTCATAATGAGATTGGTAAAGTAAAGACATAAAAGATGGATGTATTTATACTTCTTTTAGAGGGAATTTTTGTATCCTTTGAACCCTTAAACCTTGGTCTTTTAATATTTGGCTGTCTAATTGGTTTATTTGTGGGTGCAATGCCTGGTCTTGGTTCAGTTAATGGTGTTGCAATACTTATTCCAATTACATTTATTATACCACCCACTGCAGCAATAATATTTTTAGCAGCTGTCTACTACGGTGCTATGTATGGAGGTGCCATAAGTTCCGTTATGCTAGGCATACCTGGAGCTTCTACTGCAGTAGCTACAGTTTTTGATGGAAGACCCTTAGCTGTTAAGGGAGAAGCTATGACAGCTTTAACTGCAGCAGCAGTAGGCTCCTTCGTTGGTGGAACTGTATCTGTTATTTTATTTACTTTATTTGCACCACCTCTGGCTGAGGTAGCACTAAGATTTAATGCGCCTGAAACCTTTGCATTAATGGTAATGGCCTTTGCAACATTTGTAGGCTTAGGTGGAGATGACGTTCCAAAAACTATTTTTTCTATATTAATTGGATTAGCTTTATCAACTATAGGCTTAGATCTAATTACAGGAAAACCAAGATTAATTTTCTTTAATATCCCTGGATTTCTTCATGGAATTAATTTCCTTGTACTTGCTATCGGAATTTATGGAATTGGAGAGATGCTTTGGACCCTTGAAGAAACAAAAGGTAAAGTTCAAATGTCAAAATTATCAGTCAACATGAAGGAAGTTGGAAGAGCATTTGGCGCTCTTAAAAAAACTATAATGGCAATGAACATTGGTTCTTTTCTAGGTTTCTTTGTGGGAATTCTCCCTGCGGCAGGTGCCACACCGGCATCACTTATGTCATATGGAATTACAAAACAATTATCAAAAAATTCAAAAGAATTTGGTTCAGGTGTCCCAGCTGGAGTTGTTGCTCCAGAATGTGCAAATAATTCTGCTAGCACTGGAAGTATGCTTCCTATGTTAACATTAGGTATTCCAGGGTCACCTACAACTGCTATTTTACTTGGGGGCATGATTTTATGGGGACTTACACCAGGTCCTCTTTTATTCACTCAAGAGCCCGAGTTTGTTTGGGGCTTAATTGGTAGTCTTTATATCGCTAACTTCTTTACACTGGTTTTAAATATTGCGTTAATTCCAGCTTTTTTAATGGTATTAAGGATACCATTTGCCATCTTGGCCCCGGTTATTTTTGTTCTTTGTGTAACAGGTGGTTATGCACCTACACAAAGCCTTCACGACGTATGGTTAATGTTGCTATTCGGTTTTGCCGGATATATTTTGAGAAAATTAGATTACCCTGTGGCACCAGCTGTTTTATCTATTGTTCTTGGTCCATTAGCTGAAAAAGCTTTAAGACAGTCTCTAATTTTATCTGATGGTAGTATGGGAATATTTTTTGATATGGCAGAAAAACCTATTGCTGCAATCATAATGTATATTGCAATTGTGCTTTTAATTATGCCAGCATTTGGCCCTCTTTATAGAAAATTTTTTAAAAAAGCACAGACTACATAAATGATCCAAAAAATAGGACCGGTAAACCTAAAAGGTAAGGTATACGACTCACTAAAAAAATATATTTTGTCACTTAATATATATTTAAAACAAAGTGATTTTCATCTAGATGAAAGACAATTATCTGAAAAGCTAGGAGTTAGTCGGACACCTATTCGAGAAGCTGTTGCTAAATTAGAGCAAGAGGGAATTGTTAAAACAGTTCCAAGAAGAGGCGTATTTGTGCACAGAAAATCAAAAAAAGAATTGATTGATATTGTAACTGTATGGGCAGGTCTCGAGGGTTATGCAGCTCATTTAATTATTGCTAATTCTACTAAAGATGAGATTGAAAGTTTAAATAAGTATTGTCATTACTCAAAAGAGAACGTTTTGTCTGAACTTGATAACTACTCGAATGATAATATTAAATTTCATAATCAAATTATGAAATTAACTAAAGTAAAATTAATGGGAGAAATTTTAGAGTCACAGTTAATTCATTTACAATACTTGAGGAAAAAATTTGTAATAGAGTCACATAGAGCTGTCAAATCTATTGATGAACACAATGACATTGTTAGATCTCTTGTCGCAGGCCAGGGATCAAAAGCAGAAAAACTTCTTAAAAATCACGCACTTACTTTAGTTGATAAGATACAAGAAAGCATTAATTCATAAGGCAAAATTCTTTGCAAGACCTCTAAATCTGGTATACATTATACCACCAGGGAGAGGTTAAAAATGTCTACAGGATCTAACGAACAAATGATAACTGGCGGTGAGCTGGTTGCTAAAGCCCTTAAAGCAGAGGGAGTTGAGGTTATTTACACTTTATGTGGGGGACACATTATTGATATTTACAATGGATGTCTAAACGAAGGAATTAAAATTATTGACGTACGTCATGAAGAAGTTGCCTCTCATGCAGCTGATGGTTATGCAAGAATGACAGGTAAACCTGGATGTGCAGTTGTAACCGCTGGACCAGGTACGACACATGCATTAACAGGAGTAGCAAATGCTTTTAGAGCTGAAATCCCGATGCTTTTAATTGGAGGACAAAGTTCACTTACACAACATAAAATGGGATCTTTACAAGATTTACCTCACGTAGACATGATGCAACCAATTACAAAATTTGCAGCAACTGTAATGTCAACCGAGAGATGTGCAGACATGGTATCAATGGCTTTTAGGGAAACCAGAA
>CACGPP010000011.1 GCA_902574995.1 uncultured Alphaproteobacteria bacterium
GGGTGCTGCTTCATTAAACATTTC
Organism: uncultured Alphaproteobacteria bacterium; assembly: GCA_902574995.1. Classification (GTDB taxonomy): domain Bacteria; phylum Pseudomonadota; class Alphaproteobacteria; order HIMB59; family HIMB59; genus HIMB59. The sequence continues at coordinate 25 of CACGPP010000011.1, forward strand.
ATATGTTTCTAATGATGACACAGATAACTTTGGTGCATTAAACAGTAGCACTGCAGGTAATGACTCAGCAATGTCAGCTTCTATTACAATGCCATTTGGTGCTTATTCAGCAACAATCGGTGTAGCAGACTCAGACACAGGTGAATCTTCTTCAGGTGCTTCAGTTAGTGGTAGCATTGGTGGCGGAACAGTAACTGTTGGTTACTCAAATGTAACTACAATTACAGGTAACGCTGACATTACGACTGCTGGTGACTCAGAAGTTATTGGTGCAACTTACGTGATGGCTATGGACGCAGATACAACAATTTCTGTTGGTTATCAGTCAGCTAAAGATGCTGATAGTGAATCACACACTCAAACAGATCTTTCAGTAGAAAGAGCTCTTGGTGGTGGTGCTACAGTATATCTAGACCTAAGAAACTTAACTGGTGATACAGCTGCTAACTTGGACGGAACTGCAATCGCATTCGGTACATCTGTAGCATTCTAAACTAGTATTTAACAATTATAGCCAGGTAGTTTGATTTTCAACTACCTGGTTTTTTTATTTCTACCTTGTATAAAATTTTCAAATTAAATAATATCGTATGATGGTAAGATCTCTATTGGTTCTGATTTTAGTATTTTCTTTTCAATCTTGTAGCAAAGGCTTATTTGATGGGGACTTAGATAAAAATTTAAAAGCAATGGATAAAATGCATGGATATTGTAACAACCCATATCGAACCTTTAGTAAAGAAGAAAAAAAAATATGTGAGGACAAAGAGAGAGCAGCTGGGCCTGATGGTGAAATTGGGGAGCCACTGAACATTACAAAGATGATTGAAGATTTTAGAAGTGGTGGATCAAAAAATGTATATCAAGGCATGTCTATAAATGAAAATTTGTGGGAAGCTTCTTTGATCTTATTGGATCAATATCCTTTAGATATTGTTGATTCTCAAGGAGGTTTTATTTCTACAGCTTGGATCATTGAAAAAGGAAATCTAAATCAAAGATGTTTGATAAAAGTCAATGTAACATCAAAAGAATTAATTTCTACAGGTGTAAAAGTAAAACTACTTTGTGAAGAAAAAGATGGGGATACTTGGTACCAAGATAATATTGCTTATGATGACGAAGAGCAAGTGTTGATACTTAAAATATTAGATATAGCAGACGAATTAAGTGTAACAGAAAAACTTTCGTAAAACATTAAAATGCAAAAGAAGTACATTTTAGAGATGTTCCCTTATCCTTCGGGTAACATACACATGGGGCATGTAAGAAATTATGTAATAGGTGATATATGTGCAAGATATCACAAACTTAAAGGTGATGAGGTAATCCATCCTATGGGTTGGGATGCTTTTGGATTACCTGCTGAAAATGCAGCCATTCAATTTAATACACACCCACAAGATTGGACACTGTCAAACATAAAAAATATGAAAAGCCAATTAAAGAAACTCGAATTGGATTTAGATTGGGATAAAGAATTAGCTACATGTAAAGACAATTATTATCAATATCAACAGGAACTATTCATTGATCTTTATGAGGCAGGTCTTGCTTATAAAAAAGATGCCGTAGTGAATTGGGACCCAGAAGATCAAACAGTGCTCGCAAATGAACAAGTTATTGATGGTAAGGGATGGAGGACTGGTGCGAATGTAGAGCAAAAAGTCCTTTCTCAATGGTTTTTTAAAATTACAAACTATGCCGAAGAACTCCTTAATGATTTGGATGAGTTAGAGCTTTGGCCTGAAAAAGTTAAAACTATGCAAAGAAATTGGATTGGTAAATCGACAGGTGCAGAAATCAAGTTTAAAATCCTCAGTCAAGATGATCAACTAAATATATTCACTACAAGACCAGACACTATTTATGGAGCAACATTCATTGCTTTATCTATTAATCATAGGCTTGTAAGCAAATTTGTAAATAACAAGGAAATTGATGATATCAAGAAATCATTTGCTGAAATTGATAATGAAAAAGAAAAAAAAGGGTATTTAATGAACATTAAGTGCAAACATCCACTTCTAGACAAAGAAATACCAGTCTATATTGCAAATTTTGTTTTAGATAATTACGGTGAAGGTGCAATATTTGGTTGTCCTGCACACGATGAGAGAGATTATGATTTTGCAAAAAAATACAACATACCAATTATTAAGGTTATTGAATGTGAAGACAAAGACTTACCTTTTACTGAAGATGGGGTAGTGATTAACTCTCCTTTATTGAATGGCTTGAAAAAAACTGAAGCGATTCAAAAAATAACTAACTATTTTGAGAAAAAAAAAATTGGGAATAGATCTATTAATTACAAGCTAAGGGATTGGGGGGTATCAAGACAACGTTATTGGGGATGCCCGATACCTGTAATTTATTACGAAGATGGTACTTTTAGAGTTTTAGAAAAATCAGAATTACCAGTATTGCTACCTTATGATGTGAGTTTAAACGGCAAAGGTAATGCATTATTAAATCAGGATAGTTGGAGAAAAATTTTATGCCCTAAAACAAATAAAATTGCTTTCAGAGAGACGGATACTTTTGACACATTTGTAGACTCGTCATGGTATTACATAAGATTTTTAGATAACAAACTTGATAAGCCTTTTGATAAAAAACAAGTAAACAAGTATCTACCTGTTGATAAATATATTGGTGGCATAGAACACGCTATACTTCATCTTTTATACTCTCGTTTTTTTATGAAAGCGTTGAGAGATATTTATAATCTAAATATAAATGAACCATTTAAACAACTTTTCACTCAAGGCATGATAACGCATAAAACATATAAAACAGTGAATGATGAATGGATAATGCCAAGAGAAGTTTATCTAAATGAAGGAAAACTTTTTAGAGAAAAGACAAATGAAATAGTCATGGAAGGTCCTAGTGAAAAAATGTCTAAGTCAAAGAAAAATGTAATTGAGCCAGATGAAATTCTGGAAAATTATGGTATCGATGCAACAAGATTTTTTATGATATCTGACTCTCCTCCAGACAGGGAGCTTGAGTGGACAGACGAAGGAATCCAAGGCTCTAAAAATTTAATTAGAAGAATTGATAAATATTTTAAAAAAAGTAGAACTGATACAAAACACGATACAAATAAAATGATAGAAAAATTTGTATTTAATATTGAAAAAAATATTTTGAATTTTTCTCTAAATAAATGTGTAGCAGATATTTACACACTTTTTAATTATCTAGAAAAAGAGAAAATTTATTTACAAAATAGTGATTTGAGTAAAAAAATACTAGTTTGTTTGTATCCTATTATCCCAAGTATGGTTTTAAATTTATATATGGATTTATTTAATTCAAAAAATATTGAAAAATGGCCAGAAATTAACAAAGAGTTATTAATAGAGACAAGAATTAATTTGCCTATACAGGTACAAGGTAAATTAATTACAACTATAAATACTGAAAAAGGATATATAGAAAACGAAATTCTAAATTCGATTTATAAATTGGACAAGGTTAAAAATAAAATTCAAAACAGAAAGGTAATTAAAGTAATAAATGTTCAGGATAAAATTATTAATATTATTGTTGACTAGCCTTTTATTTTTTTCGTGTACAAAAAATAATGCAAATCAGAATAAGATTAAATATTCTGTGGGTTATATAGGTGGAGAATATGATGGATTAATTTTAAAAAATTCTTTGATAAATAATCTATCCAACTTAGGTTTATATAGTGATAACTCCGTTTACGAACTAAGACCAAATATATCACATGAAACTAGATTATTTATTACAAATATTGATAATACTTCAGACAGAATGGAACTTCAAAGCGAATTGAATGTTGTAATAATTGATCAGAGATTCAATTGTGCAAAACAAAACTTTAAAGAGAGTGTATCTCAGTTTTATATATTCGCAGAGAGTGATAAATATATTAGCAACAATAGGGCTGAGAAAAAAATTAAAGAGGAGAATACATACGCTTTAGTAAAAGAGTTTATAAATAAATTAAAAGAACCAAGCAAAATATGCGAAAGAATTAATGAATAACATTAATTGTATAATCGATTTTATAAAGAACAGTACCAATACAAAATTATTAATTAATCAAGTTAACGAATCAATAGGTTTTTTTTATGTGAATCTAGTTGAATCGGAAGCAAAGTCCAAATCTATAAAATTAAACTTTGGCGAAGATTTCGTCATTGACTCAATTAGCGACCTTTTTTTAAAAGAGGAAATATACGTATATTTTTCAAATAGTAAAAAAAATATAGAAAAATTTTTAAACTCAAATAATAAATGTATTATATTTACTGATTACAGAAATTTTAAATTATTTGCAAACAATACTTTAACAGTTAATGGATATAATTATCAAAGAGATATTGATTACTATTTTAAAAAAATATGTTTAATCAATGATGTTGAAATTATTGATTACTGTACTTCGTCACCACACCTAACTTTTTCTGAACTATCAAAATATTTAATTAATAGTTCTAATTATGTTAGAGACAATAAAATTGAAGAAAAAAATAATTTTATTTTAGAAATAAGAAAAAATATTTTTAACCTAAAGAAGTTTAATAAAAGCCCACAAGAGATTTTCAATAATTTAAAACTTGAAGTAAAATATAAAAAATTTAATTTTTTAACTTATTAACTAAAAAATTATATTGCTCCAGATTTTCATAAAATATCTTTATGTTACCTTTACCTTTTTTGTTATAAGTTATTCTTGTTTTAAAACCTATTGTATCGCTTAAATTTTTTTCCTCATATAATAAATTAGGTTCTATTGATGATCTCTTAGATTTATTTTTTTCAAGATCTCTAACAGATATCTTTCCCTTTTCGATTTGCTTTAATGTATTTTCATTAAAATTTTCAGGTATTTTTCCTATCAAAGCTCTTGCATGCCCCATCGAAATATTTCCTTTATTTAAAAGATCTAGAAAATATTCATCAAGGCTGAGTATGCGTAATAAGTTAGTTATGTGTGATCTACTTTTGCCAACGATTTTAGCTAAGCTTTCATGTGTATAACTATTTTTGTTGATCAGTCTTTGATAGGCCCTAGCCTCTTCTACAACTTTTAAATCTTCCCTTTGAATATTTTCGATAAGTGATATTTCATCTTTGTCTAGGTCATCAGGTAGCAACAAAGATGGCAATATCTTGAGATCTGATATTTGTGCAGCTCTCCATCTTCTCTCTCCTGCTACTAATGTGTAATTATCTAAATCCCTTTTGACTAAAATAACTGGTTGAATTAAACCATTCTTTTTAATTGATTGCGCTAATTCATCTATTTTTTCTTTATCGAACTCTTTCCTAGGCTGAGTTTCATCTCTAAAAATTTTTTCAATTGGAATTAATAAGAGACCCTTTTGGTCAGATATTTTTTGGAAGCCTTCTTTATTACCTAATAAAGATGATAAACCTTTTCCTAACTTTTTATTTACCACCATTTGTATTACTCCTCTCTAAAAATTCTTTTGCTAAAGCTATGTATGCTTGTGATCCACTACATTTTAAATCATAAATGATTGCAGGGAGACCATGACTTGGAGCCTCTGATAATGTTACATTTCTTGGAACATTAAACTTGTAAACATTTGTGTCAAAATATTCTCTTGCCTCTTTCTCAATAAGAGATGATAAAGAATTTCTTTTGTCGTACATCGTTAAAATTATTCCATTAAGTTTTAAATTTATGTTTAAATTATTTTTTACTAGTTCAATAGTTTTAATTAATTTAGACAGGCCTTCTAAAGCAAAAAATTCACATTGTACTGGTATTAATACTTCATCACTGGCAGTTAAAGAACTGACTGTTAATAAACCAAGTGTTGGAGGCGTATCAATAAAAATGTAATCATAAATATTATTAATATTACTTATAAATTTTTTTAATAAATAGTTTCTATTATTATCATCAGCAAGTTCATATTCTGCAGCAGCTAAATCTTCACATGCAGAAATTACATCTAATTTTGGAATTTGAGATTTCTGAATAGCATTATTTATATCTGTATCGTTACTAAAAACTTTATATATTGATCTATTAGTATTATAAGCGTTGAAAGACATAGAGGAGTTGTATTGAGGGTCCATATCTATTACCAAAACCTTTTTATCAATTGAGGCTAGAGCGGTAGCCAGGTTAACAACAGTGGTAGTTTTTCCTACACCTCCTTTTTGATTGGCTATAGTAATAATCATTTCGCACCCATGATTATTATTTTTGACTCACTTGAAGTAATGCTTGGATGTGTCTCCCAAAAAAACTTTTGTGGGTTAATTGTTTCAAGCTCTGTTAGATAGGTTTTTCCTTTAAGCAATATAAACTTTGTTTGTTTGTTAATTATTTTTTTAGTCATAGATATAATTTTTTCAATTGAAGCAAAAGCGCGTGCTGTTACATAGTCTATGTTAAGGTTTGATATTTCTGATATCGATTTATTATGTACAACATAGTTTAATCCTAGTCTTAATTTGCAATTTTCTAAAAAAGATGATTTCTTTGGTGATTTTTCAACTAAATGAAGGTTTTTGAAGCCTATTATTGCCAAAATAATTCCTGGTAGCCCTGCGCCTGTTCCGATATCCATTACGGACTTTTCATGTTGAGGCAGGTATTTGACAATTTGTATACAATCTAAAAAGTGTCGTTCGTCTAAATCAATTATTGTGCTTTTTCCTATTAAGTTCATGGTCTCATTTTCTTTGAGTAATATTTTTTTATATTCAGAAAGTTTGGTTAAAATTAATTTTCCATCATCAAAATTATCATCACAAAATTTTACTAACTTATCATTAAGCAACTTTAGTTCCCTTGACTTTTTTGTGTTTGACTATTTGAAAGAGTGCACTAGGTGTTATACCTGAAATTTTACCAGCATCATATAAGTTTTCAGGTTTATGTTTATTCAATTTTTCAAGAATTTCTCTAGATAAAGAAGGGATCTTATTGAAATCAATATTAGTTAATTTCATATTTTTATTTTTATTAAGTTGATCAAATGATTTTTTTTCTCTCTCGTAAAAAACATCATACTTTGAGTCAAAATATAATTTAGTTAATAATTTTTGGGTTATAGTGAGATTGAAAAATTTTTTGAATTTTTTTGGAGAGGGGTCTAAGAATTTTAAAACCTCAAATCCATTTCTTACCTTGCCATCTTTTTTTACTTTGATATTTTTTTTCATCAAATCATTTGGTGAATATTTAAGTAAATTTAACTTTTCTAAAATCTTTCTTTCATCATTAATATTTTTTGAAATCAATGAGTACTCAATTTTATTAAAAGTTTTAGGGTTAATAATTTTTGAAAATCGTTCATAAGAATTATCTGTTCTGAGCTTTAGCCTGTTCTCTGCTCTAGATGTGAACATACGGTATGGTTCTGTAACCCCTAGTTTTGTTAGGTCATCAACCAAGACCCCTATATAACTGTTATCTCTTTCAAAAACTTCTTTACTAAATTTTATTTTTTTTATTTTTATTGCAGCATGAATAGCAGCATAAATACCCTGCCCTGCTGCTTCCTCATATCCTGTAGTTCCATTTATTTGTCCTGCTAAAAAAAAATTTTCTATTTTTTTTGTTTCAAAATTATTTTTTAATTCTCTGGGGTCAACAGAGTCATACTCCACTGCATATCCAAATTGATCTACTTCACATTTTTCTAAACCTTTTATTGATCTTAGAAATTTTAATTGGATTTTTTTATCTAAAGAATTTGAAATACCATTTGGATAGACAAGTTCAGAATTTAAACCCTCTGGTTCTAAAAAAATATTATGGCCATTTCTATCGCCGAACTTTGTTATTTTATCTTCAATTGAAGGACAGTATCTCACACCTTGAGATTTAATTATACCTGAGTACATTGCAGATTTGTCAAGGTTGTCTCTGATTATTTTATGAGTCTTATTATTAGTTTTAGTAATGAAACAATTAATTTTTTTGTTCGTATTTTGTTTTGTAAAATATGATAAAAAAATACCATTGTTTTCAGATAACTGAGGTTCTAAAACATCATAGTTAATGGATTTAGCATATATTCTGGGTGGTGTTCCTGTTTTCAACCTCATTGTCTTGAAATTCTTGTTAATAAACTTTGCAAGAACTTTTGAAGAGCTATTTCCTATTCTTCCTGCTTCTTGCGACTCATTACCAAAATAAATCTTTCCATTAAGAAAGGTTCCTGTTGTGAGAATAACTACCTTTGATTTTATTTTTCCATTATTAGACAGTTTAACACCTAAAATTTTGTTATTTTTTTCTAATATATTAATAGCTTCGTCTTCAATAAGGTCAATTTTAGAAGATTTAATAAATTTTTTCATATTGTGAGAGTATAAATCTCTATCAATTTGAGCTCTTACGCCCCATACTGCTGGCCCTTTAGAAAGATTTAATACTCTGTAATGTATTGCTGATTTGTCACCAATTTTACAAATTACACCTCCTAAAATGTCAACTTCACTAGCTATATGTGTCTTACCAACCCCTCCAATACTAGGATTGCATGATAATTTGCCCAAATCTGAGTAGTTTTTAGTTATAAGTGCAGTTTTAAGGCCATATTTGTCAGAAATATTGGCAGCTTCTATTCCAGCATGACCAGCACCAATAACTACAACATCATAATGTTCCACGTGAAACAATCTACTTCCCTATGCAAAATTTACTAAAAACTCTATCATAAATATCTTCGTTGTTAATATAACCAAATTCAAACGAAAAATCATCTAATATATTTCTTATGATCTGGGCTATGATCAAAATATCCTTTTCCTTAAAAATATCATATTCATATTCTAAGATTCTTGCCAAAAAGTCGATTTCTTCCAGATTAAGGTCGGTCATTTTATCGTTATTTTTTACATATTTTCGATGAATCGAAGATAATTTTAATTTCTGATATATTTTATCCCTGTCTAGACTATGGTTTATTTTGATATTATCTGTTTTATATTTATATATGTCAGATTTTGTCTCAATTAAGCTGTAATTCTTATGTATCATGAAATCCTTGAGAAGTGTTGATATATCTGATTTTTTTGTATTTTGATCGATTAGAACAAAAAAATGGTCAATTTCCCTCGATATTTTCTGTGCTTTTTTATAGCCATATTTTTCTATTTTACCTTGTTTAGACCTTTGCCCTGCGGTATCGAAGATTTCAAACCGATTACTGTTAATTATAAATTCATTTGAGAGAATATCCCTTGTAGTGCCTTTGATATTTGTGACAATTGCTCTATCTTTGTCAATTATTTTATTAAATAGAGTTGATTTACCAACATTTACAGGGCCTACCAGCATAACTCTACATATATTTTTTTGTTCTATATTTGTTCTATTTTTATGTAATAAATTATTACAATTAGTGAAAAATTTTCTTATCTTTTTCTTTGTTTGATTGAAATTAAAGTCCTCGTCGTCAACGAAGTCAATCGATGCAGTAATTTCTGAGAATAAATTTATAACTTCCTCCCTCAGAGGGATTAGACCGCTAACAACATCTCCCTCAAAAAGTAGTTTTTTGTTATATTCTAAGCCTGAAAAGTTCTCATTGGAAATTATTCCATTAATAGCCTTAGCTTGTTTTAGAGAATTCTTGCTATTTAGAACAGACCTATAAGAGAACTCTCCATTTTTTGCCAATCGTAAGCCAGGAACTTTTAGATCCTTTAATAACTGCTCAAATTGACTAGCTATTAGTGGTGATCCGTGTAAAAAAATTTCACAGACATCCTCTCCAGTAAAGGATTTGGGAGATTTAAAATATACCACACTACACTCATCCAATATGGACTCATCTTTTTGATAAATTTTAACTATTCGGATTAGAGAGTGATCTTTAGAAAAATTTTTTTTTGTAATTTTCTTTAGGATTTTCAAAACATCATCTCCGGAAATTCTATAACCAATAACTGGGGCCTTCACTAAAGGAGTAAAGTTTGAATATATTGTTCCTGAATTAAACAAAACTTGGTTATTATAGGTTTATAATTATTCTAGTCCACCTATGAAAAGAGAAAAAAAATAATCAATTGATATTAACAAAACCAAATCACATTAAAATTTATGGTCACAGAGGGGCTAGGGGGGACCTACCAGAAAATACTTTAGAGAGTTTTAAGTATTTGTTTGAAAATAAAATTAGTGCTTACGAAACAGATATCTTACTAACCAAGGACTTAATTCCAGTCGTTTATCACGATTTTAGATTAAACCCGGCGCTCACAAAAGATAGCAAAGGTAATTGGATTGAGAATGATAATATTAAAATTTTCGATTTAAGTTATGATCAGTTATCAAAATTTAAAATTGGATCAATTGATAAAAAATCTAAATATGGGAGAAGATTTGATAATCAAAAAAGTTTAGGTGAAGTAAATATCCCTAAGTTATCTGATTTACTTAAATTAACATCAAATAATATTTCAAAAGATTTAATAATTAATTTAGAAATTAAATCAACACCTGTTGAGGACAATTTAACACCCCCTCCAAATGTAATGGCAAATTTAATAATTGATGAGGTCAATAAAACAGAATTAAAAGATAAAGTAATCTACTCGTCTTTTGATTGGAGAGTTTTAAGAGAAATAAAAAACATAGACTCCAAGATCTCAAGAGGCTATTTAACATCTGAACTTAAAGGAAAAATCTATGATAAGTCACCTTGGTTAGACTTCATGCCTTTATACGATAGCGATAGCAGAGAGTTACCCAGGTTGATCAAAACATTAGGCGGGGAGGCATGGCATCCTAAACGTAAAGATATAGATAAAGACATGGTTAGAATTTCTCATGAGGAAGGTCTTCCAGTAAACGTTTGGACTGTTAATGAAAAATATGAGATGTTGAGAATGATTGAATACGGCGTGGATGGAATTATAACTGATTATCCTTTAAGGTTAAAAAAGCTTTGTGAAAAAGAAGGCGTAGATTGGTATTAATTCTCAAATTTTTTTTTATCAAAGATAATTAAACAAGTAAAATTAGTCACAAGTGTTTTTTTGACAAACAACTAAATTTTTTTTATAAAAAAGTATGAGAAAAATATTATTCCTTCTTGTAATAATTCCTTCAATTACTTATGGACTAACTTTTAAAGATGGAAAGCAGGTTGATGAAACTCAGCCTAATTCCGACTCTCAAACATCAGCTAGCGTACAGACAAGTAAGAGTGAAAATAAAATGTTCAAACCTTTTGACTGTCGTAAATTAGAGACTGAACACTTAAGAATAAATAATCGTAACGATTGCTTTATTATTCATGAATTGAGTAATAAATATAATGTAAAATCACATGATGTAGATCCAAATACTTGGAATAGACCTCTACTTTTAAGATATATTAGCAATAAAGATGGAGAAAAAATTATTGCTCATACATGGAATAATGTAGTCAAATGGGGTGAGAGTTCAAATAAGCAGCCTTTATCACACTTAGTGGTTATAGATATACCTAATTTAAATAAACTTTTTGAAACCAATATAAATCAAATATCTTCAAAACTTTATAATCTACCCCTCACAGCTAGGAGGGTTGATACGTTCGATGCAGACAATGATGGTGATGAAGAAATAATTTATTTATCGAACAAGGAGGATGGCAGGAATAGAAATAGCAGTTGGAAAGATGTTAATTATATATTTGATTTAAATGACAATAGTCTTTCAAAGTTTGGTTCTTCACATTTTTCTCACGACTTAATGTACACTGATTTTGATAAAGATGGATATTTTGAGGTAATTGATTATTTTTATGACCCGGGTGGTCAAATTGAAGTTTGTAATTTAAAAACAAATAAATGCAAGAAGGCTAAAAATTCCAGTCAGTTTATTGATATTGGCTTTAACCATATCCTGCAATCAAAAGATGAAACAATTTTATTTGGAGGATGCCCAAATTTAGGAGACACATCTTTCTGTTGGTCAAAGATTGATTATCAAAATGACAAACTTACTTTTGAGAAATTAGACAGTTTTGAACTTAAATCTAAGCCAACGGATGAAGCTAAATTTTTAATTTGGACTGGCGATGTTCAGAAAAAACCAGGTTACTGGGTAAAAAACACCAATAAAAAGGAATTTAAACTAGCTGATAGAGCTTGGATGTCTGCATCAATTGATTTTAATAATGATGGCTATATAGATAGTTTAGGAATTGAAAAAGAAGTTGTATGTAAAAGAAAAGACACATCAAAACCTTTTAGCCGAAGTAAGGGTGATTGCAAAGATGAGGCCTATTTACATGTATTTAAGAATCTAAATAATAAAAAATTTGAAAAACATCAAGTTATACCAACTTCCATTAACGATGCATTTAGGATAGAAAAAGCCGATATAAACAAAGATGGTACATTGGATGTGTATGGATTTAAACAGGGTTACTACAATCCATGGATGGCTTGCAAATACCCTCAATTAAAATCTATATATTTAAATATAAGTAATGAATACTTTGAACACGCCACAAGTAAATTTATCAATGAAAATTTTGGCCTATATGGGTGCGAGAGGGCTTCAAACTTTTTTGAGAAAGACAATCAGTATTATCGTTTATTTATAACAATACCTAATGAAGAGTCAGAAATAGCTTATATTGGTATTGAAAATTATACTGGAAAATTATCAGCAAGTGAAAAAGAAGAAGTAAATACTGATCAACTAAATGCTCTAGATGATTTATTAGATTTAGATTAATCTATTGATTCATACTACTGAAAAACTCTTCATTAGTTTTACAGTCTTTCATTTTATCTAGAAGAAATTCCATAGCATCAACAGTACCCATAGAGGATAGAATTTTCCTTAAAATAAACACTTTTTGAAGATCTCCGGCATCTAGGAGTAAATCTTCTTTTCTAGTGCCTGACTTTTGAACATCAATAGCAGGATATGTTCTTTTATCAGATAATTTTCTATCAAGAACAATTTCTGAATTACCAGTTCCTTTAAACTCTTCGAAAATTACTTCATCCATTCTACTACCTGTTTCTATTAATGCAGTAGCAATGATAGTTAGTGAACCACCTTCTTCTATATTTCTAGCTGCACCAAAAAATCTTTTTGGTCTTTGAAGTGCGTTGGCATCCACACCACCTGTTAAAACTTTACCACTTGATGGTACAACTGTATTATATGCTCTACCTAATCTTGTAATGGAGTCTAAAAGAATTACTACATCATATTTATTTTCAGCAAGTCTTTTAGCTTTTTCAATAACCATTTCTGCAACTTGAACGTGTCTTGCAGCTGGTTCATCAAATGTTGAGCTAATCACTTCACCTTTAACAGATCGTTGCATATCTGTAACTTCCTCCGGTCTTTCGTCTATTAATAAAACCATTAGATAAACTTCAGGAAAATTTTCTGCAATTGACTTTGCTATTTTTTGTAAAATTACTGTCTTACCTGATCTTGGTGGTGCAACAATTAATGATCTTTGACCAGCACCAACTGGTGCAATAATATCTATAATTCTTGATGATAAATCTGTGTCTGGTTTTTCTGTTTCTAGGTTAAATTTTTTCTCTGGATAAAGAGGAGTTAAATTATCAAAATTTGTTTTAAATTTATTATTTTTAGCAATTTCTATGAAGTTGACTTTGTTTGTTTCCACTAGTGCAAAATATCTTTCACCATCTTTGGGAGGTCGGATAGGTCCCTCAAGTGTATCACCTTTTCTAAGACCATATTTCTTTATTTGATTTGGACTGACATATATATCATCTGGTCCCGGAAGATAATTAGAGTTTGCTGATCTCAAAAATCCAAAACCATCTTGCATTGTTTCTAAGACACCTTCGCCTATTATTTCTTCATTTTTTTCTGCGAATTTCTTCAAAACGGAAAAATATATGTCTTGCTTCTTTAAACCAGAGGCATTTTCAATCCCCAAAGACTCAGCATAGTCTAATAGTTCTTGAGGTTTTTTATCTTTTAGTTCGTTTAAATGCATATTGGAAATTACCTAGATAGTTAGATATATTGAATAGGTATATAACAAAAAAAAAAGAGAAAATATATATATTTATATATAGGTATGTTGTTGTATGTCGAATGACGGGGATTAACAACTTCTTATTTAAAAAAACCCATATTTAAGTACTTTTTTAGTTATTTAATAACAAATGTTGATAACTTAATATTTATAAATTAATGGTAATTTCGTTGTTTAAAACTCACAAATTTTATGAATAAGTCACTTAATCCACAATTAACTAAACAGGTTATTATTGGTACAAAAAGCCAATCTAGGAGAAAAATTTTTAAATTAATGAACCTAAAGTTTCAGTACAGATCGCCCAACATAAATGAAAAAAAGGTAAAAGATTTAAATAATGATAAATATGATGCATTAAAAATTGCAAAAGCTAAAGCTGAATATCTTTCTAAAAAATATAGTAATAAAATTATTGTAACTTTTGATACAACAATCTTATTTAAAAGAAAAACTATTTATAAATGTGTCAGTCCCGAGTGCTGTAAAAGAACCCTTAAAGCATTTAATGGTAAATCTCACGATCTTTACACAGCCATGATTTTTATGATAAATAACAATCTAATAAAAAGCACTCTGACGAAAACAAAAATAACTTTTAAAAATACTAGAGTAAAAGATATCAATAATCTCGTTGATAAGAACTTTAAACAAGTATCTAAGGCCGTAGGTTGTTATAACATAGAAGGAAAAGGAAATTTTTTCTTTAAAGATATATACGGCAGTTATTTCAATATTATTGGAATGGATGTTATTAATTTCTTAAAGACAATAAGAAGTATATAAATGAATAAAAAAAAAATAGGTATTGTAGCAAAAAAACTAAACCATTCATTATCACCATTCATACATAATCATTGGGCAAAAAAAAATAATAATAAATTTATTTATAGAAAATACGAGGTACAGGAAAAAAAAATAGATAAATTTTTCGATAATTATAGAAGAGATAAACAATTTGTTGGGTTTAATATTACTATACCATATAAAGAAATCTTTATTAATTTTTGTGATAAAGTCACAACAAGAGCAAATAAAATCGG
The DNA here is from genome assembly GCA_902574995.1 of uncultured Alphaproteobacteria bacterium. Classification (GTDB taxonomy): domain Bacteria; phylum Pseudomonadota; class Alphaproteobacteria; order HIMB59; family HIMB59; genus HIMB59. The sequence continues at coordinate 15,080 of CACGPP010000011.1, forward strand.
TTCTGTAAATTTAATTTATAAAAAAAATAAAACAATTTTTGGAGATAACACAGATGTTATTGGTTTCAGTAAGACTTTTAATTCCTTAAAAATTAAAAATACAAAATCTGTATTATTAGTTGGTGCAGGGGGCGCCGCAAGAGCAATTTTATATTTTCTAAATAAAAAAAATATTAAAAATATTGATATTTTTGCTACATCAATGAGAAGGGAAGAAAATCTTAAAAAAAAATTTAAATTTAATCGTTTCCTGATTAGATCAACTCGTCTCAGGAAGAGATATGATTTGATTATCAATGCATCCAGTGCAGGGATGACCAAAAAAAATAAAATCAACAGAAATATTTTGAATTTAGTTAAGAAAGCAAAAGGAGTAATTGATATAGTTTATAATCCAATTGAAACAGATCTGTTAAAAAAAGCTAGAAAACATGACATAAAATACTCAGGCGGATTGAAGATGCTTGTAGAACAAGCAAAACCATCTTACGAAATATGGTCAGGTAATAAAATAGGAATAGACAGAAAAATTTATCAAATGCTTATAAATAAAATATGATTAAAGTTGCAGTTACAGGAAATATAGGATCAGGTAAAACTGAATTTATTAAATTTATCTCTAAGCTAGGTTTTTGTTGTATATCATCTGATGCTATAATTTCAAAATTATACAAAGATGACCGTACTAGAAACATAATTTTAGAAAAATTAAAACTTAATGATCATAATTATAAACAAGAAATAATTAAAATGTTACAGAATGAAGAGTTCAACAGGAAACTTAAGAGAACAATATATCCTCTTCTATACTCCAAAAAAAAATTAGTAGCCCAGAAACATCATTCTTATCAGCCAGTATTTTATGAAATTCCATTACTTTACGAAGAAAATTTGTTTAATAATTTTAATGTCACTGTATTCGTAAACACGGATACAACAAAGAGAAAAAATAGGGTTTTAAACAGAGGCGTCTCCGAGGACTATTTTAAATTAATGAATGATAAACAGATTAAAGAAAATATAAAAAAAAATAAATCAACTTTTACAGTAAACAATAATGGTTCAATCTTGAACTTACGACTAAATATTATTAAATTATTGAATAAACTATGAGAGAAATCATACTTGATATTGAAACTACAGGCTTAGAATTTAAAGAGGGACATCGTATTATTGAAATTGGCTGTATTGAACTTAACAAAAAAATAGTTGGATCAAACTTTCATGAATATATAAACCCTTCTAAAACCCTTACTGAGGATAATATAAAGATACACGGAATAACTAATGAATATTTAATAGATAAACCAATTTTTGAGGAGATTGCAGACGGATTCCTAGAATTTATCCAAGATAGTTACATTGTCGCCCATAATGCGTCATTTGACATAGGTTTCTTAAACTTTGAGCTTGAGAAATTATCTAAACCAACAATATCGAAGGAGAGAGTTATTGACACAATTAAAATTGCTAGACAAAGGTTTCCAGGACAACAAGTATCATTAGACGCACTTATAAAGAAACTAAAAATCAATACACTTATTAATAGAGATCAACATGGTGCTTTAAAAGATGCTAAAATCCTAACGGATGTATATTTGGAATTACAAGGCATAAACCAAATCGGTTTAGAATTAAGTATGACAAAATCAGAAAAAATTAACTTAGCCAGTGAGCCGAATTACACATCCATCGTACTAACAAAAGAAGAGACAGAAGCCCATAAAGAGTTTATAAAAAATAAAATACCTAATTCAAATTGGGCTAAAATGTTAAAAAATTATGAGTAGTGAATTTATAGATATAGTGCTTTTTGGAGCAATTGCTGTATTTTTAGTGTATCGCTTAAGAAGCATTCTTGGTTCCTCTGACGGAAAAATCGTGAATATTAGAACGAAAAAGAATCCTCAATCGAAGTTTAAACCTAAAATAGTTCCAAAAAATGATAATAACGAGTTTTTAGATGGCGCTAATAAAGCATATGAAATGATAGTTCAGGCTTATCAAAGTAACAGTATTGAAAAAGTAAAAGATTTGCTTACACCTGAGGCAATGCAAGCGATGGAACAAGCAAAAGCACCCAAAGAAATTAAATTTTCAGAAGTAAAGAATAGTTCTATTTTAGATGATAAACAGGATGACCTAAGATTAGTTAAGTCTGTGAAGTTTGAAACCGAACATTACAATGTTGCAAACAATGAAATACTGAATGTTGTCGAAGAATGGGGTTTTGAAAAAGATAAGAAATCCTCCGATCCTAATTGGAAGCTTTTTTCTATTAAACTTGTCTCATAAAATTAAATTTAATTTAAATAAACTACAAAATAAAAAACCATTAGAAGAGCAACCTAATGAAAAAATTAGTGTTTCAATCGGTGGTTCTAGTGAGAACAAAAAAAAGAGTGATAATTTAGATAAAAAGAATACAAAAGTAAAAAAAATTTTTTCTAAACCAGTTCTTTTAGACGCCAATCTTCATAAACAATTTAAAAATCATCATTTCAGCAAAATTGATTTACATGGACTAACCGTTGACCAAGCACACCAAAAATTAATCGAATATTTTTCAATCAACTATAAGAGGAAGAACTTATTCCATATTGTGGTAACAGGCCTTGGCAATAAAACTAACGGAGAGGAATTTTTTACAGGCAAAATAAGAAGACATTTTCCTTTTTGGTTAGACACAGAAAAATTTCAATTTATGATAAAATCGTATTCGCCTTGTAAAATACAACATGGAGGTTTAGGTGCTTTTTATATTAAGTTAAGATCTAAAGAATAAACTTCTTTTCGTCGGTAGGTTTGATTTCTGACTTAACAGCATCCGTAACCCAAGCTTTATTTACTACTTCAGTTTTTTGATCACTGAGGTTTGCATCAAAACTAATTCTCTCAAGAATTTTTTCAAACATTGTTTGTAGTCGTCGTGCGCCAATATTTTCTACCTCAGTATTTATTTGTTCAGTAAGAGTTGCTATTTCTTCTAACGCCTCATCCTCAAACTTTAATTCAATATTTTCTGTTGCAAATAGTGACTTATATTGTTTAGTTAAGCTATTATCAGTTTCTTTTAATATTCTAATAAAATCATCTTTTTTAAGAGCATTTAATCTTACTCTTACAGGCAGCCTTCCTTGAAGTTCTGGAAGTAAATCACTTGGTTTGGATTGATGAAAAGCACCAGAAGCAATAAATAAAATATGATTTGTTTCAATTGTTCCATATTTTGTGCTGACAACTGTACCCTCAATAAGTGGGAGCAAATCCCTTTGCACTCCTTCTCTTGAAACATCCCCACCTCTTCTTTCACTATTGGGTGCGATTTTGTCAATTTCGTCAATAAAAACTATTCCACTTTCCTGAACACTTTTAATAGCATTTTGAACAACATTTTGTTTTTCAGCGATTTTCTCAATCTCTTCTTGAATAAGCGGCTCATAAGCTTCGCCTATTTTAAGTTTTGTTTTCTTTTTATTTTTTAAACCTTTACCAAATATATCATTCATATTAATCATTCCCATTTGAGCACCAGGCATTCCTGGTATGTCCAATGATTGGAAAGGATTGGATTTTTGATCTAGTGCTATTTCGATCTCTTTATCATTAAGTTGATTATCTCTTAGCATCAATCGAAACTTTTCCTTTGTTTCTTCACTTGGATTGTCACCAAGTAATGCCTTTAAAACAATTTCTTCTGCATTTGTTTTTGCTTCATCTATGAAACGATCTCTTATCTTTTTCTTTTCTAAATTAATTGCAACTTCAATTAAATCTCTAATTATTTGCTCAACATCTCTTCCTACGTATCCAATTTCTGTAAATTTAGTTGCTTCCACTTTAATAAACGGTGATTGTGTAAGTTTAGCTAATTTTCTAGCAATCTCAGTTTTACCGCAACCCGTTGGCCCAATCATTAATATATTTTTTGGGATGATATCATCTCTAAGCGTCTCATCCTTTACATTTAATCTTCTCCAACGATTACGAAGGGCTATGGCGACTGCTTTTTTTGCATCATCTTGACCAATCACATAGCGGTCGAGTTCTTCTTTAATAACTTTTGGAGTAAGTGATTGGCTATCCATTAAATTTTAATTTCTGAGATGTTTAGAGTATCATTTGTATAAATACAAAGTTCTGCAGCAACTTTAAGTGATTCTGCCGCTATTTCTTTTGCTGACAAATTAGATTTTCTTTTTAGAGCCCTTGCTGCGCTTAGAGCAAAGTTGCCACCTGATCCAATTGCAACTATACCTTCTTGAGGTTCCAGAACGTCACCGGTTCCGCTAATAAGATATGTTTCACTTTTATCAGCTGCAATAATCATCGACTCTAATCTTCTTAGATACCTATCGGTTCTCCAATCTTTAGCTAGTTCTACGCAAGCTCTTTTTAGATTATATGAAAATTCTTCGCACTTTTTCTCCAGTCTATCAAAAAGAGTTAATGCATCGGCGGTTGATCCAGCAAACCCAACAATAATTTGATCATTATGAAATGTTCTAATTTTATTGGCGTTTGACTTAATTACTGATGTCCCCAAAGTTACTTGTCCATCAGACGCTATAACAACACTCTCACTATCACGAACGCAAACAACAGTAGTCGAGCGTATTATTGTTTTATTTTTATCCATTATTCCTATAAATATAGGTACTAAATAGCTGATTACAAATGCGTGAATTTATATTTAATAGAGACACAAAAGAAACAAAAATATCAATAAAAATTAACCTTGACGGCTCAGGAGTAAATAAAATTGATACCGGGATTGCTTTTTTTGATCATATGCTTCAACAAATAAGTACTCATAGTTTGATAGACTTAGAGTTAAAATGTGATGGAGACCTAAAAGTCGATATGCACCATACTGTTGAAGATGTTGGCATTGCTTTAGGCGAGAGTATAAAAAATGCTCTTGGTGATAAAAAAGGTATAACACGATTTGCATATTCTTATGTTTCTTTTGATGAAACATTAACAAGATCAGTCATTGATCTTTGTAATCGCCCGTATTTTATTTGGAATGTTAAAACATCATTAGAAAAAGTTGGTGAAATGGAACAAGAGTTATTTTCGGAATTTTTTAAATCTATAGTTACTGAGTCAAGAATGAATTGCCATATCGAAACGTTATATGGAAAAAACAATCACCATATCATTGAGAGCTGTTTTAAATCATTTGCGTTATCCTTGAAAAAAGCAATATCTGTTGACCCCAGAAAAACAAGTATTCCTAGTTCTAAAGGGAAACTTTGAGAAAAAAAGTCATAGGACTAATTGACGGGCAATCTGGAAATATTGGATCGATTAATAAAGCAATCAAAGATATTATTAAAGGAAGGCCATATCGATTAAAGATTATTAAAGGTCATTTCAACTATTCTTCGTTTGATAAAATTATTTTGCCCGGACAAGGTGCTTATGCCACTCTTATGTCAAATTTAAAAAAATTAAAAATTATTAAACCACTAAAAGAATACTTAGAAAATAACTCTTCATACTTAGGTATTTGCGTCGGGATGCAAATTCTATCTGATTGGGGATATGAAGATAAAATTACAAGAGGTTTAGGAGTTATTAGCGGAGACATTAAAAAATTTAGAAATAAAAAACTTATAATTCCCCATATGGGATGGAACACAATTAACTTAAACAATGATGACACTATTATTACAAATAGTTTCGATAAAAAGGATTTTTACTTTGTTCATAGTTACATTTTTCAAAACATTAAAAAATCAGATATTTTAGCTTTCACTCTTTATGGTCAAAAATTTCCTTCTATTGTAAAGAAAGGCAACATTTATGGAGTGCAATTTCATCCTGAAAAAAGCCACAAACACGGCCTAAATTTGATAAAAAATTATATTTTGAAATCATGAATATATTCCCAGCAATTGACATAATAGACGGAAAATGTGTGCGATTAACCAAAGGTATCTTCGATGATAAAACAATCTACCAGTATTCTCCACTTGATATGGCTAAAACATATCAAGATGCAGGTTTCAATACCATTCATGTTGTCGACTTAGATGCCACTCTAGGAAAAGGTAATAACAATCAAGTTCTAAGCCAAATTAGAAGGAAAATTGATATTAATATTGAAGTTGCTGGCGGTATAAGAACCAAAGAAGCCATTATTGAAAAAATTAATGAAGGATTTAATACTATTGTAATTGGAACCTTTGCAATAAAGAATATTGCTGACGTTTTAAATTTTGACGATACTTTAATTGAAAAACTATCCATTGCTTTGGATATAAAAGATAATCAAATTGCTTCTCATGGCTGGCAAGAGACAACTGATCAATCCTTGGAGAACATTGTAGACAAATACAACAAACGGCCTATTCATTCCTACTTTGTAACTGATGTTGCTAATGATGGAATGTTGTCTGGTTTAAATATGGAAACATTTAATTCTATAAAAAAATTAACTGACAAGCACATTACCATCGGAGGAGGTGTTAAAGACCTTAATGATATTGAATTGAGTAAATCAAATGGTTTCAATAATGTTGTTGTAGGTAAAGCTATATACGAAAATAAAATATCTATTGATAGTCTTGCTCAGTTCAATGCTTAAAACAAGAATAATCCCATGCCTTGATGTTATTAAAAATAAAGTTGTTAAAGGTGTTAATTTTAAAAACATAAGAGTCATGGGTAATGCAGTTGAAATGGCAAAATATTACTCTTTATCAGGTGCTGATGAGCTTTGTATGCTTGATATAAATGCATCATACCAAAATAGAAAAACATTTATTAAAACTGTTGAAGCTATAGCCAAGGTAATAAATATTCCTTTGACTGTAGGCGGAGGGGTCTCAGATTTGAGCGATATAACAGATTTGCTTAATGCTGGAGCAGACAAGGTATCTATTAATTCTGCGGCAGTGAAAAATCCAAAATTAATTCGACAAGCATCATTAAGACACGGCTCTCAGTGTATAGTTGTAGCAATTGATGGGAAAAGGCATAAAAACAAAATGAAAGTAGTTATTAAAGGGGGTAGAGAAATCACCAAACGCGAACTAATTTCTTGGGCAAAGCAGGTGCAATCTATGGGAGCTGGAGAAATATTAATGACCTCAATGGATACAGATGGTGTTCAAAATGGCTTCGACAGCAATATGCTTAAAAAAGTGACAAGTAATGTAAGTATTCCTGTAATAGCAAGTGGGGGTGTTGGAAGTTTAGAGCATTTTTATTTAGGGCATTTAACAAAATCAACAGGCCTATTAGCTGCGAGTGTATTTCACTCTGGAAAATATAAAATTAAAACTGTAAAAAAATATCTTAGTAGTAAAGGTGTCCCTGTCAGAACATGAGTTATGATAAAGAAAATATTTTTGCAAAAATTTTAAAAGGTGAAATTCCTTGTGATAAGGTTTTTGAAAATGAGCATGTGCTTTCATTCAAAGATATTAGCCCAAAAGCAAAAACACATATTTTAATTATACCCAAGAAACCTTTATCAGATATTTCTGATTTTCTACAAAATGCAGACAACTTATATCAAACCAATTTTTGGAAATCTGTTGATAAAATTATAGATATTTTAGGTTTAAGAGATAAAGGTTTTCAAATTAAAACGCATAAAGGCAAAGACGGGGGTCAAGAGGTATTTCATTTTCACTTACATTTGTTGGCAGATGTTTAGGCTATCTGGCTTGAATGTAATTAATTATATCTAAGACACCCTTTATGTCTTTAGCGTGTTCAATTACCATATCTATTTCTTTTTGATCACTAGAAACACCAAACAGATATACAATTTGTTTTTGTACTTCAAAGTCATATTTAAATTTTTTTATGTTCGAGTCTGTAAAAATCTTTGTAAAAAGTTGTGTACTAATAAATTTGTCTTTGGCTATATCATCAAGTCCGTATCCGGTATCAATTGAAATTTCATTTAAAACTTCATTTACACCATCTTGTTGCCAGGCTAGCCTCACTGCCTCTAAGCGCATGTCGCCGTAGGGAACCACACCTGTTAAAAGAACTTTACCTAGTTCAACTTCAACATCAATCCTTGTAAATAAAGTTGCATCGTAAGAAAAATATTTTTCTTTTATCCCAAGCTTAATAGTGGCATCATCCCAACTTTCACTAAATGTTTTTTCGTCTTCGTTTTCTTTAATTACTGTTTTGGCACCTGTAGATACAAGAGACGGTCCACAACCGATAAAAAATACTGAAAGTAGAATTATAAAATGCTTATTCATTCTTTAAATCAATTGATAATTTG
>CACGPP010000012.1 GCA_902574995.1 uncultured Alphaproteobacteria bacterium
AGTGTTAAAGGCTATACCTCCTGTTATTCCAGATTGCACACTTTTGCTATCAACAAACGTAGCAGCCGCAGCGCTTTCTCGTCCTGTTCGAATTGCTGAGACGACTAAGCTAGCACTCGCATCTGCATCGGTATCTTGAGATCCTGCAAGGCTGGTATCTATCACATCACCTGTATGCTCACCTGTAGAGTCATAAGTACCTCCACTTTCATTAGCATTGTCGCCGTCTGAAACAGTTAAAGTGCCCCCTTCAGTAATTAAACCCTCATCATTTCTTGCTACTGGGGTGTCATTAGCCCCTAATACGTAAATTCTTATAACAGCAGTGCTAGTATCATCATGCTCATCATCCATCGTGTAATTAAAATAATCAGAAACAGTATCACCTACATCCAATGCATCTGCTGCATCTTGATTTGCAGTGTAAGAATACGAACCATTAGCATTTAAAGTCAGCTGACCATAAGTGCCTGTTAATGCAGATCCAACTGTTCCTGCTGTTCCCGATCCTGCTGTAGAGCCAATTCGAACGGCAGTGACGGTGTGAGTAGGTGAGGCATCGGGGTCTGTATCATTTGATAAAATGTCACCTGAGTGCTCATCATGAGTGTCATAAGAGCCAGAGAGATTTCCACTCTCATCATTATCTATGGTAATGGTAGAGTCTTCTGTCACCGCTCCAAAGTCATTCACAGCTGTTGGAGTATCGTTAACGCCAGTAATAGTAATTGTGATATTTGCAGTATCTGTTCCACCATTGCCATCAGAAATTGTATAGACAAAAACGTCTGTTACAGTATCACTAGCGTTGCCTCCAGTCCCTTCATCCAAAGCATCCGCTGCAGGTTGATTGGCAATGTAAGTATACGAACCATCTGCACCAATAGTTAATTGACCGTACGTGCCAGTTACTGTAGTACCACTACTATTGTAGGAGCTCCCTGACGAAACAGCAGAGTTAGATCCTCCACTTGGTTTAATTTGAGTGACAGTGATTGTATCTCCATCAGCATCGCTATCATCATTAAGGGCATCATTTTGGGAAGATGTTTTAGTTACCGTTGCATCTTCATTAACACTATCTGTGTCATCAACAGCTACCGGTGCATTGTTACCTGATTTAGCAAACACTCTGATGATGTCACCGTGTTTGGCGTTATTATTAAATCCTACATACAAAGTATTGGAGTCTGTATCCACACCGAACCAGTCACTTTTGTATGATTGTCCACTTACGACAGGTTTTGAGGTTATTGTTATGTTGGTCCCCCAATTTGTTTTAAGACCTTCCGTACTAAAAGCATTTTTATTACCATTTCCGTGTTGATTAATAGTGTGGTATGTGGCGCCGTCTTTATCCACCGATGAATATTCAATAATATTCTCCATATTGAACCAAACACCAACAATTTCGCCGTCAAACGTGATTGATCTCACGGTTGATCTTCCTGTGCTTTCAGTGGCCATAATATAGTAGACGTTTAAAGGGTTGGATGTTGAAGCAGTGACTGTCGTTGTGTTGGAGGTAATGTCTGGGCTATTATTATTATCTACACCACTGTTGCTCTCGTCAAACCCCGTGCCAGTAATGCTTTGTTTATAAAAGTCATAAGAACCAGTCGTTAAATTCTCTCTCTCTAGTGCAACAACATAGGGTTTGTATCCATCTGTGTGATCACTTGCGTTAGAAGCTGTGTTCGCAGCGTTTTGACCTGCTCTCAAATCAGTCCCCGACTCAACAACAAAACCACTACTTGAAGAAACCCCTGCGAGGCTTACAAGATTGGAGTCGTAATGATTGACTTCTAAACTCTTGGCTTCAATAATTCCTTTTTCAACTTCCAGTAACCAGTCTCCATCTTTACCAGTCACGTCATCTGAAGCTGCGATATCAGCTTGTGTGATATTTCCAATTTGTTGAATAAGTAATTTTCCTTGTTCCCCTTGTGCCAAGTTACAACCATAAAATAAAAGATCACCGTCTGGTGTTAAAGAGTTTCCAATGGACTGCAGGGTGTTACTAAAAGAGTTAATTGTATCGGCATTTAAAACAGAATTGCCTAAGACTACTTGTCCTGCACTCGCGTGTCCTATTATATGAACTGCATCGACATCACTTTGTCCTTGTAGAACGTTTTGCATTTTATCAAATCCATTCTCATTAGAGTCGATAAGATAAATAGATTTGGAAGAGTCAATTGCGTCAACGATGGTTTGATAGTTGTCTACACCGCTATCAATAAAAACAATTTCTTTTCTGGAGTTTGAATTTTCAATGATGGGATTTAAATCTGAGGAGAGATTTTTTTCATCAACTTGTATTGATTGTTGATCACCAAGCATGTCCAATGCTTCGCTTGCGGTATAAATCGCAGCACCATCGAACATAATCCTTGGTTCCAACAACTGAATGTGTAGCTGTGGATAATTTTTATTATCTTTGTCCAAAAACAGTTTTCCTCTTATTTTAATGCTAGTGGATAATACAATAAAATCAGGGTTATTTTAGAATTTGTTACCCAATATGGGTCATTTTTATATTGTCTGTAAGCTTAAATTATGAGATTTTATCATGCTTTTTGCGGGAAATTAATGAAGTTATTTAAAGCTACCATATTTATGTCTCTTATCTTATTAGTGGGGGCATGCAGTCAAACGCCTGAACCACTAATAAAAGAGCAAGTACAATTATCCTCTCAAGAGGACTATGAGTATTTAAAAGAAACATCACAAAATGCTCCCCTTGAGATTGACCTGTATCAAGCAATTGCCATTGCAATCAAAAATAACCGCGATTTAAGATTAAACTTAATGGACTCGGCATTAAGCCAAGATCAAATTGATGTTGTTAAGTTTGATATGCTTCCAAAATTGTCAGCCAATGCGGGTTATAAAGTTTTAGAGCAGCACCCAGCCTCGACAAGTGCCGCTATAGTAGCTGAGCCCTCAGGTGGAGAACTCAAAGCGGCTGAAGCAATTGCAGATGATCCCTCTTACACTGTTTCTCAAGATGCAAGAGGTCGAACAGCAGATATTGGTTTTACATGGAACGCTTTAGATTTTGGTTTGTCTTATGTAAGAGCAGGTCAACAAGCAGATAAATATTTAATTTCAAAAGAACTTGAACGAAAAGCTATTCACAATTTAACTAAAGAAGTTATCTATGCATATTGGAAAACACTTTCAGCAGATGAGCTCTTAGCTGAAATTAATCCTTTAATGGAACGAGTTAATGCTGCTTTAGATGATTATGAATATATTGAAGAGTTATTAATTAGTTCTCCTATGGATGCCTTACTTTATCAAAAAGAACTTTTAGATGTTTTACAAATTCTAAATACTCAGCGTCGAGCCTTAATGGATTCACGAGCACAGTTATCTAAATTACTGGGCTTGTTACCAGATCAAGAATATACTTTAGTTAAAACCGATCAGCCTCTAACAGAGCTTGATATGAGCTTAGAGGAGCAAGAAGAAGCAGCTTTGTTTTCAAGACCAGAATTACTCGAAGTCAGGTATCAAGAAAAAGTCACCGCTCAAGAAGCTCGTGCATCGATGCTGTCACTATTACCCTCCTTAAAGTTTAATGCAACTTGGTCTTATGACTCTAACAAATATTTACTAAATAAGGATAACACAGAATATGGAGCTGTATTTGGCGCTAATTTATTGAATATTTTCCAAGCTGGTAACATTAATGATGTAAATAAGATTAATGAAAAACTCATAGAAGAACAACGATTAGCAATATCTATGACTGTTTTATCTCAAGTACACATAGCCAATATTAACTATGCACAAACTTTAAGAGAGTATAGTAATGCAAAACATTATTTGAATGTGGCTCAAAGAATAAATGATTTGATATCTAATGCACAAAAAATATCTCGATTTGGTGAGTTAGAATTGATCAGAGAGGAAGCTAGTTTATTAGTTTCTCGTCTTAGAAATGATATAGCGTATGCCGAAATGCAATACAGCTTGGGTACATTATACTCATCAGTGGGTATGAATTTTACACCTAATAATTTATCAGAAATTAGCGATGCGGACTTAGCGATTGCTCTGAAAGATAACTTAAATCAATGGACCAAAAAATATAATTCATTTGTAGCAATACCATTAAATAATCAAAATCCTGTGCTTGTTCAAACAACAAAGATTGCTGAGGATAATATTAATTTATCTAATTATAATTTCGTTGATTTCATATTTAAGTTTGATGAAAAATCTTTTTACTTAGAGGGCAGTGGAAAAACTAGATACAATGTGAAAATGGCTAACGGTGATATCTTACCGTCATGGCTTATTTTCCTTCCATCACAATATACTTTTGTGGGTAGCCCGCCTATAAGCGCTGGTTCATTAGATCTTACAATTGAGGCTAGTAACGATATAACAAAAATTTCTGACACATTCACATTAAACTGGGATATTAATGATCAAAATCTTAAATCAATACCAGAAGAAAAAATCATTGAAACAGAAACTGTCAATGAAGATCAGTTGAATGCCTTGAATCAAGCATTGGAAGAAAAATTAGAAGAAATAATCAATACAGAGGAAGTAGTAAATGAAGAGCTATTGGACTCACTTATAGCCGCTCTTAATTTCAAAGAAAATCAAAATCTTGAAGAGACTATTGATGTTATCTTTGACTCCAGTTTTAAAATAAAATCAAAGCCCAAACCAAATCAAAAGGTTGTTATTTCAGCCCTTACAGATAGCCTAACTGGCCAAATTGAGTCGATGACTTCATATGATCCAAATCAATCTGCGTTTATCCAAGTTGGTGCATTTAAAAAAGAGAATATATCTGAAGTAGTTGCCGCTGATATTTCTAAGAAATTGGGGACTCGAGTTGAAGTAAGACCAACGTTAGTTTCTGATCCTGTAATGTATAGAATTTTGGTAGGCCCTGAACATAAAGATCAAATCATCAATGTAATTGCCGACTTAATGGATCTTGGAATTTCTGATTACTTCTTAACCAGAGGTTAATTCATTATTATAATTTAAAATTTAATTTTATTTTTTTTGAGTCTTAACGCGTTAAGTTTTATAAAACCTTCTGCATCTCTTTGATCATAATTTGATGACTCAAAGGTTGCTAGATCTTCATCGTATAGACTATTAGGAGATTTTCTTCCAATAACAATCACATTACCTTTATAGAGAACTAATTTTACTTCACCGTTAACTCTTTTCTGAGTGGCATCGATTGCTTTTTGCATCATTAATCTTTCTGGTGCAAACCAATAACCATTGTAAATTAACCTTGCATATTTAGGCATTAACTCTTCTTTTGTATAAACTTCTTCTCTATCCAAAGTAATGCTTTCCATTGCACGGTGGGCCTTGAGTAGAATTGTACCTCCCGGTGTTTCATAGACACCACGTGATTTAATGCCTACGTATCTATTTTCTACAATATCCACTCTTCCAATTCCGTTTGCTGCTCCTAGTTTATTTAACTTTTCTAATAGGTTGAATGGTGTGAGTTTTTTTCCGTTAATAGCAATAGGATCGCCATTTTTAAATTGAATAGTTATAATTGTTTCTTTGTTTGGAGCAGACTGAGGACTTTTGGAAATTCCAAATACGTTTTCAGGTGGTCTTTTCCAAGGGTCTTCCAAGATTTTTCCTTCTGCTGAACGATGAAGAACATTGGCGTCCACACTATAAGGGGACTCTTTTTTATTGTGTTTCATAATAGGGATTTTGTTTTTAGCAGCAAATTCCAACAATTTAGTTCTGGACGATAAATCCCACTCTCTCCAAGGTGCAATGACTTTTATTTTAGGTTCTAAGGCATAGTAAGAAAATTCGAAACGCACTTGGTCATTTCCTTTACCTGTTGCTCCATGAGAAACAGCATTAGCTTTTTCCTTTTTTGCAATTTCAATTTGCTTTTTTGCGATTAATGGTCGGGCAATTGATGTACCTAAAAGATACTCACCCTCATAAATCGTATTGCAACGAAACATTGGAAAAACATAATCGCGAACAAATTCCTCTTTTAAATTTTCAATGTAAATTTTCTTTGCACCAAGTTTTTTTGCTTTGGTTTTTGCTTCAGTTAATTCTGCTCCTTGGCCAAGATCTGCTGCGTAAGCAATTACGTCTGCATTATATTCAGTTTGAAGCCATTTTAATATGACACTTGTGTCCAAGCCGCCTGAGTAGGCTAAAACAATTTTATTTTTCATTTTTTTTAGCAGTCTTGTTGAAGAGAATTATACGCGTTAGTAAAACCTATTAACGTGTATGTATCTGTTGTTTCTGTACCTCTTTTGGAATATCCAACAACCGTCATTTTTTTGCCAGCTTTTAAAGCTTCAATGATGACAGTATCATCTGTCATTGACCAAGCCGAGTCATCTTCTCCAAAAAATTGATAATTTTTTGAGTCGATAGTAACTTTAACATATTTTTGTGAGTCATATGGATAGCCAGCATCTATTCTTACGTATTCAGCTGCACCTTCCTTAAACACATAAAAAAGTACTGCACCTCTGTTTGTGTAATCACCTTTTTCTGATGTAGGTACTTGAAAAATTGAACATGTTTTGTTGTTTATTTTTTTAAAGGACCACTTGCCATGCTCAAAATCAATGGAGTGTGTAGCAAACAAATTACTTATTAGAAAAGATAAGCATAAAGTTAAGTATAATAATTTTTGTTTAAACATGGTGATTTAATGTCAGAGAATATACCAATTAAGATTGATTTTTAAAATAATAAATGGAAATATATAGGTGGAGAGATTGATGGTAAAAGTTAAAAATCCCTTTGTTGAGGCGCTTCAGAATATTGCTGAAAGGCAGGATATTGAGAGTTTTAAAAAAATTTTTGATTATTTTGGTCCAAGGTTAAAGTCTTTTTTAATGAAGTCAGGTGCAGATGATGCAGTCGCAGAAGAAATAATTCAAGAAACCATGACGATTATTTGGACTAAAGCTGATTATTATGACCCGTCTGTAGCTTCACCAAGCACATGGATTTATACTATCGCTCGGAACAAGAAAATTGATATTTTAAGAAAAACCAGAAAAGCGGTCTTGGAGGATATTGAGACTGCCATTTTGCCTCCCGTTGAGTCTAAAGCGGATGAGAATATAGAACATGATCAAAAGTTTGAAATGGTGGCACAATATTTAGATGATCTACCAAAAGACCAACTAGATCTGCTAAAAATGAATTTCTTCGAGGAAAAATCACATGGTGAAATAGCTGAGATCACCAAAATCCCATTAGGCACTGTAAAATCGAGAATTCGTCTAGCATTAGAGAAGATCCGCGGCAAATTGGAACAAGACGGCAGTATGGTTAATCTAAATAATGATGGCGGTAGTATGGTTAATTAAAAATGACATTCGAAATTCTTAGTACACCCGTAAACTCACCTGCAAGTCTTATTTTCCAGCAGTGCTTGGCTGAAGTTGACCCTGAGAATAGGTCTCTAAACTCTGCAATGAATGAGGTGGGTGGTTATTTTTTAAATAAGTCTGAGATCTTACCACTTTCTAATGAGTTATGGAATAAAGTTTTGGATCAAACAAAAAATGAAACATCATCGCCTCACATTGATGAGGAGCACGATCCTTTATTAGGTCAATTGCCAATTACTTTAAGATCTCATTTAAGAAATAAAAATATTAAGTGGAAATCTTTTAAAGATGTCAAAATTGCTACTATAATTCCCAAGGATAATAATGAAAAACTAGAACTTATCCACGTAATGCCTGGTGCAAAAATTCCTCAGCACACACATGAGGGCAATGAAAGCTTTTTAGTCTTGCACGGCTCTTACAGTGATGAGTATGGGAATTATAAACAAGGATCTGTTCAAGTTAGAAGTGATGATCATAATCATACACCTGTTGGTAATGCTCAAACTGGTTGTATTGGACTAGCTTATACTCACGGTAAAATTAAATTTTCCGGTAAATTTGGTAAGTTACTAAATTTAATCGCTAACTAATTTTATTTATAAAATATATAAAATGTGTGCGGGAGTAATCCCAGCCGTTAGGATTAATCTTAGAATAAAATAATCAGTTTTAATTATTTTTTCTTTAAAATAAAAAAAGAAATCAAAGCATAAAACTATGAAATAGCCCGCTATAAAAAACCCAATAGTTTCATCAAATTTTAAGTCAAATGCTAAAACCAAAAATGCATAAACAGCTGGGCAAACACTAAACAAAATAGCTATATTATTCTTTGATTGAAGATAAACGCCCCAATACACTGCACCTAAAAATGACATTATAACTGCAGAGTAATATACGAACATGTCTTTATCAAAATCAAGAAATATTAAATCGATGTTGTAAAAACAAAGATAAAAAGGAATTAAACCAGGAATACCTATAAGGTAAATCATTCTTGATAAAGTTTATCGATTTGCTCTGCTAAATCTAGGTCTCTTTGGGTAACTTTCTGAATATCGTGAGAAATAAGAGAAATGGTAACAGTTCCGTAATCTAAAATAATTTGAGGATGATGATTTTTTTTCTCAGATAACATCGCCACTTGGCTAGTAAAAGCAAAGCTTTTTCTGTAATTTTTGAATTCAAAAGTTTTTGTCAATCTACCCTTATTGTCTTTTGGCC
Source organism: uncultured Alphaproteobacteria bacterium (assembly GCA_902574995.1). Taxonomy (GTDB): domain Bacteria; phylum Pseudomonadota; class Alphaproteobacteria; order HIMB59; family HIMB59; genus HIMB59. The sequence goes on from CACGPP010000012.1 coordinate 8,619, forward strand.
AATCGGTCATTTCTTAAGGAGCTGGTGATGGATTGTTTTCATGTACGTCATTAATTTCATCAATTATTTCTTTTGATAATTCTATATCTACAGAGTTTATATTTTCTTTCAACTGATCCATTTTTGTTGCACCAATAATATTGCTTGTAACAAAGTCTTGTTGGTTAACAAATGCAAGTGACAATTCAGTGGGACTCAGCCCGTTATTCTCAGCAATTTTACAGTATTGCTCTGTAGCAACAATCGATCTCTCATTGGTGTACCTAGTCCAATCTTCCCAAATTGTTAAACGAGCGCCGTCAGGTTTGTTTGCATTTCTATATTTTCCAGTTAACACACCACAAGCTAAAGGAGAATATGCCAACAAACCTACCTGATCTCTAACGGATATTTCAGACATACCAACTTCATAAGTTCTGTTTAATAAGCTATATGGATTTTGAACAGACATAACTCTTGGTAGGTTTTTATATTTGGATAAATTGATGTAATTAGACAAACCATAAGGGGTTTCATTAGATAAGCCTAGATATCTAATCTTACCTTGATCGATAAATTTTTTTGCTGTCTCTAAAATTTCTTCAAAGGGAGTCCATTCTTTTTCTTCTTTATAATTTTTATACCCCAGCCTCCCAAAAAAATTTGTTTTTCTCTCTGGCCAATGTAGTTGATAGAGATCAATGTAATCTGTTTGTAATCTTTGCAGGCTTCCTTCTAATGCTTCAGTGAAATTTTTCTCATTGAATTGAAGACCACCTCCCCTTATCCATCTTACATCGGGACCAGCGACCTTTGATGCTAATATTACTTTCTCTCTATTATTTTTCTGTTTAAACCAATTACCAATTATTTTTTCAGTGGCACCATATGTTTTTTCTTTTCCCTTAACAGAATAATACTCCGCGGTATCAAAGAAATTGACCCCTTTTTCCATGGAATAATCCATTTGCTCAAACGCCTCATTTTCTGTGTTCTGCTCTCCCCAGGTCATTGTACCAAGGCAAATAAGGCTAACTTGAAGGTCAGTATTTCCTAAGGGTCTAAATTTCATAAAAGATTCATACGGTTTTACTTGAAAAATATCAAGATAATAGCCATATTAAAAATAATTAAGGAGAAATAATGGTCGAATTAAAACAAAATACATATTCGCAGTCACAATCTACAGTTATAGATCAGGGCTTAAGAGATTATATGATGAAAGTCTACAATTACATGACCTCTGGTTTAGCGATAAGTGGTTTAGTGGCATGGGGATTTTCTCAGTCTCCTACTTTAATGGGGGCTATTTATGGCACAGCACTTCAATGGGTTGTAATGCTCGCTCCACTTGGATTTATTTTCTTTTTAGGTGCAAGATTACAAAAAATGTCTACCTCTGCAGCTCAAATGACATTTTGGGCCTTCGCTGCTGTGATGGGAATTTCGCTGTCTTATATATTCATTGTTTTCACTGGTGTCAGCATTGTTAGAGTATTTTTAATCACAAGCTGTACATTCGCTGCAATGAGCATCTATGGATATGCAACTAAAAGAGATTTAACCAAGTTTGGTTCATTTCTTATGATGGGGCTCATTGGAATTATTATTGCTAGTATAGTAAATATATTTTTACAAAGTTCAGCGATGCAATTTGTAATTTCTTGTGTGGGTGTTTTAGTGTTTGTGGGTTTAACTGCTTACGATACTCAAAGAATTAAATCAACCTATTATCAAGTTGCTGGAACTGCCTTTGCAGGAAAGGCCGCTATAATGGGTGCACTAACATTATACTTAGACTTCATTAATCTGTTCATAATGTTGATGCAACTATTTGGTCAAAGAAGATAAATTAATTTCTAATTTTATTATAAGGGGTCATTATTGGCCCCTTTTTTTTACTAATTTAACATATCATTTTTTTAATTTGTAATTAAGATCCTCGCGTGATTGGATACATCTTAGCAATTGGTGCTGCAGCTACGTGGTCTATGGTTGCTTTATCGGCAACTAGAATTGTCAGATATTTTGGAAGTTACAATTATAATCTTTTAAGATTAGTAGGAATAGTAGTTCTTTTTTTACCCTACATTGTAGTTAATTGGGATCCGATTTATTTTAATAAATCAATTTTCATAGCAATATTTTTATCATCGGTAATTGGCATTATAATTGGAGACACATTTTTATTTATTTGCCTAAAAAGGCTTGGGCCTAGAAGGCAAGCTTTATTATTTTCTTTGCAAATACCATTTACTATCATTTTAGCAGAAATATTTTTACAAACACTTCCCTCTGTAGTCGAACTCTTTGGATGCTTTTTAATTTTTTTTGGAATCATAGTTGCAATACAATTTAATCGAACAATTCCTGATGATGACTTAGAAAACATTCAAGGAAACAAATATATTGGACTGATTGCCGGAGTTGGTCTAGCGCTATGTCAAGCTATTGGGATCATTCTTATGAAACCTGCGCTTGAAGTAACAGATCCTATCATAGTGTCTTATGTAAGAGTTTTAATAGCAGCAATATTGATGTTTTTTAGCTTAGGATTTCTGAAAAATAATGATCTTTTTGAAAGAATGAAAGATGTTAAAAAAACTTTTTATTGTATTTTTCTTGGCTTTATGGGGATGGGTGTTGGAATGACTATGTTAATAATTGCTCTTAAAAATGGAGATCCTGGAATTATTTCAACTTTATCAAGCACAATGCCAATTATGATAATACCCATATTATGGATTGTTACTAAAAATTATGCAGGGCATCTAGCAGTCATAGGCGCTACTCTAACTTGTTTTGGAGCGGGGGTAATTTTTTTAAATTAATCCGAACCTTTTTCAACATTAACTATTTTTAAATCCTTTGTTTTTTTAATTTGCGTTTGTAATATTTTGTTTAAAGGATCTTTACCTAAGTATTTTTTAAATTTTTTCTGACTTAGTGTAGCTTTGTCTGTATTGCCCTCAGTTATTGCAACTAATGTCTCTCTTAAGTGTTCAAGGCCTTTTTGCTCATTTGAGGATTTGTAGCGCATATATGCAGCACGTGGATAAATAAAAAGCTTTGTAAAAGCATAAGAAAACAAAATCAAAAGAATAAGAAATGTTATTAAAACAAAAAGGAATTGGACAATGGGGATACTTAATTGCCAAATGCCTAAAACGAGTGATAGATTGCCAGCATTGTTAAACAGATAAAAAAGAGCACCGTAACCACTTATAAAAATTATCAAAATTATTAGTAACCTTATCATTAAATCATATTCTCTAAAAAAATTTGGTTATCATTATAAATTTGAGCTAGCTCATAAGAGGATTTAAAAAATATTTTTTGACTAGGATTTAATTTCTCATATTCAATTATCGCCTTTGTATATTGTCGATTATACATTGCATTAATAAATGATGGTAAGGGTTCTAATGAATTTTTTGTTATTTGAATTTCAAATATATTTTCAATGATTCTTTTAAGCCATTGAAAATTATTTTTTTTCATAAACTCATTTTGTACATATGTATTTTCATTAATTCGTAATTGCTGTACTGAATATGTATAGTCTGGAATAGTGAGTAATTCTCTAAATTTTTCTTCATTAAAAAATAAATATTGATTTTGAAGTTTTTGAATATTTTTATTTCGAATTTGTTGTTGATCAATATTAACTATAATCTGATTTATGGACAAAATTAATTCATATGCCTCATCATTGGATAAAGTAATTTGTTGTGACTCTGGCTCAACAATGGTAGTTTGAGGTATTTCTTGAACATTTTTTGCTAATTCCAGTATAAGTAACTCAAGACGATCTACTTTATCTTCCAGCTCTTTGCTGTTTAAGTCACTAACAGGGGTTATCTCTTTTTGAATATTTGGTGATTGAGTTTCTTGGCTTAATTTGCTGAATTGAGACTCATTAAATATTAAAAGATTATTTCGATACAAGTAGCCTCCTGCAACAGTTATAATGATTAAAAATATTACTATTAAGAAAAGATTACGTTGAAGAAAGTTTTTTTTACTGTCATTTTTTTGATTTTCAGACATTCAATAAGAATCTATATTTTTTTATAATAATGAAAGTTTTAGCAATAGAAAGTTCTTGTGATGATACATCTATCGCCATTGTGAAAGATAATAAAAGTGTTGAGTTTCTTGAAACAATTAATCACAGGAAATTTCATAAAGATCTTGGGGGTGTCATACCAGAGATAGCGGCACGACAGCATTTAGAAATTTTAGATATATTAGGTAAATCTATTAAAAAAATTAATTTTTCAAAAATTACAGCAATTGCTGCAACTTTTGGGCCTGGGCTTATTGGTGGATTAATTGTGGGATCATCTTTTGCAAAAGGTTTGTCAATATCTAAAAACATCAAACTTGTTCCCATTAATCATCTGCAAGCACATTTATTATCGCCCAGACTTGTATCTGAAATTAAGTTTCCATATTTATGTCTACTCGTATCTGGAGGAAATACAGCATTAGTATTGGTTAAAAATTCAAAAAGTTTTATCACTCTTGGATCAACAATTGATGACTCAGCGGGCGAGTGTTTTGATAAAGTGGCTAAAGGGTTAGGCTTGGGGTACCCTGGTGGGCCAGAAATAGAACACTTAGCATTAGGTGGCAATATTGAAAAGTTTAAACTCCCGATGCCTTTAACTAAGAAAAATAATTGTAATTTTTCCTTTTCAGGTTTAAAAACAGCGGCACTAAATACCATCAAAAAAAATAAAAAAACGAAAACATTTACGAGAGACTTTTCAGCTTCATTTCAAAATACTGTTTCTAAAATTTTAGAAATTAAAATCATTAACAGTATTTCACTCTTACAAAAAAAAAATATAAAAATTAACGATTTTTCAATCTGTGGTGGAGTAGCTGCAAATAAATATTTAAATACTGAACTTCAAAAACTTATATTAACAAAGAAACTTAATTATCATCAGGTACCTTTATCTTTATGTACAGACAATGCTGCAATGATTGGTTGGAATGCTATTGAAATTATGAAAAGTAGAAAAATTAAATATAATAACTACAATATTAGACCAACACCTAATATACTAATTCATGAACACTTCTAAAAATTATTGGCTCCTTAAATCAGAACCTAGTTCTTGGTCATGGGATCAACAAAAAAAGAAAAAAACTGAACATTGGGACGGTGTTAGAAATTATCAGGCAGCAAATAATATGAAAAAGATGAGAAAAGGGGATGAGTGTCTGTTTTATCACTCAGTAACAGAGAAGGCTATTAAGGGAATAGTGAGGGTTTCTAAGGAATATTATCCAGATCATACAGATAAAAAAAAAATATTTGGAATGGTTGATGTAACCTATGTCAAAGATCTAAATGAAGTTTACCTATCAGAAATTAAAGCAGACCCATTTTTCAGAGATTTTCCGCTTG
>CACGPP010000013.1 GCA_902574995.1 uncultured Alphaproteobacteria bacterium
AGATGGCAAAGATGTAAATAAAGACCTTATCGAAAATGTATTAGAAAATCCTGAGAAAAAACATGAAATATTTTTTCTTCCTTCAAGAGTGTTAATGCAAGACTTTACTGGCGTACCTGCTGTTGCAGATTTAGCAGCAATGCGTGATGCTGTTTCAAAAAAAGGTGGTAATCCATCAAAAGTTAATCCTATGTCCCAAGTTGATTTAGTAATAGATCATTCTGTAATGGTTGATTATTTTGCTAGCCCAAATGCATTTCAAAAAAATGTAGATATGGAATTTGGAAGAAATGCAGAAAGATATGAGTTTTTAAAATGGGGACAACAAGCTTTTAAAAATTTTAGAGTTATTCCTCCTGGCACAGGAATATGCCATCAAGTAAATTTAGAGTATTTAGCTCAAGTGGTCTGGAGCAAGGAACTTGGTGACAAAGATTTATTATACCCTGACACATTAGTTGGAACAGACAGTCATACTACAATGGTAAATGCACTCGGTGTTCTAGGTTGGGGAGTAGGAGGAATTGAAGCTGAGGCCGCTATGCTTGGCCAATCTGTATCAATGCTTTTACCAGAAGTTGTTGGTTTTGAAGTATCGGGGAAAATGAAAGAGGGTGTTACAGCAACAGATCTAGTTTTAACAATTGTACAAATGCTCAGAGAAAAAGGAGTAGTTGGAAAATTTGTTGAATTCTACGGTGATGGTTTAAAGAATTTATCACTCGCTGACAGAGCAACTATTGCCAACATGGCTCCAGAATATGGAGCAACTTGTGGTTTTTTTGCAGTTGATGAAGAGACTATCAAGTACTTGAAGTTGACATCTAGAGACTCCGATCTGATAAATACTGTTGAAAAATATAATAGAATTCAAGGTTTGTGGGCCGATGAAGCATGTAATTATAATGATACCGTTCATTTACAATTAGAAAATGTTCAAGCATCATTAGCAGGGCCAAAAAGACCCCAAGATAGAATTAATTTAGAGAAAGTGAATTTAAACTTTAAAGAATTTTCAAAAAACAAACCCATTGAAAGAGAAATTAAAAATCACAATTATAAAATGCAAGATGGTAACGTTGTAATAGCTGCTATAACTTCATGTACTAATACCTCTAATCCAGATGTTTTAGTTGCAGCAGGCTTAGTAGCAAAAAAGGCTTGTGAATTAGGTTTACAAGTAAAACCTTGGGTTAAGACTTCTTTAGCACCTGGTTCAAAAGTTGTTACTGATTATTTGGATAAATCGGGTTTGAATAAATATTTAGACCAACTTGGTTTTCATCTAGTTGGTTATGGATGCACTACGTGTATAGGAAACTCAGGACCACTTGATAAAGATATTGCAGAGTGTATTTCAAAAAATGATTTAACAGTTGCTTCAGTGCTTTCAGGTAATAGAAATTTTGAAGGCAGAGTTAATCCACACGTAAAAGCTAATTATCTTGCCTCACCACCTTTAGTTGTAGCATATGCTTTAGCAGGGTCTGTACTTATTAATTTAACAAGTGATCCTATTGGTATTGACACAGATGGTAATGAAGTATTTTTAAAACACATTTGGCCAAGTAATAGCGAAATCCGAAATGCTGTTGAAAAAAATGTATCGCCTGAAATGTTTAAAAAACAATACTCTAATGCTTTAGATGGTCCAAAAGAATGGCAAAAAATTGATACTTCTACGGGAGACCTGTATAATTGGAATTCTTCATCAACTTACGTACAGAAACCTCCGTTTTTTGATAATCAATCAAATGATGATAAAGAGGTTAAGCCAATTGAGAATGCAAGACCTTTATTACTTCTAGGCAATAGTGTTACAACTGATCACATTTCACCTGCAGGGGCAATTAAAGTTGATAGTCCTGCTGGCAACTACTTCATGGAAAGGCAAATACGTCAAAATGATTTTAATTCATATGGTGCTAGAAGGGGCAATCATGAAGTAATGGTAAGGGGTACTTTTGCCAATATAAGAATTAAAAACCAACTGCTATCAAACGTTGAGGGCGGATACTCAATTTTAGAACCTGATAAGAAAAAAATGAGTGTTTATGATGTTGCTATGGAGTATGCAAAAAGGTCTGAAAATGTTGTAGTTTTTGCAGGAGAAGAATACGGAACTGGATCATCGCGTGATTGGGCTGCAAAAGGTACCAAGTTATTAGGTATTAAGGCAGTTATTGCTGAGAGTTTTGAAAGAATACACCGATCAAATTTAGTTGGAATGGGAGTTCTGCCTATACAACTTAAAAGTCACACAATAAATGATTTAAATATTCAATCGTCTGATTTAATAAATATAAAACTTACCGAAGACCTGAAGCCTTTACAAAAATTAGAAGTCATTATTCAAAGTAATGTGAGAAATATAAAAATAGATTGCATTTTAAGAATTGATACTATCAATGAGCTACAATATTACAAAGCAGACGGCATATTAAATTTTGTTTTAAAAAATATTCTAAAAAATTAAATAATTTTTGGATTTTCTAACAGTTCTTTCAGTCTAACTAAAAACGTTACTGCTTGCTTACCATCTATTAATCTGTGGTCATAACTTAATGCAATATACATCATTGGTTTTATAACAATCTTCTTTTTTACAGCGATAGGTCTATCAATTATTGAGTGCATACCTAATATAGCACTTTGAGGTGGGTTGATAATTGGGGTGCTCATCATAGAGCCATATATTCCTCCATTGGTAATTGAGAATGTGCCTCCTGATAAATCACTCATGGAAAGTTTATTTGAATTTGCTTTCTCAGATAATTCAATAATATACTTTTCAATTTCTGCATTTGATAAGTCTCCAGCATTTCTAATTATTGGAACAACAAGCCCCTTTTCAGATCCAATTGCAATACCTATATCAAAGTAGTTTTTATAAATTATTTTATCTTCGTGAATTTCTGAATTAATCTCTGGTATTTCTTTTAAAACTTCTGTGCAGGCTTTAACAAAAAAAGACATAATGCCAAGTTTCACACTATGTTTTTTTTGAAAACTTGTTTGTTCTTTTTTTCTAAGAGACATAATTGCTGACATATCAACTTCGTTAAATGTTGTGAGAATGGCAGCTGTATTTTGAGCTTCTTTTAACCTTCTGGCAATTGTTTGCCTTAATTTTGACATTGGGATAGTTTTTTCATTTAACGTAGAATCATCTTTGTCAAAGTTTGGGAGATCAACTACCTTAGCTGGAGTTTTTGATTGATTTTCGCTAACTTTAGAGACATTGGATGGTTCTATTGTTTGTTTTTCTTCATTTATTTCTTCGATTTGACTTGTCTCTGGTTTGGGTATTTGTTCTGTAGTCGTATTTTCTGATATTTCAGCAATAGATTGACCAACATTCACAGTAGATCCCTCTGGGGTTATTATCTTTGTTAATTTTCCAGAGGTTTGAGCAGGAATTTCAATTGTAATTTTCTCTGTTTCAATTTCAGCTAAATTATCACCGGACTCAAAGCTATCTCCCTCTTTGATCAACCAAGATGTGAGTGTGCCTTCAATGATCGACTCTCCAAGCTCAGGTACTGTTATGTTTTTCATTACTCTTTAGGTAAGTTTTTAAATTTCATAAAACTGACACCACTTCTTTCTTTTATAACACGTTTTAGTGATGATTTAAGAGCTAATTCTTTGATTAGTTGCTGATTAGTACTATGTCTTTTTGATATACCTGTAGCAGGAGCTGCTGCAGGGCGCCTTCCAACATAATGAACTTTTTTGGTTAAATTATTTTTTACTAAAACATGTCTAATACGACTTTTAACAAAACTCCATGCTCCCATATTTTTTGGCTCCTCTTGAACCCATAAAATCTCACTTTCTTTATGTTTTAATATAACATCTCCTATGGCATCAAATGGAAATGGATAAATTTGCTCAATACGAACTATTTTTATATCTTTAATATTATTCTTTGTTCTAAAATCATCCAATTCATAAAATATTTTTCCAGAGCAGAAAATTATTCTTTTTGGATTTTTGATTTCATCTTCAATAAGACGATGAAATGATGAGCGTCCAGTAAATTCACTAATAGAGGATACATTATTTGGGTGGCGCAGTGTGGATTTAGGGGTAAATACTATTAGCGGTTTTCTAAAATTTCTATGGATTTGCCTTCTCAAAGCATGAAAGTAGCTCGCAGGAGTGGTGCAGTTTACAATCTGAACGTTATCTTCTGCTGCCATTTGAAGAAATCTTTCTATTCTTGCACTAGAGTGTTCAGGACCCATACCCTCATGACCATGAGGTAATAACATGACTAATCCACTCATTTGCATCCATTTTCTCTCACTTGAAGCAATAAACTGGTCAATAATAATTTGGGCACCGTTGGCAAAATCTCCAAATTGGGCCTCCCATAAAACCAAAGTATTTGGGTCTGCTAATGAGTACCCATATTCAAAACCTAGGACACCTAATTCAGAGAGAAAACTATCAATTACTTCAAACTGTTTTTGATTTTTAGCAATGTGATTGAGTGGAATATATCTCTCTTCTGATTTTTGATCATAAAAAACTGAGTGTCTCTGACTAAAAGTTCCCCTTCCAGAGTCTTGACCTGCGAGTCTCACTCTATAACCTTCCTTTAACAATGCTCCAAATGCTAAAGCCTCAGCAAAAGACCAGTCAATATTATTTCCTGATTTTATTGAAGTTAATCGAGATTTATTAAACTTTTCTAATTTCGGATGAAGATTAAATCCTTTAGGTATTTGTGAAATTTTTGTGCCAATTTCCTTTAAGGATTTTTCTGACTCAGCTGTTCTACCTCTTCTAAGTGGGTCTTTTGGTGCGAGACTTAATCCACTCCATTGTCCACCCATCCAAGATTTTGTTTTTAATTTATAGTTTTTTGCTTTTTCAAATTTCTTCTCAAGATCAGACCATATTCTGTCTTTGATGAAGTCTACCTGTTTTGTATTTACTACTTCTTGGCTAATAAGTTTATCTGCATAAATACTAGCAACTGTTTTTTTCTTTTTTATAGTTTGATACATCAATGGTTGAGTGAAAGAGGGCTCGTCACCCTCGTTATGTCCATGTTTTCTGTAACAAAACATATCGACAAGTGTATCTTTTTTGAATGTGTTTCTAAATTCTGTTGCGGCTCTTGAGGCTAAAACAACAGCCTCTGGGTCATCTCCATTTACATGAAATATTGGGGATTGAACAATTTTTCCTATCTCTGAAGAGTAAGGCGCAGATCGGCTATATTGAGGACTTGTTGTAAATCCAATTTGATTATTAATAATAAAGTGAATTAGTCCGCCAATTCTGTAGCCATTTAATTGTGACATAGTAAAGGTTTCAGCAACAATACCTTGTCCTGCAATTGCTGCGTCTCCATGAATTAGTAGACCTGAAACTTTCGTATTATTTTTGTCTTGAATGATTGTTTGTTTAGCTCTTATTTTGCCGGCTACAACTGGATTTACCGCTTCTAAGTGAGAGGGATTAGCTGCCATACTCACATGAATAATCTTACCTCCAAAACTTCTATCAGAGCTTGCACCTAAATGATATTTGACATCACCAGAACCCTGATCACTGAGGGCATTCTCGCCTCCATGGATAAACTCTCCAAAAATTTGAACATGAGGTTTTTTTACTATGTTAGCTAGTATATTTAGTCTTCCTCTGTGGGCACATGCAAAGGAAAAGTCTTCTACACCATACTCTGAGGATCTTTTTAAAATCTGTTCAAGTGCTGGTATTGTAGACTCAGCTCCTTCAAGTCCAAATCTTTTGGTGCCTCTATATTTTGTATCTAGAAACTTCTCAAAATATTCTGCTGTAATTAATCTCTCCAAAATTGTCCTTTTACCCTTAGGGGTTAATTGCATATCTTTTTTTTCTTCTATTCTATCCTTCAGCCATTTGTATTCTTCAGCGGACTGAATATGTTTGTATTCAATTGCCAAGGTGCCAGAATAGATACTCTGAAGTTTTTCGAAAACTTCACGTACAGTAGCTTTCTGAAATCCTAAATATCCAAATAAAAAAATTTTTCGATCATAATCTTTTTTTTGAAAACCGTAATACTCGGGATCTAAACCTGATGGATTATTCTTTGCCATTAAACCTAAAGGGTCAAGATCAGCTATAAGGTGCCCTATCTCTCTGTAAGCTCTTATCATCATTACAAGTCGAAGAGAGTCAGTAATTGCCTGATCAAGAGAAATCTGATTAAAATCAATATCTCTTGAGGTCTGTGACCAATTTATTTTTTGATAGTCAGCTAGAATAGAGATTTCCTCAGGAGCGAGAGCTTTAAAGAATTCATGCCAGCTCTTATCAACAAGACTTGGGTCTTTTATATAATCTCTATATATCGCTATTACTTGAGAGGCATTATTAGTTGTGAGAAATGAATTATAAGATCTCATTAATAGGTTTATATATACGCCTATCAAATAAAGATGTCATTTGATTTTTGATCATAAAAGCTTGTCAACAGCTGATACTAAACCCTGCACAGATTTGACAGATTTTTTTAACATTAATTTCTCTTTGGCTGTAAGTTTTACCTCAATAATTTTTTCAATTCCTTTATTTCCAATAATTGTAGGTACTCCCATATACATATTTCTAAGGCCATATTGGCCATTGATATAAGCAGCACAAGGTAAAAGTTTTTTTTGATTTAATAAAAAAGCCTCTGCCATCTGAATTGCTGAACTTGCAGGTGCGTAGAAAGCAGATCCATTTTTTAATAACTTCACAATTTCACCACCGCCCATTCTTGTTCGATCGACTATTTTTTCAATTTTTGAATAAGGGAATTTTTTAAGCTTTATAAAATCGATTAAAGGGACACCTCCTATTGTTGTGTAATTAATTAGAGGCACCATGTCATCTCCATGGCCTCCTAATACAAATGTTTCAACATCATTCACGGATACTTTCAAAGCATCTGATAAGAAGTATTTCATTCGGGAGGAGTCCAACACTCCTGCCATGCCCACACACATGTTTTTGGGAAGTTTGGAATATTTCTGGAGTACATATACCATCGCATCTAGTGGGTTTGTAATACAAATAACAAATGCTTTAGGAGCATATTTTTTTATATCTAGTGCAATTTTTTTTATTATTTTTCCATTGATCTCAAGTAAATCATCTCTACTCATTCCGGGTTTACGGGGTAAGCCAGCAGTTATGATGATAACGTCAGATCCCTTCATTTTTGAAAAATCATTGGTACCTTCTATTGACCCTGTGAAACCCTCGACTGCTGATGATTGACAAAGGTCTAAAGCTTTTCCTTGAGGCATCCCGGTAACAACATCAATAAGAGTTATATTACCGAGTTTTTTTAAAGCTAATAAATGTGCAAGTGTGCCTCCAATATTTCCAGCACCAATTAATGATATTTTATTCACTTATTATCCATTTTGGATATTTCATGTTTTATTTCAGCTATCGCTTTAGCTGGATTTAATCCTTTCGGACAAGAGTTCGTGCAATTCATAATCGAATGACATCGATACAGTTTAAAACTATCATCTAATTCATTCAACCTTTCTTTTTTTTCTTCATCTCTACTATCTTGTATCCAGCGGTTTGCTTGCAGCAATACAGCTGGTCCTAAATATTTATCCTCGTTCCACCAATAACTAGGA
>CACGPP010000014.1 GCA_902574995.1 uncultured Alphaproteobacteria bacterium
TTAATACCGACGGTACAAAAATGTTCATTGCTGGAAAACAAACTGATAGTATTTATGAATATACTTTATCAACGGGCTTTGATGTTTCAACAGCATCTTATGACAGTAGTTTTAGTATCGCCTCTCAAGAAGGCTCAGTAACAGATTTAGCATTTAACACAGACGGAACTAAAATGTTTATTGTGGGAACAGATGACGATACCGTTGACGAATACAATCTTTCTACTGGTTTTGATGTCTCAACTGCATCTTATGTAGATGGTTTCAGTGTTCAATCCCAAGAAACTGTTCCTACTGGTTTAGAATTTAGCGCTGATGGAAAAAGAATGTTTATCACAGGTAACAATGGAGATGACGTTACTGAATATAAATTAACCACAGCCTTCGATGTCTCCACAGCATCACATGTCGGGCAATTCGATGTTAGCTCTCAAGAAACACAGGCTTCCTCTATAGCCTTTAATGCTGAGGGTACTAAAATGTTTGTTCTTGGGTTCAACGGTGAAGACGTTAATGAATATAATTTAACCTCAGCGTTTCGCGTCGCAAATGATACGGGGAGTGTAGGTTCTGCATTAATTGGTGCTTATGGTACTTTAACTATGAGCTCTGATGGATCTTACACTTATGCAGCCAACAGTAGCATTGAAGGGCTTGACTCAGGTGAGTCAGTTTATGATTACTTTACCTATACAGTTGATGACCAATTAAATGATAATTCAACGGATACCGCAGAATTAAAAATAACTGTGCTTGGTGCTGCAAATACTAAGCCAGTTGCTCGTAATGATGTGGGTGTTATTTTAGAAGACGGCACTCTTACAGTAAATGATGGTGATAATGCAAATGAGACAAGTGACTCTGGTACCACCTATAACGCAACCGGAGAGCATTCTGGTGATGTAATCAATACTAGTTCCACCACTCACTACGATACAGACGCAGATGGAGACACACTTATTGTTACAGAGGTAAGAACTGGAAACACTGAAGACGCAGGAACAGCAGGCACAATTGGATCTGCGTTAACAGGAACTTATGGTCAACTCACTCTCAATGCAAATGGTTCATATACTTATGTTGCTAATCAACCAGCAGCAGATGAACTTGATGATGGTGATATTGTCTACGATTATTTTAATTACACTGTCGATGACCAAACGGGTGCAACCAATGATGAAGACCATGGTTTAATCACTATTACAGTGATTGGTATCAATGATGCCCCTACTGCTCAAGATGATGAGGGTGTGATTGCGGAGGGCAGTACTTTAACAGTTGCTAACAGTGCAAATGCAAATGTGTCAGGTTCCTATGATGCTACGGGAGAACACTCCGGTGATGTCATTGATACAAGTTCTAGTTCACACACAGACTCCGATGCGGACGCCTCTGCTTCTTTAAGCATAACACATATTAAGTTAAGTGGTGGTTCCAACTCTACAGTTGCGTCTAGTAGTTCTTATAATAGCAACGGAACACAGATTGTAGGAACCTACGGAACACTGACTATTGGTGCGGACGGCTCTTATACTTATGCAGCTACTACTGCCGCCGCCGATGCTCTTGATACCGGTGAGGAGGGTACTGATACTTTTGTTTATACCCTTTCTGATGGCACTGACATCGCAACAGCTAATTTAACCATTAAAGTTCTTGGAGACAATGATGCACCAGTTGCAAGAGATGATTCAGGAACAATTGTTGAAGACGGCACTCTTACAGTCAGTGATGGTGCCGGCAATAGTACTATAGCTGGGGCCTCTTATGTTGATAGTATCAACCTTTACATCTTAAGCGGTTATTCAGGAGGATACCCACAAGACATAAAATTTAACAACGATGGTACAAAAATGTTTGTTGTTGGAGATAGTACCGATGACATTCGAGAATACCATCTCACTACAGGCTTCGATATTTCAACCGCTTCCTATGATAGTTTATTTAGTGTTGCTTCCCAAGATACCAACCCAAGAGGCTTAGCATTTAACAACGATGGAACAAAAATGTTTGTAGCAGGGTGGTCGAATCAAAGAGTTTTTGAATACCATCTCACTACAGGCTTCGATATTTCTACTGCATCCTACGATAGTAATTTAAGTATTTCTTCCAATGCAGGTGGTTCAAATGGTTTAGCATTCAATTCAGATGGTACAAAAATGTTTGTTAATGCTGCAAATTCCTCTGATGAAGTTGTTGAATACACACTATCGACCGGCTTTGATGTTTCCACCGCCTCCTATGATAGTAGCTTTGTAACCCAGTCCCAAGATACTTCACCTCAAGGCCTAGCATTTAGCAACGACGGAAAAAAAATGTTTGTTGCCGGCGATACGGGAGATGATATTAACGAATATACGCTCTCTACGGGCTTTGATGTTTCCACTGCTTCTTTTGTGGGTAGTTTTGATGTGAGTTCTCAAGGTACTACGCCTACAGGCATTACCTTTAATAATGATGGAACAAAAATGTTTATTACGGACCGGTCAGGAAGTCTTGGCACACACAGTGTGGATGAATACACACTTACTACTCCTTTTAGTTTAGTTGATGTTAGCGGTGAACACACAGGTGATGTTATTGACTCAAGTAACACCTCTACTCGCGATACTGATGTTGACATCGAAACGTTAACAGTAACTGCTGTTCGTCTCGGCTCTTCTGAAGGATCAGGTACAGCTGGCACTGTAGGATCAGCTCTGACAGGAACTTATGGTCAATTAACACTAAACTCGAATGGTTCTTATACTTATGTTGCTAATCAAACTGCTGCAGACAATTTAGATGCAGGCGACGTTGTAACAGACACTTTTAATTACACAGTGAGCGATGGCACCGATACAGATACAGCGGTGATCACTATAACTGTGATTGGTATCAATGATGCCCCTTCTGCTCAAAATGATGTGGGTGTGATCGTGGAAGATGGCACTTTAACTGTTACCAATGGTTCTAACGCAACTTTAACTGGAGACTCTTATGATGCTACGGGAGAAAACTCAGGTGATTTAATTGATACTAGCTCATCAAGCCATACTGACTCAGACCTTGATACTTCTGCATCTTTATCAATAACACAAATTAAAAAAGATGGTGGATCTAATTCTGCTGTAGCATCGGGAAGTTCTTATAATAGCAGTGGCACCCAGGTCACGGGAACATATGGAACACTTACTATCGGTGCTGACGGTTCATACACCTATGCTGCAACTGCCGATGCGGCTGACCCATTAGATGTAGGAGAAAGTGATACTGATGTTTTTGTTTATACCCTTTCTGATGGTACTGCCACAACAACCGCAACACTAACTATTACCATTTTGGGTGCTAATGATGCTCCAGTTGCAAGAGACGATACTGGCACAATTAATGAGGGCGATACACTTACAGTTAGTAATGATGATAATCCAAGCATTGTTGCTGGAGCGTCTTTTGTTGACAGTTTTGATAGCTCTTCTCAAGAAGGTACGCCAACAGGATTAGCGTTTAATAACGATGGAACAAAAATGTTTGTCGTCGGATTTAGTTCTGATTCAGTAAATGAATACACACTCTCTACAGCCTTTGATGTTTCGACTTCCTCTTTTGTTGATGCCTTTAGTACCTCATCCCAAGATGGTAGAGCTACTGGAATTGCATTTAACAATGATGGAACAAAAATGTTTCTTACTGGTTATGATGGTGATGACGTAAATGAATACACCCTTTCCACAGGTTTTGATGTTTCAACTGCAAGTTTTGTAGATAGTTTTAGTGTTAGTTCCCAAGAAGATAATCCATCAGATTTAGCATTTAATAGTGACGGCACTAAAATGTTTGTCGTTGGAATAACCGGTGATGATATTAACGAATATACCCTCTCCACTGGCTTTGATGTATCTACTGCGTCTTATGATAGTAATTTCAGTGTTGCCTCACAAGACACTGAACCTACTGGTTTAACGTTCAGCACCGATGGAAAGAAAATGTTTGTTATTGGAAATTCTGGCAATGACGTCAATGAATATACCCTCTCCACTGGCTTTGATGTGTCAACCGCAAGCTTCGTAGATGCTTTTGATGTTTCAGGTCAAGAGGGTAATCCAAGAGCAATAGCCTTCAACAACGATGGTACAAAAATGTTTATTCTTGGCAATGGAGGAAATGATGTAAACGAGTACACACTTACTTCTCCATTTAGTTTAGTAAATATTTCAGGTGAACATTCAGGTGATGTGATTGACACAAATAGCACAACCAACTATGACACTGATGTTGATGTAGAGACTTTAACAGTAACAGCTGTGAGAACAGGAAGCTCTGAGGGATCGGGTACTGCTGGCACCGTCGGTTCTGCTCTGACAGGCACTTACGGTCAATTAACTTTAAACTCGAATGGTTCTTATACTTATGTTGCAAATCAAGCAGCAGCAGAAGCACTAGATGCAGGGGACGTTGTAACTGACTCTTTTAATTACACTGTTAGTGATGGCACAGATACAGATATAGCGGTGATTGCCATTACTGTGATTGGTGTCAATGATGCCCCTACTGCTCAAGATGATGTTGGTGTCATAAACGAGGATGCTGAATTTTCTGTTCTCGACGGTGCTAATAAAAACGAAACAGGGGGATCTTTTAATGCATCGGGCGAACATTCAGGTGATGTAATCAATACTACCAGCGCTAGTCATGTTGATAGTGATGCTGACGCCTCTGCTTCTTTGACAATTACATCCATTAAAAAAACTGGAGGATCAGAGTCCGCAGTAGCGATTGGTAGTTCATATAATAGTAATGGTACTCAAGTTACAGGAACCTACGGTACTCTTACAATTGGAGCTAATGGTTCATATAATTACAGCGCTAATCTAGACGCAGCTGATGGTATTGCAGATGGTGAAAGTGCAACTGATGTTTTTGTTTATACTTTAAGTGACGGCACAGATACAACAACTGCTAACATTACTATTACAATTTTAGGTCAAAACGATGCGCTAACAGCACAAAATGATGAGGGTGTGATCATGGAAGGCAGCACTTTAACAGTTGCTAATGGTTCAAACGCTAATGTTTCTGGAAGCTATGATGCTACCGGCGAGCATTCTGGTGACGTCCTTGATACTACATCTAGTTCTCACAAAGACAGTGATCCAGACACTTCTGACACTTTAACAATCACGCACATCAAAAAAGATGGTGGCTCTAACTCTACTGTTTCCTCTGGAAGCTCTTATAATAGCAGTGGAACTGCTGTAACTGGTGCTTACGGTACTTTAACAATAGGTGCCGATGGTTCTTATAAGTATGTTGCTCAATCTGATATCTCCGGTTTTGATGCAGGAGAGACACTTACAGATACATTTACATATACGGTCTCTGATGGCAATGGCTCGACTGGGACTGCCAATATCGTTATCACTCTTTTAGGAGACGATGGAAATACCAACAACGCTCCTGTAGCTCGAGATGATGAGGGTGTCATCGTAGAAGATGGCACGTTAACCGTTACTGACGGGGCTAACGCTAATGAGTCGGGAGGTTCTTATAATGCCACTGGTGAATATTCTGGTGATTTAATTAATACTAGTTCCACCACACACTACGATACAGATGCAGATAGCGATACAATTACTATCACCCAAATTAGAACAAGTTCAGGTTCTGACTCTGCGGTTTCTTCAGGCAGCTCATATAACAGTAATGGTACTTCTGTCACTGGCACTTATGGAACATTAACAATTGGCGCCGATGGTTCTTATACATATGTAGCAGACCAAACGGCTGCTGATGCTCTCGATCTTAATGACAGTGTTACTGATACTTTTGTTTATACTATTACGGACGACGCAAGCTCTCCTCGCTCGCCACTCACTGACTCTGCAACTTTAACAATTACTGTGTTGGGTATTAACGATACCCCCACTGCAGTAAATGATACAGATAGTGTTAATGAAGATGGTACGGTTACTAAGACAGGCGCTCAAGATGATGTACTCACAGATGACACTGATCCTGATGAGTCACCCACTTTGACAGTTACCGCAATTCAACCTAGTGGTGGCTCCTCTTCGAATGTTTCCTCTGGAAGTACATATGCCAGCAGCGGGACGTCAGTAACTGGTACATACGGTACTCTTATTATTGGAGCCGATGGATCTTATACATACACAGCAGATCAATCTGCAGCTGATGCATTGGATGCTGGTGATACTGAAGACGATGTCTTTACTTATACAGTCACTGATGAAAATGGGGCTACGGCGACAGCGACAATTACTATCACCGTTACTGGTATAAACGATACACCAGTCGCTCAAAATGATGTAGGTGTGATCGAAGAAGACGCTACTTTAACTGTTGCAAATGGCGATAACGCTAATGAGACTGATGACTCTGGCAGCACTTATAACGCAACCGGTGAGCACTCTGGTGATGTGATTAATACAAGTAGTAGTACACACCAAGACAGTGATGCGGACGCTTCTGCCTCTTTAAGTGTATCTCAAATCAAAAAAGATGGTGGCTCTAACTCTGCTGTTTCTTCAGGCAGCTCTTATAACAGTAGTGGAACAAGTGTAACTGGTACCTATGGTACTTTAACAATTGGTGCTGATGGTTCTTATAGTTATGTAGCAGACCAAGCGGCTGCTGACGCTCTCGATCTTAATGACAGTGTTACTGATACTTTTGTCTACACCCTCTCAGATGGCACCGCTACAACAACTGCCGATATTGTGATTACTGTTTTAGGTGTTAACGATACCCCTGTTGCAGTAGATGATACTGACGTTGTAACAGAAAATCAGACTGTAACAAAAACAGGAGCCCAAGACGATGTTCTCGATGACGATACCGATGCTGATGAATCATCTACTCTTACTGTAACTGCAATTCAACCAAGCGGTGGATCCTCTTCGAATGTGTCTTCCGGAAGTACATATGATAGCAGCGGTACTTCAGTAACAGGAACTTACGGTACTCTTACAATTGGTGCAGATGGATCTTATACATACACAGCAGATCAATCTGCTGCTGATGCTCTTGACGATACAGAGACAGCAACAGATACATTTACTTATACAGTCACCGATGAAAATGGTGCCACGGCAACTGCTACTATAACAATTACAGTGAATGGCTCTAATGATGCGCCTGTCGCAAGAAATGATACGGGCACTGTTGAAGAAGACGCCACTTTGACAGTCAGTGATGGAGATAATGCTAATGCTGTAAGTGCAGCCACATACGTTGATGCATTTGACATCAGCCCTCAAGAATTTAACCCTCAAGGATTTACATTTAGCAATGATGGAACAA
>CACGPP010000015.1 GCA_902574995.1 uncultured Alphaproteobacteria bacterium
TTTAAATTTCAACAACAAACACAAGAAAAAATTTTGAACGAAATAAAATTTTTAAGTAATGATTTCAAAGTCAATGTAATACCATCACGAAGAACTCCAAGAAGGCTCATAGAGGAATTATCAAAAATTGATAATAAAAATGTAGTTACCTTCAATGATTTATTTAATCCAAGGAAATACGGTGAGCTTTTATCTGAGGGTAATTTACAAGTGGTAACTTGGGACTCAATATCCATGATATCTGAAGCTATATCTTCTGAAGCTGGTACTTTTTTATTTAAGTTTGAAGAAAAATTTTGTCCAAAAAGATATCTTAAGTTTTTTGATAAAATTACAGAGCTTAATTTCGCACAATTTTATAATAAAAATTTAAAACCTTATGAGATCTCTATTGATGAGTATAACAAAAATCTTAAAACTAAGATCTTGAATAAGATACAATCTAATTTAAGGTTCAAATCTAGTAATGCTTAAGGAATCAATATTAAATCGTTGTAAAACATACTCAGACCCTTTCCCTCATTGGGAACTAGACTCCCCTTTTACAGAAGGGCTCATAAAAGAACTTAATGATGTAGATATATCTGATGCACCTCGGTCTTTTGACGGAACAAGAGCCGCTGATGCAGGTGGAGATGGGATAGATGGCAAACTTAGAGTTTTTTTAGAGACCGATAATTCAAAAAACTTATCAAATGGTATGGGTTTAATTGATGATTTGAGGGATAAGGATGTTATTGAGTCAATACAAGAGAAAATCAAAAAAAATTTATCAAATAGTTTTATTAGAATTGAGTACATATCAGATCGCAAAGGTTTTTGGCTAAAACCACATTTGGACATCAAAGAGAAATTAATGACAATGATGTTATTTATTAACACCTACAATGAATCGGAAAAACTTGGAACAGATTTTTATGATACTGACATGAACCTTGTTAAAACAGTACCATACAAACATAACACTGGTTATTTTTTTGCCTCTGGAAATAATACTTGGCATGGGCTTGAAAAAAAAGAAATTAAGGTTGAGAGAAGATGCATGCAGATAAATTATGTAACCTTCCCCACTAGTTGGCCAATAGATGGCTGATATTAATAATGTAATTATTATAGGTTCAGGACCTGCTGGATATACTGCTGCAATATACGCTGCTAGGGCTAATTTAAAGCCTATTTTAGTGAGTGGTTTTCAGCCTGGTGGTCAACTTACCATAACCACTGATGTAGAGAACTATCCAGGGTACGAAGATCCTATCCAAGGACCATGGTTAATGGAACAGATGCAAAAGCAAGCCGCACATGTCGGTACTGAAATAATAAATTCACAGGTAACAGAAGTTTTTTTAAACGAAAAAATTAAAAAATTAAATTTAGATAATGGCACAACTTTAAATTCCAAAACTGTGATAATTAGCACAGGAGCACAAGCAAGATGGCTTGGTTTAGAAAATGAGGCTAAATTTCAAGGTCATGGCCTATCAGCTTGCGCAACTTGTGATGGTTTTTTCTTTAAAGATAAAGAGGTTGCTGTGATTGGTGGTGGAAATAGTGCAGCTGAGGAAGCGTTATTTTTAACTAAGTTTGCAACAAAAGTTTATCTAATTCACAGAAGAGATAAATTAAGAGCTGAAAAAATATTACAAGATCGATTAAAACAAAATTCTAAAATAGAGTTTATTTGGAATAGTGAAGTAACTAAGTTTAATGGAAATGATGATTTAGAGTCAATAGACTTAACGAATAAACAAGAAAACAAAATTTCAAATCTCAAAATAGACGGGGTTTTCATTGCTATAGGTCATGATCCAGCTACACAATTATTTAAAGGTCAACTAAAAATGGATGAGGGTGGATATATTATTACCGATCCAGATAGCACAAAAACCTCAATTGAAGGAGTTTTTGCTGCAGGGGATGTTAAAGATAAGATTTATAGGCAAGCTGTTACCGCTGCAGGTATGGGATGTATGGCAGCGTTAGAAGTTGAGAAGTATCTAGATTGATTTTAGCCTTGTCTGGCTTTCATTCTTGGGTTGGTTTTGTTAATTACATATAACCTACCCTTTCTTCTAACCAGTTGATTATTCTTATCTCTGGTTTTTGCTGTTTTAAGAGAACTTTTAATTTTCATAATTTAATGTATTAGTTATAAACAATAAGGCAGAAATTAATGTTAATTAATGAAAAAATCAACAAAATTAAGGAAGATTTCTCATTTTTTGATAATTGGGAAGATAAATATCAATACCTGATAGATTTAGGAAAAAAACTCCCTGATCTTGAGAATAAATACAAAACTGAGGAATATCGTGTTCAAGGATGTACATCAAATCTATGGATGGTGCCTAAAATCAATGATGGAAAAATCAATCTTTTAGGTTCAAGCGACTCTGTAATTGTAAAAGGTTTGTTTTATTTAGTTTATTTTGCTTATAACGATGAAACTCCTGAAACAATAATAAACACCCCATTATCTTTTTTTGAAGAAATTGGTCTTTCTTCCCATCTAGGTCAATCAAGATCTAACGGCCTTAATTCGCTAAGAAAAAAAATAACATCTATAGCGACAGATTTATCAAATAAATAAATTTTATTGATAGTAAACTATGCTAATTTCATAAAATGAGTTTGATTAAATTAATTATTTCAATTTCATTTTTACTATTTTCTAGCAATTTATATTCTAAGGAGGATGTCATCAATTTACAACTTAAAGACGGAGTCGTCAAAATAAAGACCTTTGAAGATAAGGCACCAAAGCATGTTAAACAAATTACTGATCTAGTTGCAAAAGGCAGTTACGATGGGGTAGTTTTTCACAGAGTAATAGATGGTTTTATGGCCCAAACAGGAGATGTTCAGTTTGGGAACTCAAATTCAGATACCTATGATTTAAGAAGAGCTGGCACAGGTGGTTCTGGTAATAATATTGAAGCAGAATTTAATGACATGCCACATAAAAGAGGAACTTTAAGTATGGCACGTGCACAAGATCCTAATAGTGCTGATAGTCAATTTTTTATTTGCTTCGGTGATACTCCACATTTAGACGGACAATATACTGTTTGGGGCGAAGTAATCGAAGGAATGGAGTTTGTTGATGCAATCAAAAAAGGCGATCCTATAAAAAATGGTCTTGTAGATGATCCAGATAAAATCATCAAAATGTGGATTGAATAAATTTACTTTTGAGTAATTTTTAATTCAATTCTTCGATTTTCTTTAAGATCCTCTCTAGTATCTCCTGTGTTAATAGGTTGATATTCGCCATAACCGTTTGCTGACAATTTGTTAGCAGGGATACCTTGTTGAATAAGAAATTTTACGACCTCAAGCGCTCTAGCGTGAGATAGTTCCCAATTTGATGGAAATTGAGAGGTAGAAATAGGAATTTTATCAGTGTGACCGTCTATTTGTAAAATCCAATTTAAATCAGATGGTATTGACTCCGCAACTTCTATTATTGTTTTCGTAATAAGAGATAGTGCAATCCTACCTTCTTCTTGAATATTTGCACTTCCAGAGTCAAATAAGATCTCAGATTGAAAAATAAATCTATCCCCTTTAATTTGGATATCGTCTCTATCAGCTAAAGCTTCAGATAACTTGCCAAAAAATTCTGATTTATACTTTTGTAATTTGAATAATTCACTTGTAAGTACTCTATTTAACCTATCTCCTAACTCTCCAAGTTCTATCTCATTTTGAGCTATTTCAGCTTCTTTAGACTCTAGTAAATTATTTAAGAGATTAATTTCATTACTAAGTATCTCAATATCCAGGGCTAAATTAGATATCAAATTTAGAGCCTCATTTAAATCACTTGATTGTATTGCTGACTCTTCCTCTAGGGTAGATAGTTTGTTTTGTAATTCTTGATTTATATTCTCTGAGGAACTTAATGATTCTAGAAGATTTTCGATTCTATTTTGTGACTCGCCAATCTGTCCAACTAGCTCACTGTTTTCTCCACCAAGCTTTATTAAATCTGATTTTAATATTTCTTGTTGTTTATTTAACTCAGAAAGATTTTGCTGAAGAGTCTCTCTGTCAGCTAAAGATAAAGATAATTCATCAGTAATTTTAGCAATTATCGTATTTAGTTTGTCTATATCAAGTGCTTGGTCTTGAATAATCGTATCTTGAGCTAAAATTTGAGATTGTTTAATAGATATCTCTTCATCAAGTTTTTCTATAAGGTTTTGTCTATCAATTAATTCAATCTCTTTATCTGTGAGTGTTACATCTTGTTCAACAATAGTTTCGTCTTGTATAATAATTGTTTTTTCCAAACTTTGTATTTGTTCATTTTTTCCTACTACAAGATCTCCCAAATAAACTTGAGCAACTGTGAATAGTAAAACAATAAAAATTATAACCATCAACGTAGATGCCAATACATCTACAAATCCAGGCCAAATTATATTTCCATTATCTGAACTTTGAGTTTTAGAGAGATAGCTCACTTTTTGTCTAAGTCTTTGATAGACTTGCTTACAGACTTAAGTTCTGTAATAACTTCTTTCCTTAAATCGTCATTAGAATTTTTCATACCATTAACTAAATCATCAAGCTTAGAAACAATATTTTGAGAGAAGTTGGTGCTATCGGAATTCTGATTAAATTTATTCGTATTAGGGCTAGATCTATAAAAAAGTCGAATTTGATTTTCACAAAATTCATAATAATTCTGCTTAATGCCTCTGGTGATTATTTCATAAAGTCCTAAAATCAAAGAAGTTACCAAACCAAACAATGATGAGCTAAAGGCTATTGTCATACCAGATAAAGGTGATTTTAATCCATCTTTTAAATTATTAAAAAATACCCCAAAATCTTGTTCTTCAATTGACAAACTATCAATAACATTTGAAACACTCCCAATTGTTAAAAGTAATCCATAAAAAGTTCCTATAAGCCCTAAAAAAATAGCAAGGTTGATAAGATATTTTGATATGTCACTACCACTTTCAACTGTGGATAAAAGATCATCTAGTATCTCATCAAGTGTTTTAGTTATGCTTTTGTTAGTAGTTGTTATACCAAGATTATTTGCAATAGATTTGGTAATTGGATAGTTGTTTAAAGATGAGTCGTTTAGTTTTAATTTTCCAAATGCAACAGAATTCATGAATCTAAATTCTGAGCTTAAAGTGAATATCTTAAAAGAGTACAGAAGAAAACCAATTATGAGTGTAAGAAGAATTATTCCATTTATGTAAGGATTGGCATCGAAATAATATCTAATTTCTTCATATCCAATTACAAGAATGATTACAATTAAGATTGAGAATAGTAAATAAGCTAAAAAATTTTTGGTCATTCAGCTAAAAATAAACGAATTTTGCAAATTAACAATTGGATAATCATTCAATTTTTTAGAAATTTCTATTGTAAATCAAGTAATAATTATTTGTGCCTGGATTTACAGAATTTAACCCTGCATTAGAAATGTGATGAGATCCTATACCTAATCTAGATTCTTTAGATATGCTATAAAATAAATTAACTTCAGATTTAAATTGGAGATCATTTCCTAAGTCTTTACCATCCCCATTACTGTAAATACCAGCTGATGAAGAGAGGTTCAAATAAATTGACTCTGCTCCAATATTTGTTTCAAACCCGCCATAAAACATAGATGCGCTATCAGCTGTAATAAAACCACCAATAACTGGGTTAATGGTTAAAATGTTAATCAGATCTATTTCACTATTAGATATATGATAATTTAGACCAAATAAATTCGTTGTATTGTCATCATCGTAATCATAGGTGCCTCCAAAGATAGAGTAACTATTTGCACTTATGGTTATGTTTGATGAAAGCACAAAAATTATTAAGCTCAATAAAATCTTTTTCATTAAAATTAATCATATATCATCAAGTTTAAAAGTAAATGGTGGGCGTGACAGGATTCGAACCTGTGACCCCTTGCGTGTCGAGCAAGTACTCTAACCAACTGAGCTACACGCCCATAAAAATAGGGATAAGTACTTTTAAATTAAATTAAAAATTAGTAAATAAAATTCCTAATTAAATTTATTTAATTGAAATACTAGTTTTATTTCATTTAATTTAAGCCAATTTAAAATCAAAAAATATACTATCAAGCCAATGATTATTTTAATGAATAAATCTAAATAAATGTTCAAATCCAAAATTTTTGTAAATATTAATATTGAAATCACCATAATAGTTGCACTGAATAATATCTTTAATAGTTTCTTAAAATCAAAAATATGTAATTTTTCATAGAAACTTCTAAAATTTTTTCTTAAGTAAAAAATTTGAACGAATAAATTTAGCCATATACTCACAGCACCTGATATAGCTAAACCCAATACGCCCAAAGGTCTATAAAGAAGAAAACATAAAATAAAATTACATATAAATGTTGGGACAGCTGCTTTAACAGGGTACTCAACTTTTTCATAAGAGTAAAAAACTTGATTAAAAATTCGAGCGAGCATATATCCTGGCAATGAAAAAGAGTAGACTAGTAAAATCTTAGATGTAGTTAACACATCATCATTATTAAATTCACCCCTACCAAATAATGCTCTTATAATATCTTCACTAAGAATAAAAATACCGAATGAGCTTGGGATAGCAAAAAGAAAGCAAAATATTACTGTTTCGTTGAAAGCTTTAGAATTTTTAGTCTCATCAGAAATATTTTTGCTCATGTATGGCAAAAGTGTAAAAGACATAGCAACTGCAATAAGCGCAAATGGTAAGTCAATAATTCTATCAGCGTAGTAGATTTGGCTTATAGCTCCCCCACCCACTAAAGATGCAAATAACATTGAGATAAAAATATTTAATTGAACAATACCTGAACCCAGTAAAGAATAGAGAAATCTTCCAAAGAATTTTTTAAGCTCTTTAGACAAGACTTTTATACTCTTTAAACCAACACCCCAAAATATTTTTATTGTGCCTAAATTGATAAATAAAAGGATCAATTGAGTGAAACCAGCTATTATCATTGACCAAGCGAGTGCAAAATGAGAGTTAGACTTGAATGACACCAAAGTTACAATCATAAAAATATTTAGAATTACTGATAAGAAGGAAGGTAAAAAAAATTTTCCTTTCACGTTCAAAACTGAGCTCAACACTGATGATAGAGTCACAAATATCAAAAAAGGAA
>CACGPP010000016.1 GCA_902574995.1 uncultured Alphaproteobacteria bacterium
GATTAAGTATTTCTTTATCTTTAAAGTTTTTCCTACCTCTTTTTTCTTCTGGAAAAATTTCAAAGAAAGACTCTATTGTATCGATATTATATTTTCTCTTAAAAATAACATTTTGATATCTTTTTAGTGGATCGTACTTATCTTTAGGCGGTTTATTTCTATAAATATCAATCAATGTTTAAAGTGGCGATAACTTAATTTAAAAAAATTTAAATTATATTTATTTATATTTTTTTTTATCTCTAAATCATTTTTTGATCCCATTGGGGCGTAGGTATTAATTTTTACTTTCTGTTTCTTAATCATTAATAAAGAGTCAATAAAAGGAAAAAAAGCATCTGAAAATAAATTTATTTTTTTAAATTTTTTAAAATCATTTCTCAATTTGAATTTATAGAAGCAATTTTGAAGTGCATCAATTCGAGATGTTTGACCTCCAGATTGTGAAATTAAACTATCTTCATCAAAAATCGCAATAGCATTTGATTTTATATTTTTCAGAATATTCACAAAAAAATTAATTTTTTCAGGACTTAGGTTATTTACACCATTTATACTTTGTATTTTTGTTTTTTTATTATCAATATCTTGAATTAATGTTCCCGCAAAGAAACTTCTTTTCTCAAATTTCTGATTAATTTCTTTTATTTTAATAACTCTTAAACTTTTTTTTGTTTTAAGTTTTTCAAGTGCTGCTTTCTCGAAACTTGGTGCAGCTATTACCTCATAAAAATTGTTAATTAAAAGAGCAGCAGTCTCTTTATTTATTCTTTTATTAAATGATACTATTCCACCAAAAGCACTAATGGGATCTCCAGCTAATGCTTTTTTATAACATTGTGTTTGTAATTTTCCTATTGATGCTCCACATGGAATATTATGTTTGACTATAGTACAAATGTTCTTGTTTGTTTTTATTCCGTTGGCTATTTTTACCGCAGCATCTAAATCTAACAAGTTATTATAACTTAGCTTTTTATCACCACTAAGTTGTAAGAATTTATTTTCATAAATATATGCAAAAGCATTTTGGTGAGGGTTCTCCCCATATCTTAATTCATACTTTTTTGTTGATTTACCATTAAACCACTTGTGAATCGAATAGTCATATTCAGTAATTAATTTTAATGCCTTGCTTGCAAACTTTTTTTTTTCTGTTTGTTTTAAAGGAAAATTTTTAATAAAGAGGTCATAATCACTTGGATCTGTAACTGTAATTGTTTTCTCGTAGTTTTTAAATGCAGCTCTTACTAAACTATGGCCTCCAATATCAATCATTTCTATGATTTTTGATCTATTTTTCGTGCTATTTACAGTTTCTTCGAATGGATAGAGATTTATTATTAGCACATCAAAATTTACTATTCCTTGATTTTTCATTTCTTTTTGGTGTTCTTTACTATTTGTTCCAAGAAGCCCCCCGAGTATTTTAGGATGTAGTGTTTTCACTCTTCCTCCTAGGATTTCTTTTTGTCGAGTATATTTTGAAATTTCAATATGAGGAATATTATTTTCTTTAAGATATTTAGAGGTCCCACCAGTTGAATAAATTGTAAATTTCTTCTTTATTAAAAATTTTGCAATATAATTTAAGTTTGTTTTATCAAAAACTGATATAATTGCATTTTTTCCCATTAATTAAATTTATCTGAAAAAGAGTTTGTTGCAGATATTATATCAACTTGATTAAATAAAAATGAACCTGCCACTAAAATATTAGCACCTGCTTGAATACATATTTTTCCCGTTTCTAAATTGATCCCACCATCAATTTCTATATCAATATTCAAATTGTTTGATTTAATATAATTAGAGATATTTCTAATTTTATCTACTTGATTGTTCATAAAACTTTGTCCACCAAATCCAGGCTCAACTGTCATAATTATTATTTGATCTATGAGGTTCAAATAAGGTTTGATTTCTGACCAAGTGGTTTTTGGTTTTATTGCAAGTCCACATTTTATACCCTTTGATTTAATTTTATTTATAATATCTGAAATATTCTCTTCAATCTCGATGTGAAAAGAAATTATATCTGACCCTGCTTCAATATAATTATCTATGTATTTCTCAACTTTATTTATCATTAAATGAACATCAAAGACTTTGTCTGAACAATTTCTTACATCTGAGATAAACTTAGGACCAAATGTTAAATTAGGAACAAAGTCACCGTCCATTACATCAAAATGAATATACTCAGCTTTAGAATGATTAAGATCAAAAATAACTTTTTCTATATTTGAAAAAGAGCCACCTAAAATCGAAGGCGATATTTTTATATTCATGATATTTTCTCTAACACTGAAACAAAAAAAATATCTGATCCCCCTATCTCTTCAAAGGTTTGAGGGTTAATGAAATATCCACATTGTTTTTTTATCATCTTATTTGACTCAATTTTATGCATTTTTATATTTTTATGCTTTCGCATAATTTTATCAATTACATCGATTGTCTCAAAGGGATGAAAAGAACAAACAACATAAACTAAAAACCCTTTATTGTTTAGTATTTCTAATGATTTCTCTAACATTTCCAACTGAATTTTTTGATGTTTTATTATTTTAGACGGGTCGACTTTAATAGTTACATCTGGATTTCTTCTAAAAGTTCCTAATGCACTGCAAGGCGCATCTAACAATATTGAATTATATTTGTCATTAATTTTTCTTTTAAGAAAATCAATTTTTTGTATATCAAGTTTGATATTTAATCGTTTAAGATTCATTTTAAACTTATCTAATTGTTTTTGAGATTTATCTATAGCAGTTACATCAAATCCTAAAGAATGTAATAATATACTTTTGCCACCAGGAGCAGCACATAAATCAATTAATTTTTTATCAATAAAAAAACTACTTGTAGATTTTATAACTTCAAAATTGCCAACATCCTGTACAAAACATCCTTTAAATATTTTTTCTTTTAACATAAACACTCTTTTATGATAAAGAGCATCTTTTTTATCAATTAAACTTATCTGATAATTTTTAGGTTTTATAAATACAGTTGTATAAATATAGTTTCTTATTGAATCGCTAGTAAAAATTTTATCGAGTATTTTTTTAAAATTAGGATAAATTAGACCCTTGTACTTAATTTTATCTTTATTGCGCAAAATATTTCTTAAAACAGCATTAACTAATTTCTCTTTTTTTAAAACTTTACTAGCCTCTACTGTATCATTAACAATAGCGTGATCAGGCTTTTCAGAAAAAAATAATAAGGTTAAGCTAATTTTTAAAAGTACAACAATACCTTTTGGTGTTTTATTGCTTATATATTTTTTTAGTATTTGATTTTGATTTTCAAAATTTCTGTAATATTCCTGAAGTATTAAGAATAGAAAATTTCTTTTTATTTTAGGGAAGACACTTACAGTATTATCAATACTACTTCCTTTTTCAATTCTTTCGATTGACTTATATATATTGATTATGTCGGAAGTGTTAGATATCTTTTGACCCGTCTATTAAAGATTGAACAACATTTGGGTCTGCTAATGTAGAGGTGTCTCCCAATTGATCTTCCTCTTTTGATGCTATTTTTCTTAAAATTCTTCTCATAATTTTACCTGATCTTGTTTTTGGTAAACCAGGAGAAAATTGTAATTTGTCAGGTGTAGCTATGGGACCTATTTTTTTTCTTATCCATTGGACAAGTTCATTTTTTAATTCAGTACCTACCTCAACTCCAGTATTGGTTGTGACATATGCGTAAATTCCCTGACCTTTAATAGCGTGAGGGTAGCCTACAACTGCTGCTTCAGATACAAGTTCATGTTCTACAAATGCACTTTCAATTTCTGCAGTTCCAAGTAAATGTCCAGACACATTGATGCAATCATCAACCCTCCCAGTAATCCAATAAAAACCATCTTTGTCTCTCCTACACCCATCGCCAGTAAAATATTTTCCTTTAAATTGGCTGAAATAAGTATCAATAAAACGTTTGTGATCTCCGAAAACTGTCCTCATTTGTCCTGGCCAACTGTCTAAAATACAAAGCTTACCCTCACATTCACCCTCTAAAATATTTCCATTATCATCAACTATCGCAGCATCAATACCAAAATAAGGTTGTGTTGCGCTTCCAGGTTTTAGTTTTGAAACACCAGGTATTGGTGAGATAAGATGTCCACCAGTTTCTGTTTGCCACCATGTATCAATAACCGGGCATTTATCCTTACCAACCACAGATGAATACCAATTCCAAGCTTCAGGATTAATGGGCTCTCCAACAGTCCCTAAAATTCTTAATGAACTTAAATCACATTTTTCAATATAAGAGTTACCTTCTTTCATTAGAGATCTTAATACAGTAGGCGCTGTGTAAAAAATATTAACTTTATATTTCTCACAGACCTCCCAAAAACGAGAAAAGTTTGGATAGTTTGGCACACCCTCAAATAACAATGTGCTCCCCCCATTTGCTAAGGGACCATAAACTGAATAAGAGTGTCCTGTTATCCAACCTGCGTCTGCTGTGCACCAGTAAACATCTCCAGGATGATAGTCAAAAGAATACTTATGTGTAAATGACGCATAAACCAAATATCCCCCCGTAGTATGAAGAACGCCTTTTGGCTTACCGGTAGAACCAGATGTGTATAAAATGAAAAGAGGGTCCTCTGCATTCATTGGTACACATTCGCAATGATCATCTACTTCTTTTATTAATTCATCATAATAAAAATTATTATCTTTTTGTAATTCGTCCTGAGTGTTTGTATATCGAATAACAAGAGTTTTTATGGAACTTTCACAACTTTCTAAAGCTGTATTAATATATTTTTTAAGTGGAATTATTTTTCCGCCTCGAACACCTTCGTCGGCAGTAATTACAAATTGAGATTTACAATCTTTAATTCGTCCTGCTATTGACTCTGGGGCAAAGCCTCCAAATATAACCGAATGTATTGCACCTATTCTTGCACAAGCTAACATAGCAAGCGCAACTTCAGGAATCATAGTTAAATAAATTGTTACCACATCTCCTTTTTGCACTCCAAGTTTTTTTAAAACATTTGCAAATTTACTTACCTCTGACTTTAGCTCTTTATAAGTGTAAGTTTTATTTTTATTAGTATCATCTCCCTCCCAAATAACTGCTATTTCATTTGGTTGTGTTTCCGCATGTCTATCTACACAGTTATAACAAACGTTTAATTCACCATCCTCAAACCATTTGATAGATACATCACCATCGTAGTTGGTGTTTTTAACTTTAGTGAAATCTTTA
>CACGPP010000017.1 GCA_902574995.1 uncultured Alphaproteobacteria bacterium
TATATAAACTTAAGTATCCTAGTTTTGAATACCCAATACCTGAAAAAGTGTATATTTTATCATCAACCTTAGCATTAGATCTCTTTATTACTCTAGTATTATTAATTTTATCGCTAATAATTGTTAGCGATAAAAATAATTTATCAGAAGAAGTGGTATCCCCACCAATTATCTCGACCTTATTTCTTAGGCATATTCTATGAAAATTAGTGATGATTTGTTCCACAAACTTATAGTTTTTATTTGGAAAACTAATATTTAATAGAACATATTTAGGTACGCCTCCTGAGGATTGAATATCACTATAATTTGATAGAAAAAGTCTATGCGCTATGTTACGAGGAGTAAAATGCTTTAAATCAAAATGCTTATTTTCAACTAAAGTATCAGAAGAGATTAATTGTTTTGTTTTATTTATATAAGCACAATCATCACCTATTTTTTTACAATTCTTTTCAAAATAATTAATAATTTTTTGCTCATATGACATAAAGCAAATATAATTGAATATGAATTCAAAAACAGAGATATTTAACTAATTTTTTTTCTAACCAAAGGAAATGAGTCTCTTTTTTTAGTTAAAACTAGTTGAAAAATCACATTATCACCTTTGGTAAAAGATAATTCACTTAAATTTAAATAAGCTTCCCACATTCTAATAAATCTATCATCATATAGTTTTAGAACTTCTTTTTCTTCTTTTTTAAAATTTTTAAACCAATGAGAAAGTGTTTTAGCATAATGTAATCTAAGAACCTCTATATCTGAGATTATAAGTCCAGATTTTTCTACTGCTGGCATTACCTCAGACAAAGATGGTATATAACCGCCAGGAAAAATATATTTTCTAATAAATGCAGGTGTCATTTTCGGAACTCTAATATTGCCGATTGTATGTACTACCGCTATGCCATCATCAGATAATAAATTATATATTTTTTTAAAATATGTTTTGTAGAAGGGTTTTCCAACATGCTCAAACATTCCAACAGAAACTATTTTTGTATAAGAATTCTCTTCATCTCTATAATCTTGTAAAGAATAAGATAAATTTTCTTTTTTATCTGACTTTTTAAGTTGGTCATTACAGTATTTAATTTGCTCTTCAGATAATGAAACACCCTTTACTTTACAGTCATAATGATCTGCAAAATGTCTACTAAGTGATCCCCACCCACAACCTATGTCTAAGACTCTATCTTTGGAATTTAATAATAATTTGTCAGCTAATCTGCTCATTTTGTTAGTTTGTGCTTGTGTTAATGAATCGTTTTCATTTTCAAAGTATGCGCATGAATATTGCCTAGTTTCATCCAAAAATAAGTCATACAACCTATCAGATAAGTCGTAGTGACTTGCGACATTACTTTTTGAACTCTTAACGAAATTTAACTGAAATAGTGGATTAATGATTAAAATAATTCTGAATATTAGTGTATTTGATATTTTTTCAAGATATTTATTATAATTTTCAATAAGTAATTCAGAAAACTCATAAAAAGTCGAATTGCTTAACTCGTAATCTTTATCCATATATCCTTCTGTGAGCACGAGAGAAGGTGCATAATAAATTTTATTTAAAAATTTCTTGTTATTGATCTGTAAAATTAATGGATCAGTGCCGTTATCAATAAGATGGTCATTTCCATCAAATTTTATAATAACAGATCTTGTTTTGATTAAGTGTTTAATTAAAAATTTAAGTACCCTAAAAGACATAATTTTCTTATAAATATCTAAATATACAAAATTTATAAAATTTTATCATATATTGATTGATAAAATGAATTAAAATATCAATTAAATAGTTGAACTTTTGATATTAAGCTAACGTAATACAGAATATGCATACCAAAGAAAAAATTAAATTTATATCAAATTGGATAAAAGATTATGCACATACAAACAATGTTGATGCGTTAGTTATTGGTATTTCAGGAGGTATTGACTCTGCTGTCACAAGTACGTTGTCAGCAAAAACAGGCTTAAAAACTTTTGTTGCGAACATGCCTATACTTGATCACAAAACAACTAATGAAAGAGGTATAAATCACATAGACTGGTTAAAAAAGAATTTTAGTAATGTAAAGGACTTTAAAATAGACCTCTCTCTTGTATTTGAAAGTTTTAAATCAGCTCTCAATAAAAATGACTCTGAACACGGCTATGCAAATTCACAAGCTCGATTAAGGATGATGACTTTGTATCAAATAGCAGCTAGCAATAACGGAATTGTTGTTGGCACAGGAAATAAAGTTGAAGACTTTGGAATTGGTTTTTATACAAAATACGGTGATGGAGGAGTCGATATTTCTCCAATCGCAGATTGTCTCAAAACAGAAGTATGGGATATGGGGAAGGAACTAAATATAAACCAAGACATAATAGATGCAGCACCAACAGATGGTTTATGGACTGATGGAAGATCTGATGAGGATCAAGTTGGTTTAAGTTACTCTGAAATTGAAGAGGCAATGCTTAATGAGAAATCTTCAAATAGAAAAAAGTATCTTGAGATTAGAGAAAATAATGTTCATAAAATGAACCCTATCCCTGTTTGTATTTTACCAAAATAGACTTTGTAAAACTTATACTCTTGAACCAGTAGTATTATCAAAAAGGTGTACTGATGTAACAGATATATCAAATTTAAATGTATCTCCTGCATTTAGATTTATTTTCGAAGACAATTTACAACTAAACTCTTGATCACCAATTTTTGAATAAATGATCATATCTGAACCTAAATATTCAACTAAATTTGCTACACAAGAATGCTTTCCATTATCTGATATTAGGATATCGTCTGGCCTTATACCTAAAGTAGCGTCATCTATGTTTGTAGAATTATTAAGGTTAATTTTCATATCAGCTATATGAGCTATGCCATTTTCAATTTTACAATTAAATAAATTCATCTGTGGGGATCCTATAAATTCAGCAACAAATTTAGTATTTGGTTTAGAATATATCTCTTTAGGTGTACCAACTTGTTCAACAACACCATTGTTTATTACTACTATCCTATCCCCTAGTGTCATCGCTTCTGTTTGATCATGGGTAACAAAAATACTTGTTACGCCCATTTGTCTTTGAAGACGTTTGATTTCCAAACGCATTTGATTTCTTAATTTTGCATCTAAGTTAGATAATGGCTCATCAAATAAAAATATTTTTGGATTTCTAACTATGGCTCTTCCCATTGCAACTCGTTGTCTTTGCCCTCCTGAAAGCATACTTGGTTTTCTTGTGAGTAATTGATCTATTTCTAAGAGTATAGCTACATCATTAACTTTGTTATTGATCTCTTCTTTAGATATTCCTCTATTTTTAAGACCATAAGCCATATTATTAAATACTGACATGTGAGGATAAAGTGCATAATTTTGAAAAACCATTGCTACATCTCTTTCAGACGGATCAATTTTATTAATAATATTACCATCTAGAGATATTTCTCCATTTGTAATATCCTCTAGACCTGCAATCATTCTTAATAATGTTGATTTACCACATCCACTAGGTCCAACAAATACAACAAATTCTCCATTTTCAATATTTAAAGAAGTCTCATTAACAGCTTTAGTGCCATTAGGATATATTTTAGTAATATTTTGTAATTCTAAAAAACTCATTTTTATTTTTCTGTTTGAATCAATCCTTTGATAAACCATCTTTGAAGAATTACAACAACTAACACAGGTGGTAGCATTGATAATATAATATAGGCAAATCTTTCACCTGTTCTAGGTAAAGCTACACCCTCATAATTTTCTGTAAAAATAATCTTCATTCCCATCACTACTGTCCAATATTTTTCGTCAGTAGTCATTATTAAAGGCCATAAATATTGGCTATATCCATAGACAAACATAAAAATAAACATAGCCGCTAACATTGTTTTTGATAGAGGCAATAAGAAGTCAATAAAAAATCTCCAACTATTTGCACCATCTAATTTTGCAGACTCTAACAATTCATCAGGGATTGTTTTATAAAATTGTCTAAAGAAAAATGTTGCAGTAGCAGAAGCAACAAGTGGGAGTATGAGTCCTGTATATGTATTTGTAAGACCAAGATCAGATACAATTTTATAACTTGGAAAAATTCTTACTTCTAGAGGAACTAAAAGAGTAATAAAGATTAGCCAAAATATTGGAACAGCTAATTTAAATCTAAAATAAACTAATGCGTAAGCTGACATAGCTGAGATGACAACTTTCAACGTTGCGATACCAAGAGCCATAATAAAACTATTTACAAACATTCTTGCTGCAGTAACTTCCTCAGACCAACCCCCTTTTTCATTCAAAACTTCATTGTAATTTTGAGAAAAACTCTCACCTAAAAAAAATTTCATTCCCTCAGTCATGATTG
>CACGPP010000018.1 GCA_902574995.1 uncultured Alphaproteobacteria bacterium
TAAATGAGAAAAATATAGGGTGAGGCTTAAAAGGTTTAGATTTCAACTCAGGATGAAATTGAACACCGAGGAACCATTTGTGATATTTATTTTCAATGATTTCTAATAATTTTTTATCTTTTGAAAATCCAGAAAAGACAAGACCTTTTTTTTCTATTGAAGACCTATATTTAGGATTCACTTCATACCTATGTCTATGTCTTTCATGAATTAATTTTTTTTTATAAATTTTAGAGGCTAAAGATTTATGTTTTATATAACAAGGATAAGAGCCCAATCTCATAGTAGCACCTAAGTCATTTTCTTTTGTTCTTGTAACCTTTTGATTTTTTTTACTCCATTCGGTCATTAACGATATGACATTATTAGTATGATTGCCAAATTCAGAGCTACCTGAATTTTTCATTTTCAAAACATTTTTAGTAAATTCAATAATTGATAATTGCATACCCAAACATATTCCTAAGAATGGAATTTGATTTTCTCTAGCATACCTAATAGCTTCAATTTTTCCACTTATACCTCTGTTACCAAAACCACCAGGTATAAGAATACCTGAGGCCTTAATTAATAACTCATCAACATTTTTTTTGTTTATTGTCTCAGAGTCAATCCATTTGATTTTAACATTTACTTTATTGTGAACACCTGCATGATAAATAGCTTCATAGAGAGATTTATAACTATCTTTTAAATGAACATATTTTCCAATTATAAATATATTTAGTTCCTCTTTTGCTCTTGACTCTAATACTTCAAAGTTTGTCCATTTTGATAGATCTTTTTTCTTTGTAGATTTTATATTTAAATTTTTTATAACTAAGTCATCTAATTTGGATTTTGATAATAAAGAAGGTACTTGATAAATGCTCCCTACATCATAGGACGGAATTACAGCATTAGTTGGTACGTTACAAAACAAACTAATTTTTTGAATTTCTTCATACTTTATTTTTTTATTACTTCTACAAACAATTATATCAGGCTGAATTCCAGCATTTAAAAGCTCTTTAACAGAGTGCTGAGTGGGCTTTGTTTTAATTTCACCAGATGTTTCTATATATGGAAGTAAAGTTAAATGTATGAGGAGTGTGTCTAGCTGTCTTTCATTTTTAAATTGCCTTATGGCTTCCAAGAAAGGAAGACTTTCAATATCACCAACAGTTCCCCCTATCTCACAAATAATAACATCATCCTTATTAGTTGATTTTTTTATCGAATTTTTAATTTCTTCAGTAACGTGAGGTATTACTTGTACTGTAGATCCTAAATATTCACCTTTTCTTTCCTTTGATAGTATAGTCGAGTAAATTTTACCCGATGAAATAGAGTCATTTTTAGAACATTTTATATCTGTAAACCTCTCATAATGACCTAAGTCTAAATCAGTCTCATAGCCGTCATCAGTGACATAAACTTCACCGTGTTGGTATGGACTCATTGTTCCAGGATCAACGTTTAAATACGGATCTAATTTTCTAATTTTTAGTTTAATACCTCTAGATCTAAGAAGAGAGGCTAATGATGCAGTGACTATTCCCTTACCTAGCGATGAAACAACACCTCCGGTAACGAAAATTAATTTCACTGATTAGGCACTTCTGGAATCATTTCCTTTATTGAATCGTCTAAAATAATTTCTTCTTGAATAGTTTCTAAGTCAGTTGAAGATGAATATTGTTTTGTAATAATTGCGCCCATAAACAAACACCAAAATAAAAAACCAAAACCTAAAACATAAGTAATTTTAGTCATTCCTGAAAAAGAGTTAAGGAAATAAAAAGAGATATTAAAGTTGGTGAAATATTTCAAGCTGTTCTTTCTCAAAGATTTTCTAATGACTATTTAATTGATCCATTTAATTTTTATAGAGCGTTAAGGTCAATTAATCCCTCACCTTATCTTGTTTTTTTAAACCTAAAAAATTATCAAATTATCTGCTCAAGTCCAGAGACTATGATTAAAGTAAAAAATAAAGAAATTACACTTAGACCTATCGCTGGAACTAGAAGAAGGGGTAAAAATGAGATTGAAGATAATAATTTAAAAAATGAATTACTTAAGGATAAAAAAGAACTAGCTGAACATTTAATGCTAGTTGATTTAGGTAGAAATGATGTTGGTCAAATTTCAAAAAATAATACTGTAAAGGTAACTGAACAAAATATAATAGAGTATTATTCTCATGTAATGCATATAGTCAGTAATGTTACGGGAGAATTAAAAAATAATTTAACACCTATAGATGTTCTCTTTGCTGGCTTGCCAGCAGGGACTGTTTCTGGAGCACCTAAAATCAGAGCACTAGAAATATTAGACAAACATGAAGAAATTAATAGGGAATTTTATTCAGGTTCGGTTTTTTATTTAGATGCAAATGGAGATATGGATAGTTGTATTAATCTCAGAACTGCAATGATAAAAAACAAAAAAATATATGCACAAAGTGGAGCAGGTATTGTTTTTGACAGCATACCTGAAAATGAACATAGTGAGTGTATCAATAAGGCTAGTGCTTTATTTGAAGCTTACAATTTAGCTCATAACATATAATGATAACTCTCATAGATAATTACGATAGCTTCACATATAATTTGTATCATTGTTTAAGTAAAAGAGATCAAGTTT
This sequence comes from uncultured Alphaproteobacteria bacterium, assembly GCA_902574995.1. Taxonomy (GTDB): domain Bacteria; phylum Pseudomonadota; class Alphaproteobacteria; order HIMB59; family HIMB59; genus HIMB59. The sequence continues at coordinate 2,629 of CACGPP010000018.1, forward strand.
TAGTTATCAAAAATGACTTGATTTTAAAAAATATTGATAAAATTATTAATAGCAAAGGTGTTGTGATATCTCCCGGACCAAGTAATCCATTTAATGCAGGAGAATGTCTTGATTTAGTCCATCAAATATACTCATTTATACCAATATTAGGTGTTTGTTTAGGTCATCAAATTTTAGGAGTCTATTTTGGAGCTAAAATAGACACTTTAAGTACACCTATGCATGGAAAAGTATCAAATTTAAAAAAAATAAATGAATGTAAGATATATAAAAATATTGATAAAAAGTTCCGTGCAACTAGGTATCACTCTTTATACCTAAATAAAAATAATTTTCCTCAAAATTTAAAAATAACAAGCATTTCAGAGGATGATAAAATTATAATGAGTTTTAAACATGAATTATTTTCTATTTATGGTGTGCAATATCATCCTGAGAGTATCGAAACTCTTTTGGGTTCAAAGATTTTAGAAAATTTTATGGACTGTATATGAAATTTAAAATAGATGATTCAATATCTAAGAGAAATGTTGAATATGCTATTAAGTATTTATTTGACTCAGATAATATTTCTCATCAAGCGATTATTATTCATCAACTAAATAAATTAATAAATAATAGCGATATACTTTTATCTCTAAGAAAATTTATTTTTAAAAATTCTAATAAAATAAAACAATATTCTAATTCTTTGGATACATGCGGGACTGGAGGTGATGGGTTAAAGACATTAAATATATCAACAACAGTAGCTATATTGTTATCATCTGTTGAAATTCCAATTGCAAAACATGGTAATCGTGCTGCTAGCTCATTAAGTGGGTCCTCTGATATTATTTCTGAATTGAATATATCTAGTGAAAAAGAATCGAAGAAAATAATTCATAAAATAACAAATGATAAATTTGTCTATTTAAATGCACCTTTATTTTATCCAAATCTAAGTAAAGTTGGAGAAGTAAGAAAAAAATTAGGTATAAAAACAATATTTAATTATATGGGCCCTACATTAAATCCATTAGGTGCAAAATATCAAATTTTAGGTACAGTAAATAAAAACTCAGCAGAAATTATGTTGAAAATACTATCTAAAATTAATAATAAAAATTCTACAATTTTTTTCTCAGATGATGGATTAGACGAAATAAGTATATTTGCTCCGACAAATTTTTATTTCAAAAGAGGAAAAAATATCACTAAAAAGAAGATATCTCATACAAAATATAAAAAATACCTTTCATCTAAATTAAATTTTAAGGATATTAAGGGAGGCACTCCCTCTTATAACGCAAGCAGGCTGATTGAATTATTTCAAGGAAAAAAAGATAGTTACAGAGATATAACTATTATTAATTCAATTTATGCGATGCAAACAATAAAACCTACTTATAAATTTGATGAATGCTTTGATATACTAAGTAATTCTATTGAAACCTCTAAGGCTCTAAATCATTTAAACAAAATTAAAAAGAAATGAATATTTTAGATAAAATAGTTCTAGAAAAAACTAATCATACAAAATATTTAAGTCAAAAAATAAATAAAAAAAAGAAATCTAAATATAGTAAGTCAAAGTATTTTCTTAATGCAATAGAAAATAATCTACATATTAATAAAAATGCTCTTATAGCTG
>CACGPP010000019.1 GCA_902574995.1 uncultured Alphaproteobacteria bacterium
AATCAAAGAAATTGTTGATATACATTTATTTACTCATATTTTTTTTGTTGATTCATTTGATTTTTCAAAATTTTACATTCAAAAATTCAAATCAAATAAAATAAAATATTGTCAAATTGTAGGTCCATCAGTTTTTATCTGGAAATCAAGTAAAGCAAAATTTATTAATAGAAATTTTGATAAGATTTTTTCAATATTTAGTATTGAAAAAAAATATTACAACTCTGATATCTATGAGTATATTGGCCATCCCTTAAAAAACAAAACTTTCTATTCTAATGATTATATTGATATCAATAATATTGGTATATTTTTAGGTAGTAGACAGCAAGAAATACATAAAAATATTCCTATAATTAAGAAATTACTTTTAAATCTTAATAATTATAAAGATCTTGTTTTTAATTTTTTTGTTACAAATGAATATCATGAATTTATAAAAAACTACTTTAAAGATAATTCTAATATAAAAATACATTTGAATGATAATTCTTATTATAAAAAAATATCTAAACTAGATTTTGCTTTTGCTTGTTCTGGGACTGTTCATTTGGAACTAAGTTTTTCAAATATACCACACATAATATTTTATAAAGCAAATATTATAAATTATATTATCTTTAAATTGTTTGTAAGATCTAAATATTTATCATTAGTGAATATTTTTAATAAAAAAGAAATTGTAAAAGAGTTCATACAAAATGATTTTACAGTCACTAATTTGTCAAATTTTTTTACAAATTTAAAATTAAATAAAGATAAACTCTATAATTATAGAAAAAATATTTTTGATGGGATTAAAAGTAGCGATTTTGAAAACTTTCGTTCAAGTATAATTACTGATTATTTAGAAAAGTTTTCTTAAGCCACAGTAAATTAAATATTGATTTTTTCTCTCTATCAGGGACTTTTTTATAGGACTTATCTTTATCTCCAGTAAATAATTGTCTGGGTCTAGTTATTTTAAATTCTTTGTCCTCTATCATCTCTTTCCATTGTGAAAGCCAGCCTACTGTTCTTCCAACTGCAAAAATTGGTGTAAACATTGTAGTAGGAATATTTAGAGCTTTTAAAAGAATTCCAGAGTAAAAATCAACATTTGGATATAAATTTTTTTCTTTAAAGTAAGAGTCATTTAAAGCTAATTCTTCAATTTCTTTAGCTATTTCGAGTTCTTTTGATTTAATTTTTAAATCCTTAAATAAATCTTCTGTGCTTTTCTTTAAAACTTTAGCTCTTGGGTCATAACTTTTATAGACTCTATGTCCAAAACCCATCAATCTTATTTTATTTTTTTTATTTTTAACTTCTTCTATAAAGTCTTTAGGTTTTAGATCATTTAAAACTATTTCATCAATCATATCTATCACAGCTTCATTTGCACCACCGTGAGATTTTCCCCAAAGTGATGAGATGCCAGCTGATAAACATGCATATGGGTTTGCTAGAGACGAGCCAGCTGTTCTTACAGTTGATGTTGAAGCATTTTGTTCATGATCAGCATGAAGAATAAAGATTTGATCCATTATTTTTGAAAAGAGTGGATTTATTTCATATTCCTTTGTTGGTGTTGCAAAGCACATATGTAAAAAATTATCTGCGTAATTAAGTTTATTAACAGGATAAACGAAAGGCTGACCAACAGAATATTTATATGCCATTGCAGCAATGGTTGGCATCTTTGCTAAAATTCTATGTGATGCAATCATTCTATGTTCAGGATCTTCAATATTTAAAGAGTCATGATAAAATGATGATAAAGCTCCAACAATTCCAATCATCATGGCCATAGGATGTGCATCTCTTCTAAAACCCCTATAAAATTGTATTATTTGTTCATTTAGTAATGTGTGGTTTTTAATGATTTCTTCAAATTCATTTTTATCACTCTCTGATGGCAACTCGCCATGCATAAGTAAGTAACAAACTTCTAGATGAGAGCTATTATTTGCAAGTTCCTCAATAGGATAACCTCTATATTGAAGAATACCTTTTTCGCCATCAATGTATGTTATTTTAGAATTACAAGCTGCAGTTGATGTAAAACCGGGGTCATAAGTAAATAGACCTGTCTTCTTATAAAGTGATGATATGTTAATTACATCTGGCCCAATAGATCCTGAGATTCCATCGAATTCATATTCTTTACCAGTTTTGGTATCGACTAATTTAAATCGTTTTTCATCAATCATATAAGTATAATAATAACTTTTCTTTCACTTTTTCAATACCAAAGAATAAAAAAATTTTTTCAATAGGTATTTTGGACTCAAAATTTACTGTAATTTTTCTAATTATCTTTCCTATTTTCTTAAGAGGTAAGTCATTTTTTTCAAGTACTAATAAAGCATTATCATTATCATGCAAACTATTAATAATTGAATAAATTTTTTTAATTAAATCTTTTTCATTTTCATCAATTTCAAGGGCAATGTTTTTTTCAAAAAAATTTAAAAGTTTTGATACTTCTATATTGATATCAGTATATTTATTACATCTTTCTAATATGTCTAAGTAAACTAGTTCCAACTGGAAATTAGATACTTTTTTTTCTATGTCCCTCTCTAAAAAATTTTTAAATTCTTTAAAAGATAATTTATTTAAATAATGACGATTAATGAAATCTAACTTTTCAATATCAAATTTAGCTGGTGATAAAACTGTTTTAGATAAATTAAAATTTTCAATTGCATCTTGAATGTCTAAATATTCAATATCATTAAAATTATTACCTAATTTTATAATAAAATTAAATATGGAGTCAGATAGGTAACCTTTACTCAAATAATCATTTACATTAGTAATATTATTTCTTTTTGATAATTTTTTCCCATCGATATCGTGTATTAGGGGTATATGAGCATATTTTATATCTTTAAAATTTAAAGCATCGGATATCATAATTTGTTTAATTGAATTAGTTGTATGATCGTTTCCACGAATGACATTGGTCACATTCTCTAAATTATCGTCAATTAAGTTTGATAATATAAAAGTTGGACTTTTGTCAGATCTTGCAATTGAAAAATCTTCTATAGTTTTAGATGGAATTTGAATTTTTCCTAAAATTAAATCATCATACTCAAAAAATTCATTATCTCTATTCACTCTGAACTTATAAGGTCCATCCTTTGAATGATATGCCATATCATTTGATAAGAGTTTTTCTAAATATTCTTGATGAATACTTAAATTTTTAGATTGATAACTAAGATTGTCATATTGAAGTTTAAAAATATTAAATATCTTTAAGATTTCTTCTTCATAAATTTTTTTTGATCTCTCTTTATCAGTATCTTCTATTCTTAAAAGAAAATTTCCTTTATTTTTTTTTGCAAATAAAAAATTGTAAATTGCAGTCCTCAAACTTCCCATGTGAAAATTTCCAGTAGGAGAGGGAGCAAATCTAGTTATAATCATTAATATTTTCTGACTAAATTAATCATCTTACCCAATATTTTAATCCTATCTTTTCTATACTTAATTGATGAAAAATTTTTATGGTCGCCAAATATTTCAATTTCATCTTTGATTAATTTAATTTTTTTTAGAGTTATTTCACTATCATCTATTTGAATAGCATGAATATCATTTGAACTATAATTTGTAACTTTCTCTAATATAATTATATCATCCTCAAAAATACCATAAGACTCCATTGAATTACCATTTACTTTACAAGCGACACAGTTACTTTTATTTGGTTTTAAAAAACTATTTACATCAATATATTCTATTTGTTGATTTAGATTATCCAAAGGTTTACCCGCAGATATCGAATTGTAAAAAGGAATTAAATTATTTAATTCAATAGATCTAGATTTTAATTTATTTTTTTTAATGTGACCTTGTTCTTCTAAATATTCTAAATATTGGAATATGGAAGATTTAGACTTTAAACCCATGTGTTCTTTCATTTCCTCATAATTAGGAGATATTTTG
>CACGPP010000020.1 GCA_902574995.1 uncultured Alphaproteobacteria bacterium
TTATCAAAACAGATTAAATCCATCAATAATATTTGCAAAGAATTTATTAGAAAAAAAAAAATTTGGAAAAATAATTTCTTCATCTGTAAGATTAAGATGGTGCAGATACCAAGAATATTATGAAGATGGTTGGCATGGTACTTGGAAAATGGATGGCGGAGTTTTAAGTCAACAAGCAATTCATCATTTAGATGCCTTAAATTATTTGTTGGGTCCAATTAAATCTGTTGTCACAAAATCTTCAAGAAGAATTAATAAACTTGAAGCAGAGGATACAATTGTTTCAATATTTGTTAATTCAGATGGCTCTTCAGGCACATTTGAGGCTACAACTGCTGCAAGACCAAAAGACATTGAGGCCTCATTATCTATAACTGGAGAAAAAGGTTTTATAAACATTGGAGGCATAGCTCTTAACAAAGTATTAGATATTCAATTTCTTAATCAAAAAAATAAAACTTCATTTTTATGCAATAAGTACTCCGAGACAGTAAAAAATGGATATGGAATAAGTCACAGATTATTAATTCAAGGCAATATAGATGTTTTATTAGGAAAAAAAAATAATAATTTAATTTACGCAAAGGATTGTATTTCTACTACAAATTTAGTGCATGCTTTTTATAAAAGTAATGAAAAAAAACAATGGACCTTTTTAAAAAATAAACCAATTTATAATAAATTAGGAGGTTAAAATGATAGAGAATAAGTTCCCAGGAAAAGATATTACTTCTGATGACCTTAAAGATAAGTTTCCCTTAGTTGCAAAAAAAAGCCCTGATCACAAATCAAAATTCTCAATTTGTGGAATAGAATTTGGTGGTGATAAAATCCCAGTTTTTGCTGGTCCTAATATGGTTGAGTCCAAAGAACTTATTGAGGATATAGCATTAAATGTAAAAAAATATGGAGCAAGTTTTTTGAGAGGTGGAGCTTTTAAACCATTATCATTCCCATATAGAAGTAAAAAATATAACGAAACTAGAGAAGAGGGAATTAATTGGTTAAATTATGTAAAAGATAAAATTAAGATTCCAATAATAACAGAAGTTATGGAGGAGAAATACATATCTTTCATTGCTGAGACAGCTGATATTTTACAAATTGGTTCAAGAAATATGCAAAATTATCCTTTCCTTACCGCATGTGCAAAGACAGGCAAACCCATAATGTTAAAAAGACACTATGGCTCTTCACTTAGAGATTGGTTAGGCGCAGCAGAGTATATTTTGGTTGAAGGAAATAAAAATGTTTTATTATGCGAAAGAGGTGTTGTTGCACCTCATACACATAGATCAACCTCAAGATTTTTATTAGATTTACAAGTTTTACCTGCAGCTAAAGAAATCACTCATTTGCCCATAGTAGTAGATCCATCTCATGCAACTTTTTGGAGGCCTTGGGTTTCATCAATGTCTCTTGCTTCAGTTGCTGCAGGTGCTGATGGCATTATGCTTGAAGTCCACAAAGACCCTGATAATGCAGCAGTAGACCCACTTCAACCTATTGATTACTTCGATTTTAATAAATTAATGAAATCAATGGACCTTGTTGCTAAAAGTATTGGTAGAAGTATATTTTAAACATTATGACTATAGAGTTATTAAGAAAACTCATAAAAAATAACATTGATATAAATGAAGGCGATATATTTACTGCAATAATTGGTTTGAATCCGTCTCAAGGTGCAAGATCTCCATTGCTATGGAATGCCGTATTTAAAAAACATGTACCTTCGTTAAAAATGCATGCTTTCGATGTTGAAAAAGAAAAGTTAAATGATTTATTAAGTTTACTCGACAGTATTCCTAACTTTGTAGGAGGTGCTATCGCAGCTCCCTATAAAGAAAAGGTTTATGATTTTCTTAAAAATAATGTTGATCAAGAAGTAAATCTAATTAAGTCTGTAAACTCTTTATCAAAAAGAGACAATAAGCTTCATGGTCATAACACAGATGGCAAAGCATCTTTATTTTCTTTTAAAAAAAATTTTGGCAATATATTAAAAAAAAAAATTCTCATTTTAGGTTATGGCGGTGTTGGCAAATCAGTTGCAGCATACTTTTCAAAAGAGTTAGGAAATTACAATAAGATTAATATCATTACTTCTCAAGATGTTAAGAGTAATAATTTTAATTTTTTTAAAAAAGACTCTTTACTAGATCTCCTTCCTGAAATTGACATTTTAATTAATTGCACTTCTGTTGGATGGAGTACAAAAGAAAATGAAAGCCCAATTGATATATCTTCAATGAAGCTCTTAAGAAAAAACACATTAGTATTTGATGTAATATATCAGCCAAAAAAGACAAAATTTTTAAAATTTTGTGAAGATTTAGGTTTAAGTTACATTAATGGTCAAGAAAT
>CACGPP010000021.1 GCA_902574995.1 uncultured Alphaproteobacteria bacterium
CAGGTAATGATACTCATAAACCAAAAGAAAATCATATCCCTGGATGTATATATAGCTTACCACAAATAGCCACTGTTGGATTCACTGAACAACAACTTAAAGACAATAAGACTCCCTACAAGACAGGTAATTTTCCCTTTTTAGCAAATGGTAAATCACAAACTATGTCTAACTCATATGGTTTTGTTAAAACGCTCTTTAATGCTGAAACGGGAGAGGTATTGGGTGCACATCTTATTGGACCTGATGTTACAGAAATGATAGCTACATTTGGCTTAGCTATTTCATCAGAGTCAACAGAAGATGAATTTATTAATACTGTCTTTGCACATCCAACTTTATCAGAGTCTATTCATGAAAGTGTCTTATCAGCTTTTGAAAAACCTTTACATTTTTAAAAATGATCAGACATCCAGAAAAAATTAAAAAATTTAATCCTACGACATTAAAAAAACCTAATTGGCTAAAAGTCAAAGCACCAACATCAAAAAAATATTTTGAGACACTAGACATAGTTAAATCTCATAACTTAGTTACTGTCTGTCAAGAAGCTGCATGTCCAAATATTGGAGAATGTTGGGAAAAAAAACACGCAACTTTTATGATATTAGGAGATACCTGTACTAGAGCATGTGCATTCTGTAATGTAAAAACTGGTAAACCCTCTGAGCCACCAGATCCAATGGAACCTCTTAACGTTGCCAAATCTGTTTTAAAATTAGGTCTTAAACATGTTGTTGTAACAAGTGTAGACAGAGATGATTTACCTGACGGTGGTGCTCAGCATTTTATTGATACTATTAAGTACATAAGAGAACTATCTAATAATACAACAATAGAAATTTTAACACCCGATTTCCTAAGAAAAAATAGAAACTACATCGATATCGCAAAGGTGAAGCCTGATGTTTTTAATCACAACTTAGAGACAGTTCCAAGAATCTATAAACAAATCAGACCTGGTTCTAATTATATTGAGAGTTTAAGACTTTTAAGAGAAGTTAAAGATTTCGATAGATCAATATTTACAAAGTCTGGTATTATGGTTGGGTTAGGTGAGGATTATTCAGAAATAATAGAAGTACTAAAAGATATGAAAGACTCCAATATTGATTTTGTTACTATAGGCCAATATCTACAACCGTCTGTTCATCATGAAAAAGTTCATAAGTTTTACTCTCCAGACGAGTTTAAAAGCCTCTATAATGTTTGCTTAAAATTGGGATTTAAAATGATTTCCTCCTCACCGATGACAAGGTCAAGTTATCATGCTGACGAAGACTTTGAAAAACTAAAAAAAGTTGTTTAGTTTTCTCTCAGAGAAATATTTGACCAACAGGCTATAAAATCGCCACTACCTATTAATCCAGATTTTTCATTTGTAGTTGCTTTGATAGAAATACTATTCTCATTGATATTAAGGTTCTTTGAAATACTTTCTAAAATCTTTTTAAAATGAGGATTAATTTTAGGCTCTTCTGAAACAATCATTAGATCAATATTATTGATCATCTTTTTCTTTAAATTCATTTTGTTCAAAGCATAATTTAAAAATTCTAATGAATTTCTATTTAAGTTTTTTTTGTTATTTGGAAAATAGGTACCTATATCTCTTTGAGATAGTGCTCCTAGAATAGAATCTGTGATAGCATGTAGTATTACATCTCCATCTGAGTGAGAAATAACTTTTATTTTTGATTTTATTTTTGCACCACCAAGTTTTAATAAATTAATTTTATTAGTTTTTATAGTTCTGTGAATATCATAACCAATTCCTACTAAGATATTCTTTTCAACTAAATTATTTAATGAAACTAATTCATCTTTGTATGTAATTTTTAAATTTATTTCGTTTTGTAATAAATATTTAATTTTATATTTATTTTTTTTATTCCTGAAAAGTTGACTGTCGTCAGTTAATAACTTTATCTTATTGTTATTATGTAAAAGAGTAATTTTACTTTTAATAAATCCTTGTGGTGTTTTAATAAGTTTTAGTTTATCTCTGTCAATATTATCATGGCCAATAACAGCAGTATCAGAACACTTAGTATAAGGCACTACACAATCATAATTTTTTTCTAATAAATTCTTTATTATATTTTTGATTAATTTTTGAGAATTTAACGGTCTAGCAGCATCATGTATGATTACATATTTTGATTTAAATTTGGATTTGCTTAAGGCGTTTTTTACACTTTCTGATCTTGTTTTACCTCCTTTTATTACTTCTAAATCATCAAAAATGTTAATTTTAGTGTTTTTTATATTATTAATTATAAGGGTTATCTTTTTAAATTTAAGTTCTTTAATAAATTCAATATTATGTGTTATTAAATTTTTATTTTTAAATTTAGC
>CACGPP010000022.1 GCA_902574995.1 uncultured Alphaproteobacteria bacterium
TCTACTGCCTATCTTTATTCAACATTCATCTCTGAAATAAATGAGTTTAGTTGTGAGTCTAGACCGGTAAATAATAAAAAGATCATTATTCTTGGTTCCGGTCCTAATAGGATTGGTCAGGGTATAGAATTTGATTATTGTTGTGTGCAAGCAGTAAAATCTTTTCAGAAACTTGGTTATGAAACAATTATGATTAATTGCAATCCTGAGACAGTTTCAACTGATTACGATACATCAGATAAATTATATTTTGAGCCTTTGGACTTTGAATATGTCAAAAATATAATTGATAAAGAAAACGAGATCGGTGTTGTTGAGGGTGTTGTTGTTCAATTTGGTGGACAGACACCTTTAAGAATAGCAAACAAGCTTAAAGAATATGGCTATAAGATATTAGGCACATCTTTTGAGGCAATAGACATATCTGAAGACAGAGAGAGATTTCAAAAGTTAATACAAAAGGTAGGTTTAAAACAACCAAAGAGTGATATTTCTTTGGGAACTAAAGAACTTGTTGCTAAGTCCTCCAAGCTTAAGTTTCCTATTTTGTTAAGGCCTTCATATGTTCTAGGAGGAAGAATGATGGAAAAAATGGGTAATTTAGATGATGTACAAGATTACATTGATCAAAATTATTGGGCATTAGAAAATAATGTTATTCTGATTGATGAGTTTCTTCAAAACGCAAAAGAGGTAGATGTTGATGTGCTAAGAGATAATCAAGGTAATACCATGATAGCTGGAATTATGGAACATATTGAAGAGGCTGGTATTCACTCAGGTGATAGTGCTTGTAGTATACCCCCCTTTTCTCTTAATAATAAAATCATATCAGATATTAAAAAATTTAGTATTTCACTTGTTAATGAATTAAAGACACTTGGTTTGATGAACATTCAATATGCTATCAAAGATGAAGAAATTTATATACTTGAAGCAAACCCAAGAGCTAGTAGAACCATTCCTTTTCTTGCCAAAGCAATAGGTATACCTTTTATTAAAATTGCAGCTGAATTAATTGTTGGTAAAACTTTGACTGACAAACATCAGAATTTTGATAGTAGTATTTTACCTTACTTTGCGATCAAAGAAGCTGTTTTTCCATTTAATAAATTCCCAAACACTGATGTCATACTTGGCCCAGAGATGAAAAGCACTGGTGAGGTTATGGGTATAGACGAAGATTTTTATTTAGCTTATTTCAAAAGTCAAATTGGTGCCGGGCAGAAACTAAATGACTTAAAAAATGTATTCATCTCAGTTAAAAATGAGGATAAGCAAAGTGTATTTAAAATAGCTAAGTCTTTTATAGAAAATGGCTATAATTTATATACAACAAAAGGAACACACGACTTTTTGTTGAAAGAGGGAATTTCTTCAAATTTGATTAATAAAGTAGCTGAGGGATCACCACATGTAGTAGAATATATTAAGCAAAATAAGATTGATTTAGTTATAAACACCACCGAGAAAAAACAGGCAATTATAGACAGTTTCACTATAAGAAGAACATCCGTTGATCTTAATGTTCCCTATTACACTAACCTTAGAAGTGCAGAAATACTAATTAAATCACTGATTACATTGAAAAATAAGCCTATTTCTGTAAAACCTATACAAATTCATCATTCTTTTTAGTATAAAAATTCATTTGTAATAACTCTTAAAATTCAATAGTTTTTACAACTTAATTAAAATAGTAACAAAATGGAAAAAATACCAATGACAGAAGAGGGGCAAAAGAAACTCCTCGACGAACTTAAACATTTAAAAACAGTTGAAAGACCAATTATAATTAAAGCAATAGCTGATGCTAGAAGCAATGGTGATCTCTCTGAAAATGCTGAGTATCATGCGGCTAGAGAAAAACAAAGTTTCATTGAAGGTAGAGTAGCTGAGATAGAAAGCATTATTGCTCAAGCAGAGCTAATAGATGTATCAAAACTATCAGGGTCAGTTGTAAAATTTGGAGCAACTGTATCAATTATAAACTTAGATAATGACAAAGAGTCTAAGTATCAGCTAGTTGGAGAAGTTGAAGCTGATATTGAGCAGAAAAAAATTTCTGTAACTAGTCCTATAGCAAGAGCTTTAATTGGGAAAAAAAAGGGCGATTATATTGAAGTGTCAACACCAAAAGGAATAACTTCATACGAAATTAAGTCAGTAAGATTTAAATAATAAAATTTGAATACATACAAAGTTATTACCATCAGCGAAGGTGCTGCTGGTATGAGAAGTCAAATAGAGGGATTAGCTAGTTTAATATC